>JBKPDW010000564.1:0-15210 GCA_046728115.1 Acidobacteriota bacterium | reverse complement strand
CAACAGGGCAATAGGCACCGCGCACGTGTGCTCTTGGCTGCGGCGAACGTTGTGACTCGGCACCGACCACGTTGGCACTTGGCACCGAGCACGTTGGCACTTGGCACCGAGCACGTTGGCACTTGGCACCGAGCACTTTGGCACACGGCACCGAGCACGTTGGCACTTGGCACCGAGCACTTGGCACCGAGCACTTGGCACCTGGAACCCGGCACCCAGCACCGTACATTTGGACGTCGCCATGAACGTTGTGATGAAGTTCGGCGGCACGTCAGTCGCCGATCCCGACGCGATTGATCGGCTGATCGAGATCGTGTGCCGGCACGCGTCGGCAGACGGTGCGAAGACCATCGCGCCGGTGGTTGTGGTGTCCGCGCTTTCGAAGGTGACCGACGCGCTCGTCGCGATCACACGGCTTGCGGAGGACGGTGAATCTCAAAGCGCCGCCGGCGAACTTCGTGCGCTCTTCGATCGACATCTGGCCGTGGCGTCGGCCGTCACGACATCGAGTCGAACCGACCTTCTCGCCAGCATTCGAAGTGAATTCGACGAGCTGAACGGACTCGTTCATGCGCTGGCGGTGCTCCGAGACGTTTCGCCTCGATCGCTCGATGCCGTGCTTGCGGCCGGCGAGCTGGTCAGCAGTCGGATCGTGGCGGCAGCTCTGGCGGACCGCGGCATCAAGACCGCCTGGGTCGATGCGCGGAGCCTGTTGGTGACCGATGCCGAACACGGGGCGGCTGCACCGGACATGGACGAAACATGCAAACGGGTGCAGGGGCACCTTGCTCCAATCTCCGAGTCCGGTACGGTTCCGGTGCTGGGCGGGTTCATCGGCTCGACGACAAGCGGAGTGACGACTACGCTCGGGCGTGGCGGCTCCGACTATTCGGCCGCCATTTTCGGCGCGTGCCTCGTGGTAAGCGAAATCCAGATCTGGACCGATGTGGACGGGATGTTGACGGCGGATCCGCGCGTGGTGGCGGAGCCTCGCGTTGTGCCGGAACTGTCGTTCGCGGAGGCCTCCGAGCTCGCGTACTTCGGCGCAAAGGTGCTGCACCCGAGTACCATCCTTCCAGCGGTCGCGAAGAACATTCCGGTGCGGATCCTGAATTCTCGCCGGCCTTCGAATGCCGGAACGCTCATTACGTCGTTGCCTCAGCGAGCGGACGCGACGCTGGCGGCGATTGCCTGCAAGCGCGAAGTGACGGTGATCGACATCACGTCATCACGCATGCTGATGGCGCATGGGTTCCTGCGCCGTCTGTTCGAGGTGTTCGAGCGCTTCAAGACGGCCGTCGATGTGGTCACGACGTCGGAAGTCAGCGTGTCGGTGACCGTCGACGACACTCGGCGACTGGATGCGATTGTCGAGAACCTTCGCAACTTTGCCGAGGTGAGCTGCGAGCACGATATGGCTATCATCTGTGCCGTCGGCGAGCGCCTGCGCGGCGATCCCACGCTCTTCGCCAGGGCCGTCACCGCGCTGGACCGCATTCCGCTGCGTCTGGTTTCGCAGGCCGCATCGCGCCGTAACATCACGTTTGTGCTGCGCAACGCGGATGTGCCTCATGCGATGATGCGTCTGCACGAGGCGTTTTTCTGATGCACGAACTCGCCACCGCGGGGGACCCCGAGGACACGGGGTTCAGATATGAACATTGGATCCTCCGTGTCCGCTGTGTCCTCCGTGGCGGAGGGCGTGGAGAGTTCGGATAGACCGCTCGCATGCGAATACTGCTCGTTGGCCACGGCAAGATGGGACGCTTGGTCGAGACCCTCGCGGCAGACTACGGCTGCGAGGTGGCAGGGGTGATCGATCCGCAATCACCCCGGCATGGCGGTGGCCCTGATGCCGCGACATGGAACGGCGTGGATGTCGCGATCGATTTCTCGACGCCGGCATCCGTGCCCGATAACGCAGCAGCCCTCGTCCGGCGCGGCATCAACCTGGTCATTGGCACGACCGGATGGTCGCAGCACGAACCGCTTGTCCGCGCGGCGGTCGAAGCGGCGAGGGTCGGCGTGGTTGTCGCGCCGAATTTCTCGACTGGGGTCGTGCTCTTCGATGCGTTGGTTGCGCAGGCGGCCAAACTGTTTGCGCCACAGGAGGAGTTCGGCGCGTTTCTGCATGAAGCGCATCACGCCACAAAAGCCGATGCGCCGTCGGGGACGGCGCTGCTGCTGACCCGATCGATGGAGCAGGCTGGCTTTCGGCGGAAGATCGATGTGTCGTCGACGCGCGCAGGCTTCATTCCGGGCGCCCATACGGTGGGGTTCGACGGTCCGGCGGAAACAGTTGTGCTCGCGCATACCGCACGCGATCGTTCCGCCTTTGCGCGTGGTGCGTTGACGGCGGCGAAATGGGTCCATGGTAAGCGCGGCTGGTTCACGATGCGCGACGTTCTCGGGATCTCGGAGGGCCGGTAGCGGCGGAGGCAGGCAGGGAAGCGGGAGCGCGAGGCTTCAGCCGAGCGGTCGAGTGCGAGACTCGAGCCGAGCGATCCGGAGAAGGAGAGAGTAATGCGAAAGCCATTCACCGGTGTTGGCACGGCGCTCGTGACGCCGTTTACGAAGAACGGTGATCTCGACGAAACCGCGGTCCGGAAACTGGCCCGGCGCCAAATCGATCACGGGATCCACTTCCTCGCGCCGTGCGGCACGACGGGCGAGAACCCGACGCTCAGCGACGACGAGCGATTGCGCGTCGTGGAAATCGTCGTGGACGAAGCCAGGAGCCGCGTGCCGGTCCTGGCGGGCGCCGGCGGGTACGATACGAAGGAAGTGATTCATCTCGCGCGCGAATTCGAACGCCGAGGTGTTTCCGGACTGCTCTCGGTCACGCCCTACTACAACAAGCCGACTCAGGAGGGGCTGTTTCAGCACTACCGCGCGATAGCCGAAAGCACGCCGTTGCCGATCGTCGTCTACAACGTGCCGGGCCGGACCGGCGTGAACCTCGAAGTCGCGACGCTCGCCCGATTGGCCGCCCTGCCGAACATCGTCGGCGTCAAGGAAGCGTCGGGCAACATGACCCAGATGTGCGAGGTGGCGCGCGCCGTGCCGCCGGACTTCATTGTGCTGTCGGGCGACGATGCGCTGACGCTGCCGCTGATGGCGGTCGGCGGACGCGGAATCATCTCGGTGGCGTCGAACGAGATTCCGCGCGAGATGGTGGAGATGGTGGAGACGGCCGAGCGGAACGACTTTGCCGCCGCGCGCAAGATCCACGCGCGGATCCTCCCGCTGATGCAGGTCAATTTCGTGGAGGCGAATCCGATTCCGGTAAAGGCCGCGATGACGGCCATGGGGCTGCTCGAGGAGTCGTATCGGCTGCCCATGGTTTCGCCGAAGGCGGAATCGAGGGAAAAAATTCTGAAGGTACTGAAGGAACTCGATCTGCTGAAGGCGGCGCTCGTCTAAGTGCGCTGATGGGGGCAGCCAGTCGGACGACGCGGCGGGCTGGACCGAGAACCGGGGACGGAGCACGGACCACCGACCAGGGACCGTAGGACGGACCAAGGACGATAGGACGGACCAGGAACGAAGCACCAGGAACCAAGGACCAAGGTGGTACTGGAAGACGACATCAATAAACTCGTCGCCGATGGCGCAGCGACGGATCGAGATGCCGCGCGCGAAGCATTCGCCCGCTTGCGCGCTGCTCTGGCCGCCGGCGAAGTTCGCGCCGCGGAGCGGGACGCCACGACTGCTTCGGGATGGCGCGTCAATGCGTGGGTGAAGCAGGGCATTCTCCTGGGATTCCGGTTTGGCGACATCGCCGACGTCTCGATGGACCACGGCCGCTGGCCTTTCTACGACAAGGACACGCTCCCGCTTCGCAAGCCCGGACTCGGCGCAGGCATACGGGTTGTGCCTGGTGGATCCGCCATTCGGGACGGCGCGTACGTCGCTCCCGGCGTCATCTGCATGCCGCCGATGTATGTGAACATCGGCGCATGGATCGGCGAAGGCTCGCTCATCGATTCGCATGTGCTCGTCGGGTCGTGTGCGCAGATTGGCGCGCGCGTCCACATCAGCGCCGGCGCGCAGATTGGCGGCGTCATCGAACCGGTCGGCGCCCTTCCAGTCATCGTCGAAGACGATGTGCTCGTTGGCGGTAACACGGGCGTCTACGAGGGCGCGGTCATCAAGGCGCGCGCCGTTGTCGGCGCGGGAACGGTGCTCACGGGATCCACGCCGGTGTACGACCTGGTGCGCGGCGACATCATCAAACCTACCGCGGATCGTCCGCTTGTGATTCCCGAAGGCGCGGTCGTGGTGCCCGGCGCGCGAGCGGTTGCAGGGGGCAAGGGTCCAGAGTGGGGGCTGTCGCTCGCAACACCGGTGATCGTGAAATACCGCGACTCGCGCACGGACACCCGCACCGAGCTCGAGGCCTGGATTCGATGAGAGCCGTGGTGATCGCGATCGAAGCGTGATGGCAGGCGACGTCGACATCGTCGCATTGACATGCTCGCTCGTCGATATCGATTCGACGACCGGTTGCGAAGGCGATGTCGGCCGCTGGCTCGCTGATTATCTGCGAGGTCGCGGGTTCGACCTGACCGAGCAGCCAGTGGACGACGCGCGGTTCAACCTCATCGCCGCTGCGCCGAATTCCACTCCGGCAGTCTGGCTGTCCACGCACATCGACTGCGTGCCGCCGTTCTTCGCGAGCCGCGTGGCCGACGGTCGCTTATACGGGCGCGGCGCCTGCGATGCGAAGGGCATTCTCGCCGCGCAGGTGGCCGCGGCCGATCGGCTGCGCCGGGATGGCGAATCGCGCGTCGGTTTGCTGTTCGTAGTCGGCGAAGAGCGCGGCAGCGATGGCGCGCGCGTTGCCAACGCGCGGGCTGGCGCCGGCGCGCGGTTTCTCGTCGACGGCGAGCCGACCGACAACCGTCTGGCCGTGGCGACACGCGGTATTCTCAGATTGAAGTTGCACGCCGAGGGCCGCGCGGCCCATTCGTCGTTTCCCGAACTCGGCGTCTCGGCAATCGACAAGCTGATCGATACGCTGGTCGCGCTGCGATCGATCGAGTTGCCCACCGATCCGACGCTGGGTGCGACGCATTACTCCGTCGGCTTGATCAGCGGCGGCGTCGCGCCGAATGTGGTGTCGCCAGCGGCGTATGCCGAAATCATGTTTCGTACGGTGGGCGATGCGGCCGACGTGCGGCGGGCTGTTGCAGCGCTCGAATCCCGCGTCGCGATCGAGCATGTGCTGGACGTGCCGCCGGTTCGGTTGAAAACCGTGCCCGGCTTCGACACCGCGGTATTCCCGTTTACGACCGACATACCGTTTCTGGCGGCATGGGGCGAGCCGTTGTTGTTCGGGCCTGGTTCGATTCACGCGGCGCATACCGCCGACGAGTCGGTGTCGATTGCGGAGCTCACGGCCGCGGCGGATCACTATGTGACGATCGCCCGGACGCTGCTGAATTCCCTTGCCGCACGCTGAGTACGAGCGGAGGCTGGCGCGCTGGCGCGCGCTGATAGCCGAACTCGATCGCACGCATCTGCTCCTGTCCAACACGCGACTCGTGATTGCAGGCGCCGGCGCCGTGCTGCTCTGGCTGGCGTTCGTCCGCGCACGAATCTCTCCGTGGTGGCCGGTGCTCGACGGAGCGCTGTTCGCGGTGGTCGCCATCGTTCATGTGCGGTTGCTTCAGCGCGCGGACCGGGCACGGCGCGCGGCGGCTGTATACGAGCGCGGTCTCGATCGGCTCGCCAATCGATGGGCCGGCACGGGTCGCGATGGCGCGCGATTTCTCGACGGTCATCCGTACGCGCGCGATCTCGATCTGTTCGGGGCCGGATCGCTGTTCGAGCGGCTCAATACCACGCGCACGGAAGCCGGCGAGACCACGCTCGCAGACTTCCTTCGCGCGGGTGCGGGAGCCGACGAAGTTCGCGCACGCCAGGCGGCCGTGCGCGAGTTGCGACCGATGCTGGACTTTCGCGAAGACGTTGCAGTGCTCGCCGCCGAATCGCCGGTGGGCCGAACAGGTGCCCTGGCAAGATGGGCCGCCTCGCCGTCGGCAAACTTCGCGCCGGTTCTCCGGTTCGCATTCGGTGCCGCTGCGGTATTCACGTGCGTGTTGGCCATCCTCGTCTACTTCGAGCGCGTCGGATCCGGCTGGCTGATCGGTTGGATTGCGTTCGAGACCTCAATGGCATCCATCTGGCGCAAGCCGATCCACCACGTGCTTCACGCAATCGAGACGCCCGAACGGGATCTCGGGCTGCTGTCGGCGCTGCTCGCACGGGTCGAGCGGGAGGCGTTCACGTCGCCGCGGCTGGCGGCGCTTCGGGCGAGTCTCGGATCCGGGCAGGCCGCGCCGTCCAGGAGCATTGCGCGGCTGCGGTCTCTCGTCTCGTGGTCCGATTCAACCCACAACCTGCTGTTCGGGCCGATCGCGTTCGCGCTTCTGATCAAGCCGCAGATCGCGGTCGCAATCGATCGCTGGCATCGCACGTTCGGTCCGCCGATTGCGGAGTGGCTTCGCGTCGTAGGCGAGGTCGAGGCCTTGTCGGCACTGGCGTCCTATGCCTACGAACGTCCCCGTGATCCCTTTCCGGGAATCGCCGATCAGGGCTGCGTCTTCGACGCCGAGAACCTTGGACACCCACTGATTCCAGACGCATCATCCGTCCGGAACGACGTGCGCCTCGGTAGTGATGGACCGCGGGCGATCGTGGTGAGTGGCTCGAACATGTCCGGGAAGAGCACGCTCCTTCGAACCGTCGGCGCGAACGTCGTCCTCGCGCTCGCGGGCGCTCCCGTGGTCGCCGATCGGCTTCGACTCTCGCCCCTCGTAATCGGTGCGACCCTTCGCATCGATGACTCGTTGCAGGAAGGACATTCGCGGTTCTATACCGAGATCCTGCGCATTCGCGACATCGTCGCCGCAACGAACGGGCCTGTTTCGCTGATGTTTCTGCTCGACGAAATCCTCCATGGCACGAATTCTCACGATCGGCGGATTGGCGCGGAAGCGATCGTTCGAACGCTCGTCCGACGCGGCGCGATCGGACTCGTGACCACGCACGATCTGGCGCTCACCGAATTGCCCGCGACGCTCGAGGGCGTCATCAACGCGCATTTCGAAGATCGACTGGAAAACGGTCGGATGGTTTTCGACTACCGTATGCGCGCCGGCGTCGTCGAGCACAGCAACGCGCTGGCGCTGATGCGGGCGATTGGGTTGGATGTGTGAGCGGATTCGCGAAAGTCTGAAGTTCGAAGTCAAACTTCAGACTTCAGACTTCAGACTTCAGACTTATATATTTCTCACACGCCAAAGCTACGCGCAGCAGCGCATCGGTCTGTCCGCGACAGCCGACGAGCTGCATCGAGCAAGGGAGACCGTCAGCGCTGAGTCCCGTTGGCAGCGAAATCGCTGGATGACCCGTGATGTTGAACGGCTGCGTCAGTTTCAGCATCACGGATCGAACACTCTCGGTTGTCGTTCCGACCGGAACCGTTTTGGCGCCGATTGGCGGAGCGGGAATCGGCAGCGTCGGCAGCACCAGCGCGTCGTGCTGAGACAGCGCCGCGTCTACTTCGCGGCGCAGTACCTCGCGGCCCGCGAGCGCACGCACGTAGTCCTCGGCCAGCACATAGCGCCCCATTTCCAGACGGAGGCGTACCGACGGCGTGTACCGGTCCGGCATCGCTTCTAACGCATGCGCGTGGTACGCGGCCGCGTCGGCGAGCACGATGTGCAGATAGATCGTAGAAATGTCGGTCGCATGCTGGATCGCGATCTCGCCGATGTGGGCGCCGGCGCGGCGAAGCCGCTCGAGTGCCTCGTCGAATCGCGCCCGAACGTCGTCGTCCAGGCGATCGCAAAAGTACGGTCGTGGCACCGCCAGCCGCAGGCTCGAGAGCGGCATCGGGCCGGGCGGCGGCACCGCTGGATCTCCGAGGAGCGCGTGATACACAAGGCTCGCATCGGCGACCGATTGCGTGAGGGGGCCAATGTGATCCAGCGTTCCAGACAGCGGCACGCACCCGTCCGTCGATATCTCGCCAAGCGTCGGCTTCAGGCCCACGATGCCGCAGGCAGCCGCAGGAATGCGGATGGAACCGCCGGTGTCGGTCCCGATCGTCGCGAGCGCCATTCCAGCGGCGACACTGGCGGCCGAACCGCCGCTCGATCCTCCTGGAGATCGTGACGGATCGCGGGGATTGCGTGCCGGACCAAACGCGGAATCTTCGTTCGTCGTGCCGAATGCAAATTCGTGAAGGTTCGTTTTGCCGATGAACACGGCGCCCGCCTGCGCCAGGTGGGCAATGCAAGGCGCATCGCTGTGCGCGACGTGGCCCTCGCGCACTCGAGAGGCTGCCGTCGTCGGCACGCCGCGTATATCGAGCAGATCCTTGATCGAGAGAGGAACACCGTGCAGCGGACCGCGATCGTGGCCCTCAGCGAGTTCCCTGTCGGCCTGCCGTGCGCGCCGACGCGCATCGTCGGCCATCACGCAGATGAACGCGTTCACTCGAGGGTTGTCGACCTCGACGCGTTGCAGACACTCCTCAGTCACTTGCTCCGACGTCGTATCGCCGGCGCGAAGCCGGCGACCGAATTCTTCGATGGTCATCACGTCGATTGACCGAACCCGGCGGCCCGCAGACGAGCCGTCGCCCGCGCGAGTTCTTCGAGCAGCGGCTTGAGTTCCGGCAACCCCCGGCGTTCCGCGTCGGCGACGGCTGCCTGCAGCCAGGATTCGACAGTCATTGAAGGGGCATTCATTGAAGGGGCTTCTTGACCGAAATCGACACGCCGTCTCGAAGCGGAACGATCGCCGTCACCAACTGCGGATGAGCGGCGACGCGCTCGTTGTATTCAACAATCGCTCTCGTATCTTCGTCATCGACGGGCTGTGCGAGGAAACCCGGTACGACCTTGCCATCCCAGAGCACGTTGTCTGTGACGAGCAGCCCGCCGGGCCGGAGCAGCGTCACGAGCCGATCCAGCATCGGCGTGTACAATCGCTTGTCGCCGTCCTGAAAAATCAGATCGAACGGCCCTGACACCTTTGCGAGTTTCAGGTTGGCGTCGCCGACGATGACGCTGACACGGTCGTCGAGGCCCGCGCGCGTAAAGTTGGCGCGCGCTTCCTGTGCGCGTTCCGGGTCCTTTTCCAGCGTCAGCAGCATGCCGTCGGCGTCCAGGCCGCCGGCAATCCAAATCCCGGAGTACCCGACAGCGGCGCCGATTTCGAGGGCGCGGTTCGCGCCGACCGACATCGTGAGCACCCGCAGCAGCGCGCCGACTTCGGCGTCGACGAGCGGTAGGCCCCGCGCCGCATTGGCCTTCGCGATGTCCTTGAGCACTGCGTCGCCGGCGCGGTTCAAACCCGCCAGGTACCGTTCGATCGCATCCGGGACAATCGCGCCCATGACACGATATTCTAGGGCGGTTCGACGTTTGGCGTTCGGGGTTCGTCGTTCGGGTTCGTGGTTCGGGTTCGTCGTTCGGCGTCGAGCGCCAACCCCAAACTGCGACGCGAGCCACGAACCGCAAGCCGCGAACCGCAAACGGCGAATCTCGAACCGCGAACGGCGAACCACGAACAGCGAACCTCGAACCGCGAACGGCGAGCCTTGAACGGAGAACCGTTTTTATGCGACGCACGAAAATCATCGCGACTGTGGGCCCCGCCAGCGACTCCGACTCGGTGCTCGACGCGCTGATCGCGGCCGGGACCGACATCTTCCGGCTCAACTTCTCGCATGGCACGCGAGAAACGCATTCGGCGACCTTTGCCCGTGTCCGTGCGGCGGCGGGACGCGCTGGGCGGCATGTGGCCATTCTTCAGGATCTCGCGGGCCCGAAGATCAGGACCGGTCCGCTCGTGGATCACAAGGCGTTCAAAGTGCAGCCAGGCGATCGGCTGGAGGTCGCGACGGGCGACTTTGCCGGCGGGCCGGGACGCGTATCCACGACCTTCGAGGGCCTCGCGAGCAGCGTGCGGCCTGGCGATCGGCTTCTGCTCTCTGATGGCCGGATCGAGCTGCGCGTCGATTCCAGAGACGGTGCGGCGATTCATACAACCGTGGTCGAGGGCGGTGACCTCGGCGAACACAAGGGCATCAACGCGCCTGGCGTCGCGCTGCCGGCCTCGGCGATTACTCCCAAGGACGTCGAGGATCTGCGCGTCGGACTGTCGCTGGGCGTGGACATGGTCGCGCTCAGCTTCGTGCGGACGGCGGACGATCTGCGCAAGGCGCGCGGCCTGATGTCGGATGCTGGCGCCGCCGACGTGCCGCTGATGGCCAAACTCGAGCGCCCGCAGGCGCTCGACCACCTCGACGACATCCTGTCGGCATGCGATGCGGTCATGGTCGCGCGCGGCGATCTCGGCCTCGAGCTTCCGCTCGAACGCGTGCCCCGCGCGCAGAAGGAAATCATTCACGCCGCTAGGAAGCGCGGCACGCCGGTCGTCGTGGCCACGCAGGTGCTCGAGTCGATGATCGTCGAGCCACGACCGACGCGCGCCGAGGTGAACGACGCCGCGGATGCGGTCGACGACGGCGTGGATGCGATCATGCTGGCGGGGGAGACGGCGGTTGGCGCCCACGCGGTCCGAGCGGTGCGTACCCTCCATGCCATCATGTGCGAAGCGGAAGCGGGAGTGGTCGTCCGCGAGTTTCGCAGACGCCGTGCCTCGGCGTCGACCGATCACGCGCAGGCGCTATGCGATGCGGCGGTGACCCTCGCCGAACATAGCGACGCCAAGGCCATCGTCGCGGTCACGCGCGGCGGACACACCGCCCGGCGCCTCTCGGCATTGCGGCCGAGCGTGCCGATTCTGGCGATCACCAACCAGGAGGACATCGCCAGGCGGCTTGCGATTTGCTGGGGCGTCACGCCCGTGCGCACCGACATCGGCGAAGCAATCGAATCCGCCGGCCGATTGATCGGCGCCCATCTCGTCGATCGGGGATTCGTCGCGGCGGGATCGACCGTCGTACTCGCCCGCGTCGATGCGGACCTCACGCGAGTGGACGCGAACTACCTTAAGATTCACCGTTTGTGATCTCTGCGTCTCAGTTCGCGACCGTCGCGGCGATGGTCCTGGCGTTCGCGATTGCCGCGATCGTCGTGCGTGTCGCTCACGCCGTCCTTCGCCGATTCGTCGGTGCGCTCGACATCGTCGGATCCGACAATCGGGCCGCAGTTCAGGCGCGCGCGCGGCAGCTCATTCGGTCGTTGACGCTGCTCGCCTACGGCGTGGCCGCCCTCGCCAGCGTGTCGCTGGCGCTCGCCAGGTTCGGAATCAACGAATCGGCCTTCGAGGCTCGCACGCTCGTGCGCCCCCTCGCGACACATGGGATCAACGTGCTGCTCATCGGTGCGGGAGCCTTCGTGGTCATCCGCGCTGCAAACCTCGCGATCGAGCACATGCAGTTCAAGTTGGCGCGCCGGCATGCCGCCGCAGACCTGGAGTGGCAGCGGCGCGCGACCACGCTGACCGGCATCCTGACGAGCCTGGTCTCGACGCTCGTCGGCTTCGTTGCGATTCTCATGCTGCTCCGGGAGCTATCGTTCGATGTCCTGCCGCTCCTCACCGGCGCCGGCATCGCCGGCCTCGCGATCGGATTCGGCGCGCAGAACCTCGTGCGGGACGTGATCTCGGGATTTTTTCTCATTCTCGAGGATCAGGTGCGCATGGGCGACCTCGCCCGCGTGAACGGCGTGACTGGCGTCGTCGAACAGGTCAACCTCCGGACAATCGTCGTCCGCGACGGCGAAGGCGCCGTGCAGGTGTTTCCCAACGGGACGATCACCACGCTCGCCAATCTCAGCAAGCAGTTTGCATACGCCGTGGTGGACGTGCGCGTCGCCTACACCGAGAACATCGATCGAGTGATCGGGACCTCGCGCGAGGTGGCAGCATCGATGGAGAAGGACGCAGCCTGGCAGTCGTTCCTGCTCGCGCCCCTCGAGGTGGTAGGCATCGAATCCCTGAGCGATGGCGCCGCCACCCTCCGCGTCAAGTTCAAGACGCTGCCGCTCAATCAGGGCAAAGTCGCCAACGAACTCCGCCGCCGTTTGATGACCGCGTTCGTCGGCCGCGGCATCAAACCCTACGTGTGATGGCGGGGTTGCGAGGATTACGGTCGTCGAGCGCTGAACAGCCCGGCTGAAGAAATTGTCCCTTCGATCCCACGATCGCGCAATCCTCCAACCCGCCCGACTCGTCTAATCCCCGTATGGTAGATTCACGCCTTATGCGCAGCATCCTTCTCGCCGCCGTACTGGCGACGCTCTCGGCGTCGCTCCCCGCCGCGCAAACGCCCGGCCGGGCTTTGTCGGGCACGTCCGCAACGACGTTCTCCGTGCCGGTCGTCTACCGCAAGCTGCCCAACGGCCTTCGCGTCGTGGTCAGCGAAGACCACTCGGCGCCGGTCGTTGTCGTCGAGGTCATGTATCAGATCGGGTTTCGCATCGAACCGCGGAATCGGACCGGCTTTGCTCACCTGTTCGAGCACATGATGTTCCAGGGTTCGGAGCACGTCGGCAAGTTCGAGCACGTCCGCATCGTCAACGAGAACGGCGGGACGCTGAACGGATCCACCCGGTTCGATCACACCAATTACTTCGAGCTGATGCCGTCCAACGCGCTGGAGCTCGCCCTGTGGCTGGAGGCCGATCGGATGCGCTCTCTCAAGATCACGCCCGAGACGTTCAAGAACCAGCAGGATGTGGTCAGCGAAGAGGTGCGCGTCAACGTGCTGAACCAGCCGTACGGCGCGTTCGAGTGGCTCGGCCTCCCGCAGAAGGCGAACACGAATTGGTACAACGCGCACAATTTCTACGGCGACCTGTCGGATCTCCAGGCCGCCACGCTCGACGATGTGAAGAAGTTCTTCGAGACGTACTACGCGCCGAACAACGCCGTGCTGGTGGTGTCCGGCGATGCGTCGCCCGACGAGGTGGTGAAGCTGGCGGAAAAGCATTTCGGCGGCATTCCATCGCGACCGCTTCCGCCGCGGCCCGACATCAGCGAGCCGCCGCAGACGGCCGAGAAAATCAGTACCGAGAGCGACAAGCTCGCCCGAACGCCGGCGATCGCATTCGGCTATCACCTGCCGGAACGCATGACGAAAGACTTCTTCGCGCTGTCCATTCTCGATCCGCTGCTCGTCAGCGACGAAAGCGCGAAGATGTATCAGGCGCTGATCAAGGAGAACCAGATCGCGTCCGCGGTGTCAGGCGGCTTCAACTACGGGCTCGGCAACAACTTCGACTACAACGGGCCGATGCTGTACACCTTCCGCGTGGACTACCGGCCGGACCTCAAAGGGGCCGACGTGTTGAAGGTGGTCGATAAAGTCATCGGCGCGGTCCAGGAGCACGGGATTACGGACGACGAGCTGAGGCAGGCCAAAGTGAACATGAGGTCGTCGTTCCTCGAAAATCTCGAGGGCGGCAACATCCCGTTGTTCGGACGGGCCGATCTGCTCGCAGCGTTTGCACTCTACGACGACAATCCAAATCGCATCAACACGATCCTCGCCGACCTCGATCGGGTGACCGCCGCCGACGTCCAGCAGGCCGCCAGGAAATACCTCGTGCCTGCCAATCGAACCACGATCGATCGCCGACCGGAGGGAGGTGCCAAATGACAAGGCGTTGCTCCCTCCGCTCGGTGCCGGGTGCCGGGTGCCGGGTGCCAGGTGCGGGGTGCCGGGTGCCAGGTGCCGAGTGCCGTGCGCCAGGTGCCAAGTGCCGGGTGCCAGGTGCGCGGTTGCTGGTGCTCGGTGCGATGCTGGGCGCCCTATGTGCTGGTGCGAGCGCGCAGACGTCCACGGCGGAGCGGCCCGCAGTGGGGCCGGAGCGGCCCTTCCAGCTCGCGCCCCGTGCGGAGCGGACGCTGTCGAACGGACTCCGCGTGATCGTCACACGGCAGACCGTGATCCCGAAAGTCACGCTGATGCTGACGGTCCTGTCAGGCTATGCGAACGATCCGGCCAATCAAACGGGTCTCGCGAACTTCACGGCCGACGCGATCCAGGAAGGCACCAAAACGAAGAACAGCCGTCAGATCCGCCGGGACGTCTTCGCCATGGGCGGATCGCTGTCGGCAACCGTGTCGCAGGATTTTTCGGCGCTTTCGGTCCGCGGCCTCGCCGAGTTCGCGCCGCAGCTCATGGAACTCCTTGCGGACGTTGTAATCAACCCGACGTTGCCGGCTGAGGAGATTGCGATCCTCAAGCAGCAGCGGATGCAGAACGTCGCGCAGCAAAAGGCGTCGCCGCAGTTTCTGGCGAACCGCGAGTTCCGCCGCGCGCTGTTCGGCGATCATCCCTACGCGCGGACATCCGAATCCGAAGCGTCGCTGCAGGCCATCGATCGTGCCGCGCTCGAATCGTTTCACAAAACTTACTACCGGCCGAACAATGCGTTCCTGCTCATCGTTGGCGCGGTCGATGCCGACGCCGTGGTGACTGCCGCGGAGAAATCGTTCGGTGCCTGGGCCAGGGGCGATGTCCCGAAAGCGACATTCCCTGCGGCGCCGCCGCTGACGGGACGACACGTCTACTTCGTTCAGCGCCCGAACAGCGTCCAGTCGTCCATCGCGGTCGGCAATTTCGTCGTCAAGCGCAGCGATCCGCGGTGGTACGAGCTGACGCTGGCGAACACCATTTACGGCGGCGCGTTCAACTCGCGCATCGTGCGCAACATCCGCGAGGAGAAGGGGTACACCTACTCGCCGTCATCCATAATGACCGGCTTTGCCGACGCCGGGTTCTATCGCTTCGCCGCCGACGTCCGCAACGAAGTGACAGGACCGACCCTGACCGAGGTGTACAAGGAGATCGACAAGCTGCGCGCCGAGGGAAGTCGCGGCGACGAGTTGCAGGGGGCAAAGAGCTACATCCGCGGCATCTTTCCGATTCAAACCGCCACGCAAAACGGTCTGGCCACGCTGTTGAACACGGTGTATGTGTTCGGTCTGGCGAAGGACTACCCCGAGACATTCCGGAGCCGCATAACCGCCGTCACGCCGGAACAGGTGAAGAGCGCATCTGCATCGCTGCTCGGATCCGAGAACTCCATCGTCGCCATCGTCGGCGACTGGGCGAAGGTGAAGGATCAGCTGAGCGCGTACAAGGACATCGTGTTCCTGGATACGGACGGAAAAAAGATAGCGCCTGTCTCTTATACACATCTGACGCTGCCGACGACG
>JBKPDW010000563.1:0-3913 GCA_046728115.1 Acidobacteriota bacterium | reverse complement strand
CGAGGGACGGTTCCAACAATGCTTCCGGCCGCAGTGTGACGTTCGCCGATGGCAGGAATGTGTTTACCGCAACCGGTGAGGGTGGACTATGAAAACCCAATGGCTCTGCTCAGGCGTTCTTACGGCAACGCTGGTTCTTGCCACGACCGCAAGATCACAAGCCCAGGATATTCCCCGTATGCCCGACGGGAGGCCGGACTTTTCCGGCATCTTCACGCAGCCTTCGACTGTGAACCCGACGGGTCCGCGCGGCAACCTCATTTTCAACGCGGACAAGATGGCCCCGGTCAAGCCCGGCGCCGAGAGCCTGCTCTATGAACCGAGGAACGGAGATCCACGCCACGACGAACCTCGCGCGATGTGTCTGCCGTCGGGTTTTCCGTCCGGCATGCTGTACATCCTTCCGATTCAGATCATCCAGAATCCCAAGTACATAGTGATTATTCCTGAACTCCAGCGGGCCGCCCGGATCATTCCAACCGACGGCCGTCCGCACCGGACCGGTCTCGAGCCCTCGTACTATGGCGACTCGGTTGGGAAGTGGGAAGGAGACACGCTGGTCATCGATACCGTCAACTTCAAGCGTTGGATCCTCGATGACTATCACTACACGGACCCCACAAAGACCCGCTGGCACAGCGATGCGCTTCACACGACCGAGCACCTGAAGCGTGAGGGGAGCAAGCTCCTGTACCGGATCACCATTGACGATCCGAAGATCTTCACCCGACCGTTCTCGCAGGATTTTGAATTGACGCTTCGACCGGACTGGGACCAACTTGGTCTTCTGGAATACGTGTGCGAGGAAAACAATCGATGCGCGGGAGGTAATTGCCGCCCATCAGATGCTCAGTAGGCGCGCTGGCCTGGCTCAGCGCAATATCGCCACGTTGTCATCCGTCTGCGGGGATGGGTGTGGCTACCAGAAAGTCAATCGGGCGATGCTTTCCCGTCGGACTCTCGGATGGATGGGTGCGGTTCGTCGGTCGCAACATCGGCAGCCGCAACACGAACGGACTCTCTGGCAGGCACAGCTTCGTGGCACCGCTCGACGCTCGAGCGACCGCGTGCTGCGAGTCCGCCGATAGAAACGATGATATACTTCGTCTTCTTGCTTTTCTGAGCACTTAGGCCAGCCTGCCCGAGCCCTCACCAAAGCGTTATTGTGAGGGTTCAGGTCTCTATTCAGTCGCCTTCGTCCGTCGGCGTCCATCGCAAAGCGACCGAGCCGACGATGACACGGCCCGCACCATCAACAGCCGCGCCGGCCTTCGAGGAACGATGGAACGCCTGGCGTGGTCACCGTACGCGCCAGGAGCTCGCGGTGCGACGAGGCGTGCGCATCGCGAGGTGGGCTATCGTCGTTTCTGGAGGCGTGGTGGCGACGGCGTCCCGGTTCTGGCGAGGTGCCCTGTGATTCGGCCCATGGGTAGCCGAACAACGTCTGGGACCTCGCGACCCGAACAGCAGCTAAAGCTTCCACACGGAAGCGTCACTCGTATCGACGGAGGGAGACCGATGCCAAACATGAATCCGGGTCGCGAATTGACGTGCCCGCTCTGTCCGAAACGACTCCGGTATGTCACCACGCGGAGCGCGGATGGCTACGTGCATCAGAGGAACGACGCGTTCAAGACGATCGCCGACACACACGTCTATGAATGTGCGTCACACGGACGCTTTCACATCGGCCCGAATGGGCGCTTGAGCCCCGGCGCCTGAACCAGAGCGTTGTTTGCTATTTCCCACGGCTTTCACAGGAGATCTCGATGGCGCCCATGCACGGCACAATCAAACGTCTCGTCAGTGACAAAGGGTTTGGTTTCATTCTGGCCAGTGACCAGAACGAGTACTTCTTTCACAACTCTGCGTGCGGCGAGACGCGTTTTGATGATCTCCGTGAAGGTCAGGCGGTCACGTTCGAGCGAGGTCAAGGTCCCAAGGGGCCGCGGGCGGAGCACGTCAAGGTTACGTAGAGATGGACGTTGCAAGCCCTGACGCGGTGCAGCAGCCGTATGACAGGCTGCGACGATACGCCGGATGGCTCGATCGAGAGCGCACGTCGGCCATGGTCCGAACGGACGTACACGCCTTGGGCGTCGCCCTCGATGCGGGCACCGATCCCGAGCCGCTGCTGCAAACACTTGAAGCCGACCTCGCGCGCTTGCCGGGCAGTGACCTGCGCAAGATGCTGCGCGCCGCAGCGGGAGAGATTCGTCGTGCCCTCGAGGCTCAGCGATGAACGGCACCACGGTCACGCATCGGACATATCGCTCGCGCGCGGACGCTCGTGACACCTGTCATCTTGTGGTGTGCTCCCGCACCGATGTGGTGCCAGCCGCTCCAATACCCATGTCGTTCTCCGCGTTGAAGCTACACGCCTCGCTCGAGCGAGGTCTCAGAGAGCTCGGCTTCCGGCAACCAACGCCCATTCAATCGGACGCGATGCCAGCAGCGCTCGACGGTCGCGATGTGCTCGCGACCGCGATGACCGGCAGCGGCAAAACCGCTGCCTTCGTCCTTCCAATTCTCCACCAGCTCATTGGCAGGCCACGCGGCACAACTCGCGCACTCGTACTGACCCCAACGCGTGAGCTCGCGGCGCAGATCCTCGAAGACCTCGGAGCCTTGGCCATCCACACACCCATCACCGGCGCGACTGTGTATGGCGGCGTGGGGATGGGACCACAGGAGCACGCCTTTCGGAGTGGCGTCGACGTCATTATTGGCACACCTGGTCGCCTACTGGATCACTTCAGAGCGCCCTACGCGAAGCTCTCCGGACTCGAGCATCTCGTGCTCGACGAAGCCGACCGCATGCTTGACATGGGATTCCTGCCGGACATCCGACGCATCCTGCGCCACGTGCCCACAAAGCGGCAGACGCTGTTCTTCAGCGCCACCATGCCGCCGCCGATCGCTGCGCTCGCTCGTGAGATGCTGCACCAGCCGGCCGTCTTCAACGTCGAACGGCCATCGCTGCCGGCGACCGGCATTACCCAGGCCGCATATCCCGTGCCACAGGCGCTCAAGGCTGCGCTCCTCGTCCGACTGCTTGGGGACGAGATTCGCG
This sequence comes from Acidobacteriota bacterium, assembly GCA_046728115.1. Lineage (GTDB taxonomy): Bacteria > Acidobacteriota > Vicinamibacteria > Vicinamibacterales > CAVVIG01 > CAVSWN01. The sequence continues at coordinate 840 of JBKPDW010000563.1, read as the reverse complement.
ACGCGCTCGTCTTCACGCGCACGAAGCACCGAGCCGATCGTCTGGCTCGCTACCTGGCGCAGGCCGGGGTGGCCGTGGAGCGCATCCACGGCAATCGGTCTCAAGCGCAGCGAACGCACGCGCTCAGCGGCTTCAAGAGCGGCACGTACCGAGTGCTCGTCGCGACCGATATTGCGGCGCGCGGCATCGACATTACCGGCCTTGGGCACGTGGTGAACTTCGACGTCCCCACTGACGCCGAAGATTACGTCCATCGTGTAGGCCGCACCGGCCGGGCTCAGGCGGTGGGCGCGGCCTTCACACTCGTCTCGCCCGAGGAAGATCGATGCCTTCAGACCATCGAGCGGGCGATCGGCCGCCGACTGCCGCGGGTGACCATTCCCGACTTCGAATACGCCGCGCCGACGCAGCCGCTCGAAGTGCCCAGGGCGCAACGTATCGCCCAGATCCGACAGCGAAAGAAGGAAGACCGCGAGCGGGCGCGGGTGAATGCCGCACGACGGGCGGCCGTGCAACGAAGGCCGCTGTCCGACCGTCATGCTCGACCGCCACGCCGACGCCGACCCCACTGATGGTTGCGCACGCTCTCCTAAGTCGGGCCGCGGGTTGAGGAACTGCCGCTCCACACACAGTTTGTCGGAATCGTCCGGATCGTCGCAGGAGCCGATTCGGATCGGCATCGGCTAATTCCGCTGGAAATTGGGCCGCGCGGATTTCTTGCGGAGTACAGGCCCCCACTTGTGACATTTACGACTACAATCCTCGAGGACCCCGGTCCCTCTTCACAATTGCGGCAAGGAAAGGAGACGATGAAGATACTGCTCCGCACCGTCGCGGTTC
>JBKPDW010000562.1:0-9419 GCA_046728115.1 Acidobacteriota bacterium | reverse complement strand
AAGCAACAGATGGTGGGGCTACTGCATCAAGAGCATGCGATGTCCGACCGGTTCATCTCGCACATGCTCGCCCGCAACATTCGGATCGAAGAGGACCTGATCGATCAGCTCTTCAACTCGAGCGAGAAGCGCCTGGCGCGCGCGCTGTTGCTGCTGGCCCGCTACGGGAAGCAAGACAAACCCGCCCGCGTGGTGCCGCCGCTCTCACAGGAGACGCTGGCGGAGATGATCGGCACGACACGCTCGCGCGTGAATTTCTTTTTGAATAAATTCAAGAAGTTGGGCTTCATCGAGTACGACGGGGACCATCCGCTCAAGATCAACAGCTCGTTGCTGAGCGTCGTGTTGCACGATTGAGGACGGCCATGAAACCTCTTGGGATCGTTGGTGTGCTGCTGATCGTAGTCGGGCTGGCGGCGCTCGTGTATCAGGGTATTACCTACACGACTCGGGAGACGGTCATCGACATCGGGCCGGTGCACGCGACCGCAGATCGACAGAAGACGCTGCCCTTGCCGCCGGTGCTGGGAATTGCGGCGGTGGCGGGTGGCGTGGTGCTGCTGATCGCCGGCGTGCGCAAGCACGCGTAGAGCCGACGACGGATCTAGCCGTGACCCTGTTTCGAGCCTCGTTCGATAAGGTATTTCGTAAACCACACGAGCGAGAGGATCTGGCTGCACTCTGAGACGATGTTCCCGACGACCTGACCCGCCTTCCCCGTTCGGGTCAATCCGCACGTACCACCAGATCCAGCCGATCCACGTCAGCACCAGCACGACCGTGACGAACGAGCCCAGCCAGTCCGCGGCGGCGTTGCCGTAAAACGAGCCGAGGTGTGTAGCGGGATCGGCGCCAGTACAAGGCGAGCAACGCCATCACGATGCTCCCGGTCGCGACGCTCAGCGAGTGCTCGTGCGGCCAGGAGCGATGCCGCCGGTGAAGTCTCCGGCTGGCAGGAGCACTCTCGCCCTCAGGATCAGTCGATATCGGAGCAGACCGCGTACGGTCGTTCATGTTCGACTCCCGTGTCAGGAGCATGGAGAAGGACACGATCCAAGGTCTGTCCTCTTGTGTACATCTCGCGTCCTGACCTGCGCATAAGGTACGAATGGGGGTGCATCATCAATGAACTCGTCTGCGCCATGGAATCCATGAGGCCATGTACGGTGCGACGGCAGGGCGTCCCTTCTGGTCGATTTGCCCACGCTAAGAACGGTGTCCGAGCGACGCCGACTGAAAAAGTGCGCGTGGCGGCGCCCTCGCAGACGCGCCCCGTCCTGCAAGTCATCCTCATCATTGTTGGCGTGGCGCTCGGCTTCTGGGCGCTGCACAGGCTCGCATCCGTTGTCCTGGTTGTGATTGTGTCAGTCCTGTTCGCGTACGTGATTGCGCCACTCGTGCAACTGGCCGGGCGCCCGATCCGTATCGCGGGCCGGCCGCGCCGTTTGTCGCGAGCGGCCGCCATCGCCCTTGTCTATGTGCTCATGGCTGGCAGCGTATCGGGTGGGGCGGTCCTCTTGCTGCCCAGCGCGACCGAGCAGGTCAACGACATGATCGTGCGCGCCCCTGCCTATGCGCAGTCGATCCTCGCGTGGGAGCACGGCTGGTCTCGATATTACGAGCGGCTGCGGATCCCGCTGGAGTTGCGGCAGAGCATCGATCAATCCCTGCTCGGCGCGGGCGAGTCCGCTCTCGAATCCATTCGAGGATCGTTGCTCGCGCTCGTGGGCGCTCTCTCATACCTGCCCTGGCTCGTCTTGGTTCCCATTATTGCGTTCTTTCTGCTGAAGGATGGCGCCACTCTCCGGCGCACGGTCGTCAAGGCGCTGCCGCACCATGGTCAGTTGCGCGGTCACCGGTTATTCGAGGAGCTGAACGCCACACTCGCGGCCTATATTCGGGCGCAGATGCTGGCGTGCGTCCTGGTCGGCAGTCTCTGCGGTGTGGGCTTCGCCGTGCTGGGGATTCCGTATCCAGTCCTGCTCGGCGTGTTAGCGGGTGCGTTGGAATTCATCCCGCTGGTTGGGCCGCTCGTGCTCGCGGGGGCCCAGTTGGATGGAGTCGCGGGAATGTTCTTGGCGGTGCCCACGGTGGCCATCGCATCCGTCGTGTGCCGGCACTGGCTGGAGTGGCGCAGCGGTGATGATGTTGTGAACGCGACGCGTCCTGTAGTCACTGTTCAGGGTGTCGTCGATTTTGGCCCAGATTCGCAGTGATCACCAAGATGCCGCCGACTGGTGCTGAGAGAACGTCATGCGCCAGGGGTTAACCGTTTAAACCGTTACTAGCGCTCGGTGAATCGCTCGCATGCGGGTATTGGCCGTGGTCGGGATACGCCGCGTATGTGCACTTGCGAACAGTGGCCGGGAGCGACGGGGCATAAAGTAAGAGTTGCATTTCGCGGTGGCAAGATTCGACGCCGGCGTTGAGAGGACAACTTGACACCATGCGTTCGAGCCTTTCGATCCCAGGGTTGAGTCAGGTGCGTTCCAGGGCGCGCGTACGCAAGCGGCGGTAGAGACTAGAAGTCTTCGTGGTTGTGGAGACATGGAATGAGGCCGAACGCTCTGCTCGCAACGACGCTTGTTCGTGCGGATCACGTCCGATCCTTTCACGTTCGTCCAGCGCGTTTGGCCGGTTGGGAAGCGGCCGAACGTGAAGATCAACACGTTGTACAGCAGCAACGGTACACGGACTGGCACCGGGTAGAGCGAGCCATCACTCATTTCAGGCGGAAGATTGCCGTACTCCTCGAGCAAGGCTGGCGCGAGCCGATAAACGAGTCGATTTGAGATCGGAGTGGGCGCTGCGCCCACATCACGAACAACATTCAGACCCTGAGCGCGCCAGCGGCGCAGGACACCCCGAACCAAGGCTTACCGGCATTCATCGTGCTGTCGCCCAACGACATAGCCGTTCGCGCGTACGAGATTTATCTGCGTAGGGGTGCGTCGGATGCTTGGACAGTGACGATTGGTTTCGCGCCGAACAAGAACTGAAAGCACGCGGTCCGGTCACTTCACCACTGTCCGCCTGAGTAAGTCATCGCGTTAAGGCGACGAGGAGACTGCTCGTCCTCGAAGTCAGCACGTGCCGCGTGCGACCGGCGCGGGTTAAGGATGTGCTGTTGGGTACACACCTCGGTCGCATATCGCCCCTAGGATCATCCTGGTCCGCCGGGCTCCCGTAATCTTCGAGTCGTCATTCCAGAAGGAAGTGCCTGATGAAAAGAATCGTCATCGCCACAGCGATGAGCCTCTGCGTGGTGTCGCTCGCGGTTATCGCGTCAGCCGACACGTTGATTCTGACGGACGGCACGCGGGTACCGGGTCGAGTGGTGAGCGTCGCCGCTCGAACAATTACCTTCGAGGATACCGCTGGCGTGTCACGTCGATACAACGCAAACCAAGTCGATGCGATCGAATTCGCGCCCTCGAGCCAGCAAAATGCCGCAGTCGGGACGAGCGGAAGTAGCCGTCGAGTCGAGACGCTTCCGAGCGGCACGGAGCTCACGGTAAGAACGTCTGAGGACATCGACTCCTCGACTGCCGTCGTCAATCAAACCTTTTCGGCCGTCGTCGAGCGCGACATCCTCGGCGAGTCAGACATTGTCATCATCCCCGCCGGATCTCACGCGGTACTCGTCGTGCGCGAGGTGTCTTCCGGTGGAACGACGGGCAGCCCCGACATCGTGCTCGACATGCAATCGATGACGGTCGGCGGGCGACGCTACCTTCTAAGTACCGGCGACGTGAAGACGGACAGCGGGACCGGCATCGGCAAGAACAAACGGACCGCCGAGACGGTCGGTGGCGGAGCCGCACTGGGCACCATCATCGGAGCGATTGCGGGCGGCGCGAAGGGCGCGGCTATCGGGGTGCTGGTCGGCGCGGCCGGCGGCGCCGGGGTCCAAGTGCTCAATAAAGGAAAAGATGTGCGCGTACCTGCCGAAACGCTTCTCAGCTTCAGGCTGGATAAGCCCGTGAGCCTGCAGGCGGAGCGCTAGCACCGGGTCCGTGCGCGTGATGTTTGTTTGTGTTGTCGACGCTGAGAGGAGACGCATTGATGACGAAGATTCTGCCGTCGGCGTGGACCAAGGTGCTCGTAGGGCTCGTGTCGGCGTTGATGATGGCTGCTGGCGTTTCTGGATGCGCCGCAGACGCCAGGACGCTCGATCCCAACCAGATTGAGCAACAGTATGGCGTGTCCGGCGCATATACCGGCAGTGTCGCGACTCCGAGTGGGCCAATCCACGGCACGATTGTCCCGATCACGCTGGCAGATGGCCGCCCCGCCCAATTGATCATTCCGCAACGACAAGCGAGCGACGTCCGGTCTGTGTATCTGGTCGACGGCGATGGCCTGCATCCAGTCCAGCTCAACGAACATGCGAGCCGCCAGGACGTGATCCGCGCGCCGGCGATCGTCCAGCGCCGTTCGAAGCCACAACGCGCCACCACACGATCATGGGAAAAAGAGGCGCTGATTATCGGCGGCAGCGCGGGCGCCGGGACCGCGATCGGCGCGCTGGCGGGTGGAAAGAAAGGGGCAGGCGTCGGAGCGGCCGCCGGCGGTGTCGGCGGACTGATCTTTGACCTCCTGACACGAGAGAAGAAATGAGTGCACGCGCGAGTTTGTTCACATTCCTAGAAAGAGACAGACATCGATGATGAAAACAGTTGCAGTCGCGTTCGCTGTGGCGGTGCTTGGAGTGGCGTCGGCCGGGAGTGCCAGAGCCGACGAGTTCAACAAGCAGACGATTCTCACGTTCAGTCAGCCCGTGGAGATCCCGGGTCACGTGCTGCCCGCCACCTCGCTATCCTGGTGGTTCGACGACGCGCGATTTGCATTTGGTAAGGAGACAACATGGTGACCATTCTGATCGTTCTCGCGGCGCTGATGCTGCTCGGCGCGCTCCCCACTTGGCCGCACAGCCGTAGCTGGGGGTATTACCCAAGTGGGGGTCTGGGTCTGGTCTTGGTGATCCTGGTGGTCTTGTTGCTGTCAGGTCGGCTGTGACGTCGAAGGAGGCGCGGTATGTCTGGCAAGAACACGGCGGTGTTTGGCATTTATCCGACTCACGAGGCGGCGGACGCCGCCGTTAACACGCTGCGAGCGCAGAGATTCCGGAACACGGACATCTCGGTCCTGTTTCCGGAGAATGCGGGGTCGAAGGAGTTCGCCCATCAAAAAGGTACGAAAGCCCCGGAAGGCGCGTCTGCCGGCGCAGGATCGGGCGCCGTGATCGGGGGAGCGCTGGGCTGGCTGGCTGGAATTGGCGCCCTGGCGATCCCTGGGGTGGGTCCGTTCATCGCGGCCGGGCCCATCATGGGCGCGCTGGCGGGGATGGGCGCGGGTGGGGCGCTGGGCGGCATCGCCGGGGCTTTGATCGGTCTGGGGATGCCAGAGTACGAGGCCAAGCGCTACGAAGGCAGGATGCGGAAGGGCGGCATTCTGCTCTCAGTTCACGCGGACGACTCGGACTGGACCCGCAAGGGCAAGCAGATTCTCGAGCAGACCGGAGCGCTCGACATCGCCTCGGCCGGTGAGACCAAGGGGGATTTTGGCAACACGGACCGTCCAACGGCGCGTAACGGCCATGACGCACGCGTCGAGGTGCCACCCGCGGTCGACGTGGCACGTGCGGACGAGCCGGTCGTCGAGGTCGTGAAGCGGTGAAGATGATGGCGGCGCACGCGGGTGTGGGCGCCGTTGCGCCCGTCCGGGGAAGCCCTGGTCTTCGGCGAGGCGGATCACGTTGGACGCGTCGTCGCACGGCGTTTCTCGCCTGCGCCTCCATCGCTATCGTCACGTTTTTGGCCGTCGCCATTCCCCTCGCGGGCGCCATCCATCACCTCTACTTCGACCGTACGAACCTTCCCGATTTGGGCTCCTTCACGCGATTCGAGCTCTCGACCATCGGTCACGTCTACGACACGAATGGCCAGCCGCTCATCGAGCTCGCCCGAGAGTATCGACAGATCACCTCATATGAGGACATTCCGCCGATCGTTCGCGACGCCATCCTTGCCGCGGAGGACAAGCGCTTCTTCTCACACAACGGTGTGAGCTATTCGAGCCTGCCTCGCGTGTTGGTCAAAGTCAGGGTCGGCACCTTGCTGGCGCGCCTCGTGAGCGGTGTGGGGCGCGAGGTGAACAGTGCGGCAATCTTCCCGCAAGGGGGATCGACGATCACCCAGCAGCTCGTGCGCGGAAGCTTTATTCGGGATCACGCGGCGCTAGAAAACGGCGATCGCATCTCGCACGCTGGTCTCGTGGCTCGTGCCTTGTCGTCGGTCATCGGCGCTCGAAGCGTCAAGATGCTCGCTCGGAAGCGCGAGGAGATTCGACTGTCGTTATGGGTCGAACAGCGGATGTCCGAGCGGTTTGGGTCAAAACGCCGAGCGAAGGAAGAGATTCTCGCCCGATACGTGAGCCTCGTGTACATGGGGAACGGTCAGTATGGATTTGCGACGGCAGCGGAGTACTACTTCGGCCGATCCCTGTCCACGTTCACGACTGACGATGCCGACAAGGCAGCCCTTCTCGCGGGGATCCCCAAGTCTGCTCGGTACTACGCGCCGACAGCGAGTGACAGCACGCGAGTTGTTCGCCGCAGGGATCAGATTCTGGGCTTGATGGCGGCAGACGGTTTCATTTCTCGAGAGACGATGAAGGCTGCCCTCGCGCGTCCGCTTCCAATCGTGGCGCGACACGGACCGCCGGTCATCCCCTCGTCGGCGGTCATCGAACATATCCTCGACGAGATCAAAACCGCACACACCGACCTGAGTGTTGACGATCTCCTCCAGGGACGCGTTCAGGTGTACTCGACGGTCGACACCCGCGTGCAGCGTATTGTGAGCGACGCGTTGGAGCATGGGCTGGAGCGGTATGAGCAGCGGCACGCGAGCGCTCGCGGGATGATCCAAGGTTCGGTCGTGGTCCTGAAGAATGCCGACGGCAGCATTCTGGCGGAGATCGGCGGACGGCAGGTCTATCGCGGTCGCGCCACGTCCTATAGCGACTTCAATCGTGTGAGGCAGTCGCTGCGGCAACCGGGGTCGGCCATGAAGCCGATCGTTTACCTGGCCGCGTTCCAGCACGGAGACTTCACGCTCGAGACCCTTGTACCCGACGAGCCCATCAGCGTGCCGAATGGCAATGCCAGCGTCCCGAAATGGATTTCGAATTATGACGGCCGCTTCAAGGGGCTAATTCCGATCCGGAGAGCGCTGGCCGAATCGAGAAATGCCGTCGCGATTTGGATCACCGAACAGATTGGGATTGACGCCGTTCTGCGGACGTCGCGAAGCCTCGGCGTGCAAACGCCCTTGCAGCGCTACGCGACGACGGCGTTGGGGGCCTCGGAAGTCAGCTTGATGGAGCTGGCGACGGCCTACCGCACGATTGCATCTGGCGTGCTCGTCCAGCCGCACGTGATACGTCAGATCGTCGGTGCATCTGGTGAGGTCGTGAGCGAGCACGAACACCGCGGCGTGCGCAGCTCGACGCCAGTCGGCGCGCTCCTGCTCATCCAGGAAGGCCTGCGGGGTGTGGTGCGCATCCCGACGGGTACGGCGCATGCCTTGGACTCCCGCGCGTTTCCGATTGCTGTGATGGGCAAAACCGGCACGACCAACGACTTCAAAGACGCGCTCTTCGTCGGCTCGACCTATGGCCCCGACGGTGTCACCGTCGCCGTTCGCATCGGGTTCGATGACAGTCATTCGCTCGGCTCGAAAGAAACGGGAGGCCGCGTGGCACTGCCGGTCTTCCAGGAAGTAATGCTGCGGATCTACCGCGACCGGATCGCCGGGCCGGTTCCGCCGTTTCCGCCGCAGATGGAGCAACGCATTACAGAGTACCTGCAGGGCGATGTTCCGCCGCCTGTCGTGGACACGGCGGCAACCGTCACCAGACGTCGCGCGGCTCGACCGGCTCCCGCTGGATGACGTCGTCGAGCCGCTGCCAATACTCCATCCCACGCGGAGGCGCGCCGCTCCAGGCGCGCGTGCCGACGTCGAGGATGTCCATAGGCGGCGGGCTGTCACGTTGCGCGTACGGATACATCTTCAACTGCGCGAGCGTCTGTTTCGCAGTCGTTGGGTCTTCGTCGGTGAGGCGCGCGCCGAAGAAGATATTGAACGTCGGCGACCGGCGCACGGTGTACCCGCTGACATCGTCTGGCTCCTTCTGCCCCGGTGCCAGTACGAGATAGGTGCCGGGCGTTTCGCTGTCTGGAATCGTGATCTGCCAGCCATCGCTAATCCCGCCCTGGACGCCCTCTGGCGGAATGATCATGATGAGAGGGCCGGACGAGAGATCAGCGAACCCGAGGTAGTACGGGGTCGACGCCGGCTGGCCCGACATCCTCCAGCGGCGTCTGCCAGCAGTCCATGATGCTGCCGGTGATCGAGCCCCCATCCGCCGATGGGATGTCGATCACCATGGGTCCGGCTTGCGCCGTGTTGAAGAACGGCATGAAGTAGATGGCGTCGGGATTCGGTGTGAGCGTCTGGTTCTTCCAATCGAGCAGCCGTGACCAGTAGACGACCTGGTTCCAGCCCCCTTTCACCTCGCGCGCCATCGCCTGGTACATCAGATCGGTATTCACCGCGGGCATACCCCAGATGACGGCTTCGATCGCGCGCCGGTGGAGGGCATTTCGAACCAACTCCTCGGCGTCAGTTGAGTAGCGGTGACCACCATATTCATTTCCTCGCCAGCGGAAATTGCAGGTTCAGGCCCGGCCGCTCACTGCCGGAACACGACCGCCAGCAGCCCCAGAACTCCTAGGGTACCGATCAGTGCGGCAAGCATCGTCGCGAGCGAGTACCGGACGTGGCCGTACTCCGTCCGCAGCTCCTTCATGTCGCGCCGATGCTGAATAGTGGCGACGACCAGCACGACCACCCCGATGCTGATCATCAACAATGCGAAGCCACGGGGACCAAGTAAGCCGATTGGCTCCATCTTCTGGCTCTCGCGCAAGTACTGAAAGAACTTGTAGATCGTGAAACCGAAGGAAATCAGCGAGGTGGAGGTCCTCACCCACGCGAGCAGCGTCCGATCGGCCGCCATCCGCGTACGATCCACCGCGAGCCGTGTCGCATCCGGAAGGGGGGATTCTTCGCTCATCATGCGCGTGTTTGCGTGGACGATCCCCTCGCGTGAGTCCAGACTCGGGCGATCCGATTGAACGGTCCTCGCAACAGGAGATATGGAAGGACCGCAAAGCCAAGGACGATGTCGATCAGCTCGGCCGGGTAGATCCCGTGCAGGAACCTGAGCTGGTAAACAACGTCCATCACCACTGCCACCACGATCAGGCGTGCGATCCGTCTCCAGCCCTCCTTGAGCAGATGGCTACTCTCGTCACGTCGCGAGAAGATCGTCCAGAGGTAATGAGGCCGGCC
>JBKPDW010000561.1:0-52010 GCA_046728115.1 Acidobacteriota bacterium | reverse complement strand
GTCATGAGGTGCTCGAATTCAATCAAACCGACCATCGCCGCTGCGAGATCTGATTCGCTGACGGTCACGATGCTGTCGACCAGTCGCTGAATGTAGTCAAACGTGATGGTGTTCGGATCGGGATTGCCGCCCAACCCGTCGGCCAGCGTCACGCCCGGCGCGATCCTCACGAGGTGGCCAGCGTGTACGCTGGTTTGAAAGGCGCACGAGGCCTCCACCTCGACACCGATGACGGAGCAGGCGGGCGCGATCGCCCTGGCAACAACCGCCATGCCACTGATGAGTCCGCCGCCGCCGACAGGCACGACAAAGGTGCAGGTTGCCGGGGCGTCTTCGAAGATCTCCAGCGCAACCGTCGCGGCCCCGGCGATGACGTCGACATCGTTATATGGCGAGATGAAATCTGCGCCGGTGTCCACCGCAAAGGCTTTCGCAAGAGCCTCGGCGTGGTCGTAATCGCGTGCCTCGGCTCGCAAGGTCGCGCCGTGCCGCACGATGGCGGACAGTTTGGTTCGCGGCGCATCCGCCGGCGTGAAGACGACGACCGGAAACCCGAACGTCTCCGCGGCGGCCGCGAGCGCACGACCGTGGTTGCCCGCGGACGCGGTGACCAGTGGCGCCATTGGACGGCCGACGTGCTCGAGTCGAGCCATAACGGCGTTGAACGCGCCGCGTGACTTGAACGAGTTGGAGAGCTGCAGCGATTCGAGCTTCAGCAAAACGTTCCCACCCGAAACGTCAGAGAGCCAGGGCGAGGAGACGAGCGGCGTCCGCCTGACGTGCGCCGCGATGCGGCGGCGCGCGCGAAGAACGTCAGCCAGGTTCAACAGTGCGGGCGTGCCTCCGGTCATCGCCGAAGAATGTCAGCGAGTCGTTCCGTGAACGCAGAGCGAGGCAGCACCTCGCCGACGCCGGCCTGTCTGGCGGCATTGATGAGATCGACCATCACATGCGAGGCGTACCCGACCGTAGGTATCGACGCGAGCGTCGCATCCTGCTTCATGGCCGCGACGATCCCCAGGGGGTTCGTGCGGGGATTGTTGAGATCCAGAATCACGAGCGAGGGCGGTGTTTTCCGCATGTCCGCCAATGCGTTCTCTGCCGATCGCGCAAAAGTGACAGTCACGCCAAGCTGATTCGCGGCGGTTTTGATCTTCGACGTGAACATGAGGTCGTCGAGGACGGCTAGTATCATGAGACATCATGATAGTTGAGAGCCAGGCGGTCGGTCCCTTTTTCAAGAACGGCTTCATCGTCGGCTGCGAGTCGACGCGCGAGGCGGTGATCATCGATCCTGGCGAGGAGGTCGCCGGCCTGCTGGAGTTTGCAGAGCGCCACGAGTTGAAGATCCGTCACATCCTGTTGACGCATGCGCACGTCGATCATGTGGCGGGCGTTGCCGCAGCCAAGCGGGCGCTCGGCGCGCCGATTCATCTGCATCGAGATGACCTGTTCCTGTACGAGCGCGCCGTCGAATCGGGAGTGATGTTTGGACTGAAAGTCGAGCCGCAGCCGCCGATCGACGAGTTTTACAAACCAGGCGAAATGTTTGACGTGGGCGACTACGAAATCCGGACGCATCACACACCAGGGCACTGTCCCGGCGGTGTCTGCCTGGAGGTTGGGAAGCCTGGGCAGCGCGGAACCGATCTGTTCGTGGGCGACACGCTCTTCGCCGGCTCGATCGGGCGCGTCGATTTGCCAGGCGGCAACTACGACACGCTCATCGCGTCAATTCGCAACGTGCTCTTTGCGTTCGACGATTCCGCCATCGTGCATTCCGGGCACGGACCGGATACCACGATTGGACAGGAACGGAGGACCAACCCGTTCTTGACAAAGACCTAGACCGCAAAGCGCGCGTTGTGGCCGTTGTGTCAATCAAACTTCTGTTGTCCCACCGTCAACTCCACACGCCCGATGCGAAGCCGATCGCCGGCGCTCAACACCGCTTTTCGCACGCGCTGGTCGTTGACGAACGTCCCGTTGGTGCTCGACAAATCGACCACCTCGAGCGCATCGTCCGTAGCGGTCAGCCGGCAATGAATGCGCGACACGAGCGCGGCATCCAGAACGAAATCGGCCCGCGGGGCACGGCCGACAGTCTTGACGGCGCCCGCCTTCAGTCGAAACGTCACCGCATCGTCGGCCGGCTCGGATCGCTGCAGGGTCCACATGGCGCGATATCTTACTGATTTTTGAACTTCCATCTGGCGACTCTCGTCATTCTCCGTATGAGATCCGGAGCCCGAGAGTCTCGTAAAGGTCTGTACGCTGCAATTGTGGCAGTCCTGGCCATCGGCGGCGGCGCGGTTGGTTTTGTCACGCTGAAAGGAGCGTCGGCGGACGTCGATCCCTCCCGCATCGCCGTCGTCGAGCGCGGCACGATGGCCAAGTCGGTTGTTGCGACTGGGAAGGTCGAGCCGATCACAAAGGTCGAAATCAAATCGAAGGCGAACGGCATTATCAAAGTGCTGCGTGTGGATATCGATTCGCCGGTCCATGCCGGAGATGTGTTGGTCGAACTCGATAAAGAGCAGCTGGCAGCGGCTCTTCGCGGCGCCGAGGCGAATCTGCAGGCCGCGCGAGCGGCGCTCGATGCGGCTGAAGCCCAGTTGAAGAAGAACGTTGTCGAGGCGGAAGGCCCGGACGCAGAGTTCGCCCGCCGCGCGTACGAGCGGGCGCAAACGCTGTTCGGTCAGCACCTGCTGGCTCCGTCGGCCCTTGACGATGCTCACGTTGCGGTCGAGGTTGCGGAGAACCGGAAGCGCGCTGCCCAGTCGCAGCTGGCGGTCGCACAAGCCAAGGTCGGCGAAGCGAGGGCTCAGGTCGCGCAGGCAAAAGCGACGGCAGACCGGGCAGCCGAGGATCTGGCCAACGCCACGATCCGCGCGCCGATCCGCGGGACCGTGCTATCGCGGGACGTCGAGGTCGGCAGCCCCGTGTCGTCCATTCTGAATCTCGGCGCCAACGCCACGCCGGTGATGACGCTTGGCGACATCGATCAGGTTTTCGTGCGTGGCAAGGTCGACGAAGCCGATATCGGCCGCGTGCGGCTCGGTCAGGCGGCGCGCATCCGGGTCGAGACGTTCCGCGATCGCGTCTTCAGCGGCCGTGTCACGCAGATTTCGCCGATGGGCGTCGAGAAGGACAACGTCACGAATTTCGAAGTGCGCGTGTCGATCGACAATCCCGGCAAGGAGCTCAAGGCGAACATGACGGCAAACGCCGAGATCGTGCTCGAAGAGCACGCCGGCGTTCTGATCGTCCCCGAGGCTGCAATCACCCACGATGCGCAGAGGAACGCGTACGTCAACGTCGTGGCGCCCGGCACGAAGACTGGCCGTCTGAAGGTGGCCGTGAAGATCGGCATTGGCAACGGCACCAAGATCGAAGTGCTCGACGGTTTGAAGCAGGGTGACAAAGTCATTCTCCCGTCGTGACGCACGCTTTGATTTCGCTTGCCCGTCGACATCTTCTGGGCATCCGGAGCCTGTCGCGGAATAAAAGATTCGCGCTACACGCCGAGTCTCGCGCTGCACGCGAGGCTCGGGGCACACAGAGGCTCGCTCTCCATTGACTGAAGCCATCATCCAGTCGTTCCAGAATCTGCGCGCGAACAAGCTGCGCAGCTTTCTGACGATGTTCGGCATCCTGTGGGGGATGATCTCGGTGGTCGTCCTCTCTGCGACGGGTGAGGGGTTCCGCCGCGGCAACGACAAGGTGCTGCGCGAGCTCGGCAAGAATATCGGAATCATATGGGGCGGCCGCACGAGCCTGCAGGCCGGCGGCGAGCGGGCCGGCCGCGAGATTCGGCTGACACTGGAAGATGCGCGCGCCCTCGCGATCGAGTCGTCGATGATTGCGGTGGTCAGCCCGGAGCTCGAACGTGGCGCCGTGAAGGTGAAGAGCGCATACAACGCGGCCACCGCGCGTGTCACCGGCATCGAACCGCAATACCAGGACATCCGCACAATCGAGCTGGAATACGGTCGCACATTCGCTGCGACTGACGAAGAACAGGTGTCGCGCGTGGCTATCGTCGGCTTCGACATGGCAGAGCAGCTCTTCGGGAAACGCAACATCCTGAACGAAGTAATCAGCATCAACGGAATGCCGTACACCGTGGTCGGCAAGATCCGGAAAAAGAACCAGGACAGCAACTACAGCGGCCCGGACAACAACAAGATTTTCGTGCCGTTTGCCGCAATGGCGCAGGACCTGCCGCGCCGCGACGCGCCGCCAGGCACCCTGTCGGACATCATCGTGGCGCCCAAGGACTGGGTGGTCGACGAGCTGCCCCGCGCTTTGGATTCGCGCACCGGACGAATCGAAGACGTGGATTGGCCGCTCGAACAGAACGTTCGCGCCATTCTGGCCAGGCGCCACGGCTTCGATCCGGACGATAAGCAGGCGATCACGATGTGGGATACATCGCTCGAGACGCTGATGTTCGGCCGGATGATCGGCCACATGAAAGAGTTCTTCACCATCGTCGGCATCGTGACGCTCGCGCTCGGCGGCATTGGCGTGATGAACATCATGCTGGTGGCCGTCAAAGAGCGCACGCGCGAGATCGGCGTCCGCAAGGCGCTGGGCGCAACCACATCGGCAATTCAGCGTCAGTTTTTTCTCGAGGGATTTTTCCTCACCGTGTTGAGCGGCGGGCTCGGAATGCTGCTGGCGCTGGGGCTGTGCAGCCTCGTCAACCTGGCGCCGATGCCGGAGCGGTTCTCGGGAATGATTCTGTCGTGGCCCTCGGGTCTGCTGTCGCTTGCGACGCTGGTCTGCATCGGCATCGCGACATCCACCTATCCGGCGCGAAAAGCCGCGCAGCTGCCGCCGGTTGAAGCGCTGCGATTCGAGCTATGAACGCGCCATCTCACGTGCTGCCCGGCGCCTCGTACGTGGTACAGAGCGTCAGCAGGCCGCGTCGCCTCATACGCTGGGGGCTTTTCCGCGAAGTCGTTCGGGAAGCCGCGTTCAGCCTGTATCACCACCGCTTCCGTGCGGCGCTGTCGATGCTGGGAATCTCGTGGGGAATCATCTCGGTGGTGATGCTCCTGGCCTACGGCGACGGATTCCGCAGCGCTCTGGATGCCGGCTTCCGCGGAGCGTTCTCCGACGGGACAGTCGTCGCTTTTCCAGGCCAGACGAGCCTGCAAGCCGGTGGCGAGCGGGCCGGAAAGCGCGTGCGCGTCACGAGCGATGACGTGCTCGCAATGGGCGAGCTGCCGCTGGTCAAGAACGTCAGTCCCGAGTTCATGCGCGAGTTCCCTGTCGTGTACGCCAACAAGCAGTCGAGCCATCTGGTCCGCGGCGTTGCGGCGAGCTACGGAATCATGCGCGCGGAAAAACCGCAGGCCGGGGGACGCTTCCTGGAAGACGACGACGTACGGCTGCGCCGGCGCGTTGCGTTCATCGGCACCGAAGTAGAGCGCAAGTTGTTCTCCGGCATTCCGCCGGTGGGAGAAACGATCCGCATCGGCGGCCAGCCGTTCGAGATCGTTGGCGTGATGGAAGAGAAGGTTCAGCTGTCGAACTACAACCGTCCCGACAAGTACTGCATCTTCATTCCGTGGACGACGATGGGCGGGCTGACCGAGAACGTGTACGTCAATACGTTCGTGTGGCAGGCCGTCTCGCCGATGCTCGAGCCCAAGGCGATTCAACAGGTCCGCGAGTTCCTCGCAAAGCGCTATCGCTACAGCCCTGCTGACACACGCGCCGTCAACATGCATGGCTCCGTAGAGAACCAGCAGATCGTCGGCGGGATCGTCACGGGGCTGAAGGTGGTGCTGACGTTCATCGGCGTGCTGACGCTGGCGATCGGCGGCGTCGGCATCATGAACATCATGTTCGTGAACGTGCAGGAACGGACGCGTGAGATCGGCGTGCGCAAAGCGCTCGGCGCGCGGCGCCGCGAGATCCTGCTGCAGTTTCTCCTCGAGGGCATCGTCACGACGTTCGCAGGCGGCGTCGTCGGAATCGCGCTGTCGATGGGCCTGGTCTGGCTGTTCAGCCCGCGGCCATTCCTGGCGGAACTGCTCGACGATGCCAGCCGGGTAACCGACATTCACTTGGTCCTGTCGGTGCAGCTCGTCGCCATCACGTCCACGATCCTGATGTTCGTCGGTCTCGTCAGCGGACTGCTTCCCGCCATCAAGGCGTCGCGCCTCGATCCGATCGAAGCGCTGCGATATGAGTGAACGCGACGAGCGCGGAGCGGCTCAGGTCAACTTTCGAACGAGTCATCCCCGTCTCAGCCGTAGGAACCGGCGCGCAGCGCCGGGCTCATCGCCGCTACTTCGTGCGTAATTCAAATAGACGATCCGTTCCGAAAACCGCGGTTTCCCGCGCGCGATGGCCGCGCAACCATTCTGAAGCGATGAGACCACGCGAATCCGTCGCATCTTCGTGGACAACCGCGTGGGTCGCGCCAGATGACAGCAGGGCGCCCCATGCTTCCTCGCCTTTCGGCACCGGCGCAAGACGCGCCACGAGAGTGCTGTAGCTGCCAGGGAAGAATCCCGAATAGCCGTTGAGGATCGGCTTGCGGTGGAATCCCGCGTAAAAGGTATAGAGGATTTCCGAGCTCACGTTGCCAAAAGGAAATTCCGCGACGACACTGCCAGACGGCAACGCGCGAACCGTGTCGTAGATTCGATGTGGCATCGGAACGTCTCTCGGCGCCGCGGAACTCCAGCTCTCCGCCAGAATCGCGATCATCCCGGCGACCAGCACGACCCGGGCCCACGCGCGCGATGCCGACGTCAGCAACGCAGCTCCAAGCCCCGCCAACACCGCAAGCATGAACGCCACGAGCATGAAGTTGAGCGAGGGCACCCGCAGCCCCGTGAATCCAGGCGCCCATTCGTAGAAGATGTCGTACAGGCCCGGACCGATGCGGCGGCCGTTCGCGTACATGGTCGGACCAAGCGACATCCACGCCGCCGCGAGCGCGCCCCACGCAAAAAAACTGACCGACGATCCCGGCACACCCCGCAGAAGCACTCGAAAAGCGGGCGATATCGCCGCAAGCACGATTCCAACGACGCCGATCTGGATGAGCAGTCGATTCGATCCGTAACGAAACGGCACGCCTCCGATGGACAAGACGTCGGGCCCTTTCACAAGCACGTAAGCAAGCAGGAGCAGAAGCAGAGTCAGCACGACCTCGAGTATTCGAACCAGCTGCCGGCGTCCGGACGATGTTTCGGCTGATACCTGCCGTGCGCGAGCCGAGGCGCGCGTGGTCGCGACACCGATGGCGCACGCGGCGAAGCCCAGAATCGTGAAACCCGGGAATCCCTGCCCTTCGTCGTGTGGCATGGCACGGACGCGCGTGCCCCAAAGCAGCGACTTCTGTGAGACGGTGGCAAACGCATGCGTGTCGGCCGAGAAGTGTTCGATCTCCCCGATCTGCCGCAGGCCGACATCCCCGATCTGACGCACGCGGAAGTACGGCCATAGAAAGGTCGCGGTCAACACGGCCGCCGCGCCGCCGACCGAAACGAGCGTGCGCCACGTTCGCCCGTCGCGAGACTTTCCATGTGCGACCAGTTCATACAACACGTACGCCACGGCCAGCGGCGTGAAGTACGCCAGGTAGTACCCGCAGGACAACGCCTGCGCCACGAGCGCAACAGCGCCGCCGACGAGGGGGCGAACGTTCGCGGTGACGAAGAAGCGCCGGAACCCGTAAAACGCAAACGGCATCCACTGACTGGACAGCACCTGAATGTGCTCGAACTGGTCCATCCGATACGGCGCAAACGCGAACGCGAGGCCGGCCAGGTATGCGGCGGCGTCGTGGCCCGTGAGTTCGCGAACCAGCAGATACATTCCGATCGCGGACAGCACGATCGTCGCCAAAAACACCACGTTGTAGGCCAGCACGATGTTGCCCGTGAGGCTGAGGACCGGGAACGCCTGAAGCATCTGCGGGGTGAGATGTTCGGAGTAGGCCAGCGTCAGTGGCGAGGGGTAGAAGATGTTGCCGTTCCAGTATTGCGCGAGTGCAGCGACATCGCCACGCAGCGCGCGCACGATCTGGCCGCTCGTCCACAGCAACGCCCAGCAGTTGAACAACGTATCGCCGTTGTCGCCGGCGATCTGGCGCGTGATGACGGTCGCCAGCGGCCACGTCATGACGAGCGCAACGACGACGTACAGCGCCGTCACGCTGGAGATACGTTTGAAAGAGCTCATTACATCTGGCGTCGAGCGGCCTTCAGGATCGACTCGACGGATTGGTCGACATCGTCGTCGGTCGTGGACCAATTCGATACGGAGATACGCATCGCATCCATGTCGTGCCAGCGCGTGCCGCCCAGCCAGCACACTCGCTCCTCTTGAACGAGACGTATTGTTTCGCGAGTCGCGTCATCGGCGTCACCGCGCGGTGGGACGACGCGGACCAGCAGCTGGTTGAGGACGACCTCGTTGAGAATCTGGATCGTCGGCTCCTGGCGAAGGCGCTCGGCGAATCGGCGCGCGAGGCGGCAGCATCGATCGACGAGGTCCTCGATGCCCCGGCGCCCAAGCGATCGCAGTGCGGCGTACACCGAAAACCCGCGGGCGCGGCGCGACGACTCCGGCGTCCAATCCATTGACTCGCGCGGTTCGTCGGCAGAGCGCATCAGATAGGCCGCGCTCATGCTCATCGCCGCGCGATGCGCAGCCGGATGCGCAACGAACACCAGGCCCGAATCGTACGGCACGTTCAGCCATTTGTGCGCGTCGGTGGCCCACGAATCCGCGCGTTCCACGCCGCGGACGTGGTGTCTCAGCGCCGCGCTTGCGGATGCCCACAGTCCGAAGGCCCCGTCCACGTGCAGCCAGGCGCGATGACGGGCGGTGAGGTCGGCGATCGCGTCGAGCGGATCGAAGGCGCCGGTGTTCACGTTGCCGGCTTGCGCGCAGACGATCGAGGGGCAATCGTCCGAGGCCAGGGCGTGGGCGAGCGCCTCGGGCCGCATTCGGCCCTGGTCGTCCGCGTCGACACGGATCACGTGGTTCGAACCGACGCCGAGCATCCGCAGCGCGCCAATCACGGATACGTGCACTTCGTTGCCGACCAGTACGCGCAGCCGCGGCGCGCCCGCCAGGCCGTCGGCTTCGACGTCCCAACCGGCACGCCGCAACACTTCGTGCCGCGCCGCCGCGAGACCGGTGAAGTTGGCCATGTGGCAGCCGGTCACGAACGCAAAACTCGCTGTGGAGGGGAGTCCCAGCACATCCAGCAGCCACCCGCCCGCGACCTCTTCGACAACCGCCCCGGCCGGCGACATCACGTAGAGGGCCGTGTTCTGATCCCACGCAGCGGTCAGCCATTCGGCCGCCACTGTTGCCGGCAACGCACCCCCTGTGACGAACCCAAAGTACCGAGGCCCGGTCGTGCTCACGAGGCCCGGGTCGGCCGCGCGAACGAGTTCCTCGATCGCGGCAGCCGGCTCGACAGGCGCATGCTGCAACGTCCTGGGGAACGCTGCGCGAAGGTCGCCAAGCGCGATCGTGGGCCAGACGGGCCGGTCTGCGCGCGATGCGATGTAGGCGCGCGCAATACTCAGAGCGCGGTTCAGGAGATCGTCGTCAGGCATGGCGGCAGGTTGAGTGGGAATCTTGGGGATGCTCGAGTCTTCCGTTGAGCGCACTCTGATTGAATCAGAAGATATTTTTCAGCCAGGCCAGCAGCGTTTTCGTCACCTCGGGGCTGACATGGCGATCGGAGAGCTTTCCGTACTCGTCGGCCTCGCCGGTTGTGGCCTGCACCAGCAGATGGTTGACGCCTTGAACTTTCACCACCTCGACCGGGGGTGCGTTCTTTCGCTGGCGTGCAAGGGCCTCCAGTTTGTCGGCATTCGAAGGTTCGACTTGCGTATCGAGCTCGCCCTGCACGATGAGGAGGGGTTTACGAACGTTCGGTACGAGTTTGGCCGGGTCGGACGTCAAGATGCTCTGAAACTCGGGATTATCGACGGCACGGCGAACATCAGGTGGAAGCTGTTCGAGCCCCTTCCCGGTGATCACGGCATCATGAATTTTCTTCTGCGTTTCGATTTTTGCCTGCTTTTCTTCGGCAGACATCGTCGATCGATCCAGGATGCGCTTCTGCTGCGCCAGAACCAGTTCGGCTCCGGTGACGCCAGGGGTCGCCATGAGCGCAACCGCCGCGATGCGTTTTTCCCTTGCGCCAGCGATTAAGGCCACCGATCCGCCTTCGCTGTGACCGATAACGGCGATACGTTTGGGATCGACATCCTTTCGTTCCGACAGTACCTTCACGGCCGCACGGACATCATCGGCATAGTCGGCGAGGGATGCCGACTCGGCGCGCCCGCCGCTCTGGCCGATTCCGCGCTTGTCGTAGCGAACGACGACGAACCCGGCGTCGGCGAGCGCACCGGCGATTTCGCCCAGGATCGGGATACCGAATGCGAGGCCGTCGCGATCCATGGGCCCGCTGCCACCGACCAGGACGACCGCTGGTCGTCGAGCCGCGGAAGTGTCGGTTGGCTTCGATACGGTGCCGGCGAGCGTGAATCCGTTGCTCGGGATTCTGACAGCCTCGTCGTTCGTCCTCGAAATCGGGACGCTTCGCGACGATACTGCAGCGATGTCTTCACGAACCACTTCGAGCGACTGTGAGGGTACGCTCAGTCGAATCATTCGTCCGTTCGCGTCGGTCCAGATGTCGGCGTCAACCGGCGCGCCAGGCGCTGCAAGGGTGACGCGGATTCGTCGCGCATCGACCACGCCCGCGAGCGTCTGAATCTGCTGGTGGGAAGACTCCCCGACGCGGGCCACAAACGTCATCAATGGAGCGGTGTAGATCGGGATTTCCGCGCCGGGGGCGGCCGTTTTCAGCCGCTGCGCGAGCGCTTCGTACGGCGCAAACACCGATGTCGGCACAATCAGCACAGCAGACGGATCGATCCGATCGGCTTTTTGGGAGGGCTGGCCGTTCAGCGTGAACTCGGTCTGGGCTGTGCCGTCGGACACCACAGTATGCAGCATCTGAGCCTGTCCACGGATGGTGGCGTCGATGCTCAATTCGAGCGGCCGCCAGTCCTCCGTGTAGCGCACTTCCACGCGCCGGGCGATGGCGTCGATTGGCGCGCCGATGCGGCCCGAGCTGACGATCGACCAGCCGTCCGTGCCATGGATGACAGCAATCTGTTCCGATCCGATCGGCTGTGCGCGGAGAAAGATCGTGAACGTGGCCGCAGCGCCAGGCGACGCTGCCGGCTGAGCCACGGCGGTCGCGGGCAGCACGAAGCCGAGCGCCGCACACATCGCACGGCTAAAATGAAACCAGCGCATGCCTCAGCATAGCACCATGATTCCGGCCGGCGTTTTCAGCACGTACGATGCCGCGAGACGTCATGCTGCGCTCATCGATCGCTCCGATCGCGGCCGCATCGTGGTATCCGGGACGGATCGCGCGTCGTATCTCCAGGGCTTGCTGACCAACGACATTGGTGCGCTGCGCGCCGGCCAGGGTTGTTACGCGGCGTATCTGACTGCGCAGGGTCGCATGATCGCCGACATGCACGTGTACGAACTCGGCGACGCGATCCTGATGACAACAGCCGGCGACGTCGCACAGACGGTTCTGGGAAAACTCGATCAGTTCGTCTTCACGGAGGATGTGCAGCTGGGCGACGTGTCGGCGACGTTTGCGCAAATCGCAGTCGTCGGGCCGAAGGCGGCTCGCGTTGTCGGGTCGACGCTCGAAGGCGCATCGGAGGACACGCTGACCGCCCTGACCGAACACGGTAACATTCGCGCGAATTACGTCCGCAGTCCGGCAATCGTGACGAGAACGACCGATGCCGGCGTGCCAGGTTTCGATCTGTACGTCGATCACGGGCAGGCTGTCGCGCTGATGGAGGCGCTGGCATCGGCCGGGCTTCCCGCTCTCGAGCTGGAAGTCTCGGAAGCAATCCGCATCGAGGGCGGCGTGCCGCTGTTCCATCGGGACATGGACGAGGAGACGATTCCGCTTGAAGCCGGGATCGAATCGCGCGCGATCAGCTTCACCAAGGGATGTTATGTGGGTCAGGAGGTGATCATCCGGGTCCTGCATCGCGGCCACGGCCGGGTCGCCCGCAAACTCGTTGGCCTGCGATTGACCGGCGATCTCGTCCCTGCCGGCGGGACGGAGATACGAGCCGCCGATCGCGCGATCGGTCAGATCACGAGCAGTGCCTGGTCTCCAGCGTTGCGAAGCCCGATCGCGCTGGCGTACATCCATCGCGACTTCATCTCGCCGGGAACGACTGTGACCGTGGATGGCGCGGCTGCAGATGTCACGGCGTTGCCGTTCGTGTGAGCCTGTCGATCAGCTCGGCGTCAGCAGGTGGAAAATCCAGACGGGCAAGCTCCTGTCGCGACACCCATCGCAGCTCCTGACCGACTAGCGGGCGTGGCGTTCCGTGCAGCTCGCACCGCATGAAATGCAGCTCGACGTGCCGGTCCGCGTAGGCATGCCTCGTCGCGAAGATTTCGTTCCCGATGCACGCGTCGACATCGAGCTCTTCTCTCAACTCGCGGATGAGGCAGGCGGCCAGCGATTCGCCATCCGAGCATTTGCCGCCAGGGAACTCCCAGTAGCCTTCGAGGTGGACGCCCTTCTGCCGACGCGCGATCAGGAACAAGCCGTTGCGTTCCACAACGGCGGCCGTGACGACGATCGTCGGCTTCTGATGCCCACTCAGGTCTCGTTCGTCCTGCGCCATGCACAGTCCTTGGCCATCGGACACACCAGGCACCGCGGATTGCGAGCGATGCAGACCATCGCGCCGAAGTCCATCAAAGCCTGATTGAAGTCGAACACCTGCCGTGACGGGACCAGCATGTCCGATACCGACCAGAGGTGTCGCTTCATCGCGTGGCTCTTGGGATCGCCCCGCCCGACGAATACACGGTACAGCACGCGCGCGACGTTGGTGTCGAGGATGGCGGCCCGCTCGCGGAACGCAAAGCTTCGGATCGCGCCGGCCGTGTACGCACCGATGCCTTTGAACGAACGCAGCGTGGCTTCGTCAGATGGCAACGCACCGCCGTAGTTCGCGACGGATTCCCGCGCGATCGATTGCAGCCGGCGCGGCCGGATGTTGTAGCCGAGCGGGCGCCACGTTGCTGCGACATCCGCCTCTGAGGCCGCTGCGAGCGCGTGGAGCGACGGATACTTCTCGATCCACTCGGCGTATTTGGGGAGCACGCGGTCCACCTGCGTCTGCTGCAGCATGATTTCAGAGACGAGGATGTGATACGGGTCGTCGGTCTTGCGCCACGGAAGGTCCCGGCCATGCTGGCGATACCATGCGAGCAGGCGACGGCGGAAGCGACGGCGATCGGGCGGCGCGGGTGTCGGCAGGTGTCCGGGCTTGCGCATATACTCGGGCTACCGTGAAAATCTACACGCGAACCGGCGATTCGGGCCAGACGTCGCTCGTCGGCGGCACGCGCGTGCGAAAGGACGATGCGCGCGTTGACGCGTACGGCGAGGTCGATGAGTTGAATGCTCTGCTGGGCGTGGCCTGCACGTCAGAACTGGACGCGGATCTTCTGGGAATTCTGTCACCGATTCAACGCGATCTGTTCGCGCTCGGTGCCCAGCTGGCCGATCCGTCCGAGAAGCTCGAGCCGACCATCGTCAAAGCCTTTGTGAGCGACAACGACGTGACACGGATCGAGCACGCGATCGATCGATTCGATGTGGAGCTGCCGCCCCTGAAGCGTTTCATTCTGCCTGGCGGGTCGAGGGCAGGCGCGATGCTGCACCTCGCCCGAACGGTCTGCCGCCGGGCGGAACGCCGCATGGTTGCGCTGGACCCGCCGGTCGATCCCGTGCTGCTGCGATACATCAATCGGTTGTCGGATCTGCTGTTCGTGCTTGCGCGCGTCGTCAATCATCGAGCCGGAATGTCTGAGATTGAGTGGTAGGGCCGTCGCGCAAGTATCTCTGCGTGCTCTGCGGACTCCGCGTCGAAGGTCGTTCGACCCGTCATTTCGTTTCAGCATCTCGTTTCTCCAGCTCTCTCTTCACCGCATCGAAAACGATTCTCGCCAACTCCTGCGACACGCGCTCCCGGATCGCACCGCACTCCACGAGCGTCGTACCCGTCACGGTCTCTATGGCGATATCCCACCTGTCGCGCGCAATGCCTTCGGGCCGGTCCTCGAAGCTGGTGGCCTGCCGGCGCGTGGCGCGGCCATGCCACTGCGACTCATAAGCGGCGATCGGCGCGCCATTGATCAGCACGCGGACGGCGACGATCAGATCTTTGTCAATCGAGCGATCGCCGTAGTAGAAGCGAACGCGATCTTCCGTGAACAACCGCAGATCAGCATCCCCGGGGATCTCCGCGACAATCGTGCGACCGAGCGCCTTTTCGGAGTCGTGTGCGCGCTGGCGCCGCCGGCGATAGGCCTGCAGCGTCGTCGCAAGCTTCGCGGCCGCGAACAGCAGCGCGAGCGCGACGAGAGCGGCGATGAAATCACGCATCAGAGGGGCGTAAAATGCCGCGGTGTCTCACGAGCCCGAGTGGCTGGCGCAGGCGTACGCGGCATGCGAGGCCTTGGCGCAATCGCACTACGAGAACTTTCCGGTGGCGTCGCGCCTGCTGCCGGCGCCGATGCGTTCGCACGTTGCTGCAATTTACGCGTTCGCGCGCGTGGCCGACGATATCGCCGACGAAGGAACCACGCCGGCCGCGGAACGGCGGGCCGCTCTCGACGCGTGGCGACGGCGGCTACACAACGCGATCGACATCGACCGGCCGTCGGAACCGCCGGCCGATCACGGCGACTTGATCATGACCGCGGTGGCGCACTCGATTCGCGCGCTCGATCTGCCCATCGCGTTGTTCGACGATCTCGTCAGCGCGTTCGAGCAGGATACCATGACCACCCGGTACGTTTCGTGGAGCCACGTGTTCGATTACTGTCGCCGATCTGCGAATCCCATCGGTCGGCTCGTGCTGCGCGTCGCCGGCTACCGCGGCGAGGCGATCGACCGCTCGTCCGATGCGTTGTGCACGGCGCTCCAGTTGACGAACTTCTGGCAGGATTTCGGTCGCGACTGGCGGGCCGGACGCCTGTACATCCCGATCGACGTGCAGACGGCGTGCGGAGCAAACGAAGCCGAACTGCAATCGTCGCACCTGAACGCCGCCTGGACGTGCGCCGTCGGCGAATGCGTCGTCGTCACACGCAAGCTGTTTGCCGATGGCCGCGCCGTGTGTGATGCGGTCACCGGCCGCCTCCGGTACGAGCTGCGCTTCACGTGGCTCGGAGGGCGTCGCGTCCTCGATCGCACCGACCGCGCGCGTCGCGACCTTCTTTCGTATCGGCCGACGCTCGGCGTCGCCGATCTCCCGGCGATCCTCTGGGGTGCCGCGCGCTGGTCGCGGGCCTGATGCCCCGAAGCACCAGCTTCTATTACTCGTTCCTCGTCCTGCCGGCCGAGCAGCGGCGCGCGATGATCACGGTGTGGGATTTCTGCCGTGCCGTCGACGATGCCGTGGACGAGCAGCCGATGGCGGTAGCCGGATTACCATCGGGGCGGGCAGCGGTGGCGTTCTGGAGAGCAGAACTGGCGCGCTGTTTCGACGGAGGCAGACCCTGTACCAAGCAGGGTCTGAATCTTCAGCCGCTGGTCGCGCGCTTCGGCCTTCCGCGGCACGCGTTCGACGATGTGATCGACGGCGTGGCGATGGACCTGCATACCAGCAGATACGCGACCTTCGACGACCTGCTGGAATACTGCCGGCGCGTCGCGTCGGCGGTGGGACTTATCTGCATTCGCATCTTCGGCTGTCGGGATCCGCGCGCGTCGGAGTACGCGCTGAATCTGGGCGTGGCGTTGCAGCTGACCAACATCCTGCGCGACATCAAGGACGATCTCGGGCGCGACCGCGTATATCTTCCCCTTGCGGATCTTGCGGAATGCGGGTGCAGCATCGAGGATCTGCAAACGGAAGTGGCGACAGAGCCGGTGCGGCGAGTCGTGGCATTCGAGTGTCGTCGCGCGCACGACTTCTACGCGCGCGCCCGCACCGCGCTGCCGCCGGCTGACCGGAAGCGGCTCGTCGCCGCCGAAATCATGCGTGCCGTGTACTTCGAAACGCTTCGCCGTATCGAGCGGAGCGATTACGATGTCTTCAATCCAGGATTGCGCGTGCCTCGGCCGAAGCAAGCAATCATCGCGCTCCGACAATGGCTGTTCCCCGTATGACTGACTACGATGTGATCGTTATCGGAGCCGGCTGGGCTGGTCTGAGCGCTGCCGTGCGCCTGACCTCCCGTGGAGCACGTGTTCTCGTGCTCGAAGCGAAGTCGCGGCTCGGCGGGCGCGCCACGGCATTTCCGGATCGCGACACCGGTGACGTCGTGGACAACGGTCAGCACGTGCTGCTCGGCTGCTACACCGAGACCTTCGCGTTTCTTGGCGAAATCGACGCCGTCGGCAATGTGAGCATCCAGCCGCAGCTTGCCGTCACGATGATCGACCGGCATGGCCGCCGGTCGCGGCTCGTGTGTCCCAGCCTGCCGCCGCCTCTGCACCTGCTCGCGGGCGTGCTCGATTGGGACGGGCTTTCATGGAACGATCGCTTGAGCGTGCTGGGCATGGCCGGCCCGCTTCGTCTGGCTCGAAAGGCATTGACGCCGGGCTCGAAACTGCAAGCGGCCTCGCCGGGCGAAACCGTCGAGAGCTTTCTCGTCCATCACGGCCAGTCAGCCCGAATTCGTGAAATGCTGTGGAACCCGCTGGCGCTCGCGGCCCTCAATCAGCCCCCTCAACAGGCTGCAGCGCCAACGTTTGCCAGGGTGCTCGCCGAAATGTTCGGCGCCGATTCGCGCGCCGCTGCAGTCGCACTGCCGACGAAGCCGCTCGACCAGATGTATGCCGAACCCGCGCGAAACTACATTACGGCTGGCGGCGGGCACGTTCGCGCCGGCGCGATGGCGAAGGTGAGAGTTGACGGCGACACTGTCGCCGCCGTCGAGGCCGACGGCGCAGTGTGGAATGCCGCTCGTGTGATTTCCGCGGTCCCGTGGTTCGCGCTGTCCGATTTGTTCGACGCCGTTCCGCCGGCGCTCGGGCCGGTCGTGGAACGTGCCAGGCAGATGGCTTCGTCGCCGATCGTCACGGTGAATCTCTGGCTCGATCGGCGCGTGCTCGACGAGTCGTTCGTCGGACTGCCTGGACGCGCGATGCAATGGGTCTTTGACAAAGGAGCGATCTTCGGCACTGGCGAGCCCGGCCACCTCTCGCTCGTCTCGAGCGGTGCCGAGCCGATGCTCCACCGGACGAACGAGGATGTCGTGGCAACGGCGATCGAAGAGCTGATGTCTGCGCTGCCGCACGTCCGATCGGCCAGAGTCGTGCGGGCAAGCGTTGTTCGCGAGCCCCGAGCAACGTTTTCACTCGCGCCCGGTCAGCCGCCGCGACCGCAAACGGAGACTGGAGTGCGCGGCTTCTGCCTGGCCGGCGACTGGATCGATACCGGACTGCCGGCCACTATCGAGTCTGCAGTCCGATCGGGACACAGGGCGGCTGACTGCTGCATCGGGTAATCGGGTAACGTAATTGAATTGGGTCGTTGATTGGGCGATCGGGGCGGCGCGCGTCGCGCAACCCCTCAATCAATTATCAGATTACCCCATTGCCCGATTACCAAATCTTGAATGAACACGATCGTTGTCCACTACAAAGAGCTGGCGCTGAAGGGCAGGAACCGCCCCTGGTTCATCAGGCTGCTCGTGCGCAACATCGAGACAGCGCTGGCCGGACTTCCTATCGTGAAGGTTCGATCGATCATGGGTCGCATCGAGATCGGGCTCGGTCCAGACGCACCCTGGGACGAGGTGCGGGCGCGGTTGCGAAAGGTGTTCGGAATCGCGAACTTCTCCAACGCCAATCGTGGACCTCACGAGTTTTCGAGCCTGGCCGCTGCGATTCTGACCGACCTCGGCGATCGTCAGCAGGATTCGTTTCGGGTTTCCGCTACGCGCGCGGACAAAACGCTGCCGTTCACGTCGCCCCAGGTCGAGCGTGAAGTCGGCGGCATGATCAAGCTCGCGAAGGGATGGCGGGTCGATCTGGACCATCCGGCGCTGACGATTCACGTCGAGATGCTGCCGGAAGGTGCGTTCTATTTCTTCGGCAAGGAACCCGGCGCCGGAGGCATGCCGACCGGAACGGGGGGCCGGGTGGCGTGTCTCCTGTCGGGCGGCATCGATTCTCCGGTTGCGGCCTATCGGATGATGCGTCGCGGCTGCTCGGTGCTGTTGATTCACTTTCACAGCTATCCGATTCTGTCGCGCGCGTCGCAGGAGAAAGTGCGCGAAATTGCGGCGTTGCTCACCTCGTACCAACTGCGGTCGCGCCTCGTGCTGGTCGCATTTGGCGAGATTCAACGACAGGTCGTCCTGGCCGTGCCGCCGGCACTGCGGGTCGTCGTCTATCGGCGCCTGATGCTGCGAATCGCCGAACGGCTTGCGAGAACCTGGCGCGCGCGCGCGCTCGTCACGGGAGAAGTCATCGGTCAGGTTGCATCGCAAACGCTGGAAAACATGACCGCGATCGCGGGTGCGACCCAGATGCAGGTGTTGCGGCCGCTCGTTGGAATGGACAAGGACGAGATCGTGGACGAAGCCCGGCGTATCGGCACGTTTCCCATCTCGATCATTCCCGATCAGGACTGCTGTACGCTCTTTACTCCCCGGCACCCTGAAACCCGCGCAAAATCCGAAGATATCGCCCAGGTGGAGCGCGCGCTGCCGATCGCGGAGATGGTGCGCGCTGCGACAGAGGCCGCCGTGACCGAGCAGTTCCGCTGTCCAGGCGCAACGCCGATGTTAAGATAATGGGTCCTTTTGAACGTTCAAACCGCCGAGGGTGTTATGGCAGGGACAGTCGCCCAAATATCAAATCTGGAAGCCATTCTGGGAGATGACGCGCGGTCGTTACTGCAGCATCAGTGCCGCACGATTGCGAAAGAGTCGCTGCATCTGCCAGGGCCCGATTTCGTGGAGCGGATCGCGCTGGCATCCGATCGCCCGACGCGAGTCTTGACCAGTCTCCAGGCGCTTCTCAACCGCGGACGCCTGGCTGGCAGCGGTTACGTATCGATCCTGCCCGTCGACCAGGGCATCGAACACTCGGCGGGCGCGTCGTTCGCGCCGAACCCCGCATATTTCGATCCCGAGAACATCGTGAAGCTGGCGATGGAAGGCGGGTGCAACGGCGTTGCGTCGACCCTCGGCGTGCTCGGATCCGTCGCGCGGAGGTACGCGCACAAGATTCCCTTCCTGCTCAAATTCAATCACAACGAGTTTCTCTCGTATCCGAACAGCTTCGATCAGATCCGGTTTGCCAACGTGCGGCAGGCGTTCGAGATGGGGGCAGTCGGCGTGGGCGCGACGATCTATTTCGGGTCCGAGGAATCGAAGCGGCAGCTCCAGGAAGTGACCGAAATGTTTCATCAGGCGCACGAACTCGGCATGTTCACGGTTCTGTGGTGCTACCTGAGGAACTCCGAGTTCAAGACCAAAGAGGCAGACTATCACCTGGCCGCGGATTTGACGGGACAGGCGAATCATCTTGGCGTGACGATCGAAGCCGACATCATCAAGCAGAAGCTGCCCGAGACCAACGGCGGCTACAACGCGCTGAACTTCGGCAAGACGCACAAGAAGGTGTATTCCGAGCTCACAAGCGATCATCCGATCGACATGACGCGCTATCAGGTCGCCAACTGCTTCATGGGCCGTGCAGGCCTGATCAACTCGGGCGGCGCGTCAGCCGGCGAGAGCGATCTCAAAGAAGCGGTGAAGACCGCCGTCATCAACAAGCGAGCCGGCGGCATGGGGCTGATTTCCGGCCGCAAAGCCTTTCAGCGTCCGCTCGCCGAGGGCGTTCGGCTGCTGAACGCGATCCAGGACGTGTACCTCAGCAAAGACGTCACGATTGCGTGAGGGCAATTCAAACGCGACCACGAGAGCCCGAACACACGAAGAAGAGCGATGATGGCTGTTCGCGGCTTCGTGTTGTCGTGGTTGCATTTGTTTTGTGCTCGGGCTGCGCGCGGCACTACACGACGACCGGCCTCGTCCTCCGAGTCGATCGGCCCCGATCGGTCACGATTTCCCACGACGCCGTTCCAAAGTTCATGGACGCGATGGCCATGCCGTTCGATCTCCAGGAGAAGGCGCGCCGCGTGAAGCTCACGCCGGGCGATCGCGTACGATTTCGTCTGTCGGTCACAAGCGATCGTTCGTGGGTGGATCGCATCGACGTCATCTCGGCGGCGCCCGTGGACGCCGGGCTGCAGCAGTCGCCGTCGGTCCCGGTCCTGATTCCGGTCGGCGCGCACGTGCCGGATTTCGATCTCGTCGATCAGAGCGGCGCCGCGGTCAGCCTGTCGTCGCTCAAAGGCAGAGTGGTTGCCGTTACGTTCATCTACACGCGGTGCCCGCTGCCCGACTACTGTCCGCGCATGGTGGAAAATTTCCGGGCGATCCGCAGCCGCTTTCAGGCGCAGATGGATCGTGAACTGGTGCTGCTGACGATCAGCTTCGATCCGACGTACGACACGCCGCAGATGCTCGCTGCCTATGCCGCGTCCAATCGCGCAGGCGGACCGGGATGGCATTTCCTGACAGGCGACAGCGCGAAGATCGAACGCGTCTGCAACGCGTTCGGCATTCAGTACTGGCCTGAAGAGGGGATGATCACGCACTCGCTCGAGACGGCCGTCATCGATCGCGACGGCCACCTCGCGGCGACCGTCGAAGGGAAGGACTTCACGCCGCGGCAGCTCGGAGATCTGGTCGCGGCGGTGTTGGAGAAATAACGAGAATTGCTGATTGCAGGGTGCAAATTGCTGGTTGATTGCGCAATCAGCAGTCGCAATTAGCAACCATTACTGCCCGGCGGCAGTCGTCGCCTTCAGCGTCCGCATCTGCGGCAAATCCGCGTCGGCACTGGCCCACGCTTTCGCTGCGCGCTCGCGTGCTGCTCGGCCAGCCGTCGTATTGCCCTGGCCATCGAGCGCTGCAGCGAGACCGAAGAACGCGCGTCCGCTGCCCGGCTCGCGCGTCAGTGCTTCGCGGTATTCCTTCTCGGCGGCCGCGAAATCGCCAATCGCCAGCGCGACGTTCGCAAAACCTTCCGCCACGGGACGAGGATACGAGGGCGGCTCGGTGTAAAGCATCGCCGCTTCGCGATCGGCCGCCTTGCGGAACAGCTCGTATCCCTTTTTTCGGTCGCCGCTTCGGACGGCGATCGCCGCCTCCAGTTCCTGCGTGCCGATGCTGATCGGTTCCTTCGTCGACGTCACGCCGTCGAGATCCTTGCGCATGTCGGCCAGCATCGACCTGGCCTGGTCCATCTGCCCGGTCGCTGCGTACGCGAGGCCCATCGCCCAGTGACGCCACGCGTTCTGCTCGGGCCTGTAGTACGCGGGGATCGTCGTGCCGTCGAGGATCTCGTTCCACTTCTCGAAGCGAACCAGCGTCTTGATGAGTCCGAAATAGCCCTGCCGCCACGGACCGGTCTGCACGTTGCCGCCGCGCTCGCGCGGGTTCTCCTTGAACGACAGCAACTCGTGCGCGTTGGTCAACGACTCCTGATAGCGCCCGCCGAGATTCAGGGCATGAATCAGGAAGTGCACGTTGTGACCGTGATGTCCTGTCGGGTACAGCGAATCGGATGCGATCCACTTGCGCTCGATGGCCGCCGCGGCCGAAAACGCCGAGATCGCTTCCTGAATCTTGTCGCTCTGCGCGTAGATGTGTCCGGGCATGTGCGCCGCGTGCGGGATATCGACGACGTACCCCGCGTAGCGCGCGGTCGAATGCCAGGCCTTCTCCGGAGTCTTGCTGCCCTCCCACGCGTGAATCAGGTAGTGGTGCGCGCCGAACCGTGAATCGTCTTTCGATACAACTTCTTCGAGCAGGCCGATCGCTTCCATCGTATGTTCGCGCGGCTCTTTGGTGACCGAATCGAAGCCGTTGTCGAGCGCGAGGCCCAGCATCGACTTGGCTTCGAGATCGTCGGGATATGCGGCGACCAGTTTTCGCAGTCCAGTGATATACGCGGCGTCGGCGGTGTCCTTGTTGCCAGGCGTGCGGCGCGCGGCCTGCGCTTCGATGTAGAGTCGCTCGCGTCCTGTGACCTTGTCGCGGAGCGCCATGGCTTTGGCGATGGCTTCGCGCGCGCGAATCTGCGGGTTGACGGCGGCGCCGTTCGCAGTCCGCTGAACCGTGTCGCCGGCTGCGTCCGCTGCCGCGGCGCCGCCGCCACGTGGCCCCCCGGCATTCGCGGCGTTGCGCAGCAACTGAAATGCGGGCCGATAGTCACCTGCCGCGCTCAGCGCGATGCACCAGTGCGCCATCGCCATGTCGGGGTCGTATTGCAGCGCCTGCAGGCACGACCGCTCCGATTCGACGAACCAGAACGAGTGAATCTGGGAGACGCCTTGCAGGAAGAATTTGCGCGCGTCCTCGGATCTCGTCGTGACCGGAAAGTCGTTCGTGATGCCCATTCCCGGCAGCAGCTTGGCCGGCAGGAGCGGCTGCGCCCCGGGCGGCGGGGCGCACATATCCGGTTCTCTTCGGGCTTGCTGTTTGGCCGACGCCAGCGCGTCGGTTGGCAACGCGGAGGCGAGCATCAAAAGCGAGGCGGCAAATGCGATGCGTTTCATGCGGCTCAGTATAGGGCAGGAGGGGTGGGAGAGCAGCTATCCTGTTCGTCCGGTGCCTCCAACCACCGGATGGCGCAACCCGTTGAGGTAGTCTCGAAGGCCGTCATGCGTGCTTCGGAAAGCGAGGTCGCTCCACGGAATCGCGTCAGGTTCGAACTCGGAGGTTTCGAGGCATTCATCGTCGACACACAACGTGCCGCCGAGCGGTGTGGCGGCGTATACCACGATCACAGGCGTGCGGCCCGGGTACGAATAGATGTTGACGAGTGCGTCGAGTCGCACGTCGAGGCCGCATTCTTCCCGTGCTTCGCGAATGGCTGCCGCGGTCAGCGGTTCGCCCCGATCGACGTAACCACCGGGGAACACCCACTTGCCGTAACCGGGCTCGATGGCGCGACGCACGAGGACGATTCGACCGGATGAAGTCGCGATGATCGTCCCGACCGCGACCTTCGGGTCCAGATACAACACGAAGCCGCACGCGCCGCAGGTCGGGCGCTCGCGATCGGTCGATTTGGGCCGTCGACGCTCCAGCGGTCCGCCGCATTGCGGACAGAAACGGTACAAGTGCGAGTCATCGTGCGGCTGGTGATCCACGCGTGCCAAGTATAATTCCCAAGGTCATGTCGATTCTGAAGGTCGCGCGCATGGGCCATCCGGTCCTTCGCGCGAAGGCGCGTCCGCTCGAGAAATCCGAGATTCGCACGACAGCCCTTCAGAAGCTCATCGACGACATGATCGCCACAATGCGCGAGTATCACGGGGTCGGCTTGGCGGCGCCGCAGGTGCACGAGAGCGTGCGGCTTTTCGTAGCTTCGCTGGACGCCGCGGATGATACCGACGATGAACAGCCAGCCAGGGAGCCCAAACCAGTCGTCGTCATCAATCCCGAGATTTCGGTCGTTGATCCCGCGATCGTCGAGGACTGGGAAGGATGTTTGAGCATCCCGGACATTCGCGGTCGTGTGCCACGGGCGCGCGAAATCATCGTCCGCGCGCTGGATCGTCACGGCGGTCGCATCGAGCTTCGAGCGCAGGAGTTCCCCGCGCGCGTGATCCAACACGAGACCGATCATCTGGACGGTGTCTTGTTTTTCGATCGGATGCGTTCGTTCGAATCGCTGACCTTTCTGGACGAGTACCAGCGCTTCCAGCCGCGAGACTAGCCGGGCGTCGAGTCTGATCCCCGACAGAAACGCTAAACCCCCGTCGAGTCGCGAGCCCCGCGTCTCTTCGACGCCATTCGTCGTTCCGACTGGAGCCGCTCGAGTTCGACTTCGGAGTGATCGGCGAATTGCATGGCCGCGGCGATGCCGCGATGTCCGGCCACATCGGCGATCACGCGGTGCATCAGCTGACACACACGCCGATACGAGGGGTGACCTTGAGGGCTGGTGCGGAGTTCGATCACATGCATCGCCTCGCGTGCGTTCATGTCCATGTAGAACCGCACGCGATACGCCATCACCACGGCGTACGGAGCGACGTCCCGCAGGTCGTGGGCCACGAGTTGTTCGTACATCGCCGCCGAGCGATCCATCACTGCGCGCCAGTCGGCGAGCGCGCCGGCATCTTCGATGGCCGCCGGCTCGACGTATCCGTGTCGTGTGCTCAGCGGCTGCCACTCGATCGTCAGGAGACGATGGCGCTGGAGATCGCGGAAAGCGCCATAGTCCGCGAGGACGTCGAAGCGGTAGTGAGTCCGTTCAAATGCGCGGCCTGGCTTGTGACGGCGGTTCGCGCGGTTGCCGACGTACGCGCGAAGAATCGCCGCACGATCGTCAGCCGACAGCCGACGGGCCAGAGCGAGCAGTTGATCGTCCGCCAGCGCCGACGCCGAATAGAGCGCCGCTGCGACGACCTTGATCTCACCCTCCGGATCGAAGTCGGTCAGCGTCACCTCGCCGCGCTCTTCGGCGGCAATGTCGTCGGTGATCGCCGCAGCGGTTGCGAGGACGTCGTGGCGCGTTGCAGCCAGATAGTTTGTCCAGTGGCCGCCGCGATCCGGTTGATCGACGCGCGTAAGAAATGCGGGAATGGTGTGCCGCAGCTCAACGAGCATCTGGCTCGCGCAGGCGCGAACTTCAGCGAGAGGATGGGCGAACATGCGGAGGAGCAGCGCCTCGAAGGCCTGGCCCGAGCCGAAGAGTCCGACGTTCGACGTGGTGGCGGCGGGCAGAAGGCCGCGGAGCGTGTCCAGCGCCTTCGCCCGGATGACGGACTTGTACACGCCCTCGGAGTCGCCGGGAGACTTCGGGTACTTCGCACGGAAGTGCGCTTCCATCGCTGGGATCCATTTCGCGTACGTCTCGAACGCTGCGTCCAGCGTGCTGATGAATGCCTCGCGAACCGGCGAACCGTCGAGTTCCTCCGGCACGTGGTACTGCCAGCGCTGGTCCTGCCGGTTCGTGTACGGAACGTAGCGGGTGGATTGCTCGAGGTACGCCATCAGACGTCCCCATTCGAGCACTTTCGTCAAAACGTTGGAGACACCTTCGCACGCGATGTGCGCGCCACCCAGCTGTGCAACCGAGTCGTCGCCGTATTCGCTCAGCACCCGCGCGTAGAGTTGTTCCGCGCGCGCCGTGCCGACCGTATTCATCGCCGGCGCCGCGTCGCTCTGGATCTGCCCGAGGAATTCGTCGAGGAACAGGCGTCGCACCGATTTCGCCGATCGCGAGTAGCGCGCGAAGAGCGCACCCTTGACGGTTTCGGGCAGATTCCTCAGCGCGAAGATTGGCTTCGCGGTGTTGGTGAAATACGGCGCGAGCGCGCGTGCTTCTTCCGGTGTGAACGTGTCCACGGTGGTCGGGTATTCTACCTCCCATGCCGACCGAGTGGGCGTACCGCCATCGCCTGGCGGTGCGATTTCGAGACTGCGACGCGATGGGTCATGTGAACCACGCGGTGTACTTCACGTACCGCGAGCAGTGTCGTTTGACGTTCTGGCGCGATCTCACCGGTGCGCCGTCACCGCACACGCGCGTTATCCTCGCGCGGGCAGAGTGCGACTATCGCGCGCCTGCGCATTTCGGCGACGAGCTCGAAGTGCGATTGAACGTCGGTGACATCGGGACGTCGAGCTTTGCGCTGGTGTACGAAATCGTCACCGTGCCGGGCGAGCGTCTGATTGCGAGCGGCAAGACCGTCATGGTCAGCTACGACTACAGTGCGGCGAAATCGCTGCCGCTGTCGTCCGAGACGAGGAGGCTGCTCGAAGAATGTCGACGCCAACCGCACACTACCGAATAGTCTGAGCGCGGACGGTCCATTACAATGGACCCATGGTCTACATCTTCGGCAAGGACACTTGACCCTACACGCAAGCCGCCCGTGACGACTATGAGCGGCGGCATGTTCCGTTCGAATACATCAACGTCAAGAAACAGCCGGCCGATCTCGAGCGAATGCTTCGCTACAGCAATGGCCGGCGCGCCGTGCCGGTCATTGTCGACGGCGACGGCGTGACAATCGGCTTCGGCGGGACGTGAGGGGTCTGACGCCGCCCGCCGTGCGCGGGCTCCTGGCTGGGGTCTGACCCCATCCGACCCCCTCTCATGCCGACGCTCCTCGACGCGCACAATCCCAGCCCCATGACCGGGGCTGGCAACAACACCTACTTGTTCGGCACCGGCCGATCGATTGCGCTCGTTGATGCCGGCGTCGGACACGAACAACACCTGACCGATATCGACGCCCACCTCGCGCGACAGCATTGCCGGCTGGGCCACGTGCTGGTCACGCACGGGCACGCGGATCACGCGTCGGGCGCCTCTGCCATCGCCTCCCGGCACCCCGCCGCCACGTTTGCCAAATATCCGTGGCCTGGCGAGGACGCTCGGTACAACGTCACCTGGCGGCCGCTCTCAGACGGCGAGTGCGTCACAATCGGCGGCGACGCGCTGACCGTCCTCCATACGCCGGGACACTCGCCGGATCACGTGGCTTTCTGGGATGAAGCCAGTGGCACCGCATTCACCGGCGACCTGATGATTTCAGGCGGCAGCGTGATGATTCATTCGAGCCGCGGCGGAGATCTGACGAGCTATATGCGATCGCTCGAACGGCTGCTCGACTTGCGGCCGCGCATCATCCTGCCAGCCCATGGTCCGAGGATCGACGATCCGGCACGTGTCATCACGGCCCACCTCGAGCACCGGCGCATGCGTGAACATCAGGTCGTGGCCGCGTTACGAGACGGCCGCCACACGGTGGAGGCGATCGCCGAATCCATCTATGATGGTCTCGACTCCGCGCTGATGCCGGCGGCGCGCGAAAATGTTCGCGCGCACCTCGACAAGCTCAGGGCAGAGGGGGTGGCGGTCGACGAAAACGGCCAGTGGAGCCTCTGATCGCGCCGGCATAGCAGGGACGGACATCTATGGACAAGGTCATCGATTTCATCAACATCAACCGCGACCGATACCTCGAGGAACTGAAGGCGCTGCTCGCGATTCCAAGCATCAGCGCGCTGCCCGAACACGCCGCCGACGTCACGCGCTGCGCGGAATGGTGTGCCGACGAGATGCGCCGCATCGGCCTGCAGAACGTTCGCCTGATTCCCACTCCTGGCAATCCGGTTGTTTACGGCGACTGGCTTGGCGCTCAAAACGCGCCGACGATTCTCTTTTACGGCCACTACGACGTACAGCCGGTCGATCCGCTCGATCTCTGGCTTTCCCCGCCGTTCGAGGCAACGATTCGCGACGGCGAAATCTACGCGCGCGGCTCAGCCGACGACAAGGGCCAGGTGTTCATGCACTTCAAGGCTGTCGAAGCCCACATGAAGCAGAGCGGTGAACTGCCCGTGAACATCAAGTTCATTCTCGAGGGCGAAGAGGAGGTCGGCAGCGCGCATCTCGACGATTTCATCCGGGCTCACAAGGACGAGCTTCGCGCCGACGTTGTCGTGATCTCGGATTCGCCGATGTTCGCTCGCGGCGTGCCGTCGATGTGCTACGGTCTCCGCGGCCTCGTGTACTTTCAGATCGATCTGCGCGGCAGCAGCACCGACCTGCATTCGGGATCGTTCGGCGGCGCCGTCGCGAACCCGGGGTTCGTGCTCGCGCAGATGCTCGCGCAGATGAAAGATCGCAGCGGGCGGATCAAGATCCCCGGCTTCTACGACGATGTCGTGCCGCTGCTGGACGCGGAGCGAAAGGCGTGGGAGTCGCTGCCGTTCAACGAGAAGCAATACAAGAAAGCCTTCGGCATTCCAAAAGTGTTCGGCGAAACTGGATACTCGACGCTCGAACGCACGTGGGCGCGACCGACCTTCGAAGTCAACGGCTTGCTGTCCGGCTTCACCAGCGAGGGCGCGAAAACTGTTCTGCCCGCTGTTGCGATGGCCAAGGTGAGCATGCGCCTCGTCCCCAACCAGGATCCTGACAAGATCGCCAGGCTGTTCGAAGACCACGTCGCCTCCATCACACCAAAAACGATGGAGCTGAAGATCACGCGGATGCATGGCGGCAAGCCATGGATGACCTCGTACGACAACCCGTTCGTCCAGGCCGCGGGCCGGGCGATCGAACGGGGCTTCGGCCGGAAACCTGTGTTCACGCGGGAAGGCGGCTCCATTCCCGTCGTATCCACGTTCCAGGAAGAACTCGGATTGCCATCCGTGTTGTTCGGCGTCGGTCTGCCGGATGAGAACGCGCACGCGCCGAACGAAAAGCTCGACGTCGGGAACTTCCACAACGGCATCATCGCGTCGGCGATCCTGTATCAGGAAATAGCGTCGATCGGCAGATAGCGTCGATCGGCAATGTCACTGTCGCGCCTCGAGCCGCTGCTGCAGAAGCTGCAGAAATTCTACGGCGCCCTTCCGGCGCCGCCCCGCGATCCCTTCGCGCTCTTTGTCTGGGAAGTGCTGTCGACCCATTCGACGCCCCGAAAGCGCGACGGCGCGTTGGCGGCGCTCCGGAAGGCTCGTGCGCTCACGCCCGATGCCATGTGGCGGACGCCTCAGAAGACGCTCGAAGAAACTGTCGCGCTCGCCGGGCCCTATCTCGACCAACGGCTGCGCGCGCTCAGGACGGGCGTCGATCATTTCCGCCGCTCGCCGGACCTGCCGAACGTGATTCGAGGGCCGCTCGCGCCCGCTCGGCGCGCGCTCAAAGGCCTGCCGCAGATGGGCGAGGCGGGCGCGTACCGCATGTTGCTCTTCGCCGCCGATCATCCGGTGCTCCCGGTCGATGCGCGCGTGAGCCGCGTGGCCCGGCGGCTGGGATTCGGTGAAGAACGTGCCGATTTTTCCAGAACGGCTCGAGCCATTCGCGCGGCCGTCGCGTCCGAGTTGCCGCCGGACGCCGATGCGTACCGGCGCGCGTTCGTCTATCTCTCCCACCACGGTGCCTCCACCTGCACCGAGGCGGATCCTCACTGCGGTGTGTGTCCGCTGCTGACGGAGTGTCCCGAGGGGGAGCGTCGGAGAACGCGATGATTTCAGATCGCAGATTTCAGAGTGATTAGGCGACTTGTCGATTCAATCTTTAATCAATCTGAACTCTGAACTCTGAAATGCTTTGTGTTCAGTTCAGTGAAGCAACCCGCCGGCGCAAATTCTTGATGTGCTCCCAGATTTGCTCGTGCTCCTCCCGCTGGTCGCTTTCCGGATCGGCTCTCCTGGAGAGCTGCAGATAGGCCTGGAGATCGCGCAGCGCGGCGGGAAAATCGTTCAGCTTGAATGCAAGCAGACCGCGATCCTTGAGCACGTCGATTGCCGAAGGATTCACAGCCAGGAGCAGGTCGGTGATATCGCGTGCCTGCGGGAACGAATGCATATTTACGTACACGTGCTTCAGGTTCAGCAGCATGCGGGACAGGATCTGCGGCTTGTTCGCTTTCGCCAGCAGCCGTGACGGCGCCTGTACATCGTCGGGATTCTCGGGCCGCGCGTAGCGACGGAGCAGTTCTTCCTCCGAGAGAATGGCGCCGCCGTGATACGCGTCGATGATCAGGTCGCGTGCGGTCGGCACGGCGCGCGGTGCAGGGCAGCGAACGAGGAAGTGCCCCGGGAAATTGACGCCCTCGACGTGAAGCCCGGCCCGCCGCGCGACTTCGATGTAAATGAGCGCAAGCGTGATGGGGATGCCGGTTCGTCGATCCAGAACTTCGTTCAAACAGCTGTTCCGCGGGTCCTCGTAGTGGACGTCGTTGCCGGCAAAGCGCAGCTCGCCGAACAGATACGCGTTCAGCGCCATCACGCGGGCGTGCAGGATCGGGTCGGCGTGCGGCGGCACATCGGCGCGTCGAGCGGATGCGAGCTCGACACGGCGTCGCGCCTCGTCACCAAGGGCGTCCAGCCGATCCAGATACGGACTGGCATCGAGCCTTGGGTATTCGACACGCGCGATCATCAGGGCGGCCACCGCCAGATCTGGATCCGGGCTGAGCGCCGCATGCGTGAAGCTGTTGACCAGGCGCCGCGGGATCACGTGTAGATAGTACCGCAAAAAAAAGAAGGGCGGGACCCGGTCGGTCCCGCCTTACGTGTACGCGCCGGAGTCCCCTAGAAGCCGACGACTACACCGACGCGGAAGATCCTCGGGCTCAAGTTCTGTGCGATCGCATTGAAGCTCGTAGACAGAATGTTGTTGTTCCGGACCAGTACCGTATTCGCGTTGAACGCATTGAAGACGTCAAGGATCGCCCGCAGGTTGACCTTGTCGGTCTTGAACTGGCGCGCTGCTCGAAGGTCCGTGTTCCACAGGTTCGCGTACCGGAACGTATCGACCTCCGGCACCACCGGAACCGACAGGCCGCTGTCGCTTCCGAGCGACACCTGCCGGAACAGAGGGTACGGGTAGCCCTGACGGCCGAAGACGTTGCCGCTCACTTCGATGCCATAGGGCGCCTGATACATCGCGTTGGCGTTGATCGTCCACTTTCCATTGATGTAGATCGAGCCCGCGCCGCTACCGCCACTCTGTGGGGCGAACTGCCCGCCGTTGATCAGCTGTTCCGTCAGCGTACGGGTCGGATTTCCATTGGTGTCGTACATCCCGTTCGGGTCGTCGAAATGCTCCGTCGCGTTGTTGAAGGCGAACCCGACGCGGGCCATCCACTTGTTCGACAGGCGCTTGATGACGCCGAGCTCGATTCCGTTGTAGGAGCTGAAATAGCCGGGCACCTGGGTCAGCAGGAAGCCATTGCCGCCGGCCGCCACCTTCGCGGCATTCGGAATGAACGTCGGAATGCTGTACGGCGTGCCGTCCGGGAGGGTGCCGGTCAGCGGCGTGCCCGGCGCGTAGTCGCCGTTCGGACCCGGGACGACCCCGACACGCGGCGTAATGGCGCCCGAGAAGTTTCCGAACAGGTCGGAGGTGCGCGTGTAGCTGTAGTTCACTTGCACCGCGAGGTTCGCCATCAGCTCGCGATCGACACCAACGACGATGCCCGACGTAACAGGCGCCTTGAGGTTCGGATCGATCTGGTTGGCCGAGGTGACCGACGTGGGGGCCGCCGGATTGAACCCGCCGCCGGCGGTGATGAATTGATCGAGTTGCACCTCGTCGGTCTGCGCGAGGTGATCGCCGTTTTTGTCAATCCAGCGATAGGTTGCTGATCCCGCGGTCGAACTCGGGTTCGTGAATCCAATCGACCCGGTGTTGAGCTGACCGGCGTACCGGGTGAGGCTCGCACGCGCCACTGTCTTCCGCGCGGCATCCAAGGCGTACGTGACTCCTACACGCGGCGAGAAGTTGTTCCAGGTGAACGGCGAGTCATAACCGGCGAAGACGATGCCGGGCACCAGGTTCGGGAACGCCTTGTTCGACTGCGTTTGACTCGGCAGCGCCTTCCCCCACTGGCGGTCGAACCGCACGCCGAGGTCGAGCGTAAACTGGTTGTGAGCGATCGTGTCGCCGACGTAGAAGTCCAGGTAATTCGCTCGGTTACCGCCGAAGCCCTGACGGAAGACCTGGGCGCGAAAGTCCGTTGGCGAGTTCTCGATTCCGAGGATCATGTTGCCCGGCCATAGCGTGCCGGCGACGGACATCGGTCGTTCGGAAGCCGAAGCCGTACTTGAAGTCGTGCGACCCGCCCAATAGGTTCAAGAACGAGTTGGAATCGATGTTGACGACCTGCTGCGGACGTGCGTTGTAGCTCTGGTTCACCGACCCAAACGACTGCGCCAACGTGAAGCTTCGCCCTGCCTGTTGATCCAGTCCGCCAATCGGATCGAGGATGAAGCCCGTGTTGTAGTACGCATATTTGCCCGACACGAACATGTTCGACGTGAACATCCGATCGTCGGCAACCTTCCAAAGTCCGTGAAGCGGGAAGTCCGTGTACGCGTTGTCCTGATGATAGGTGGCGGTAGGCGCGTCGAACAGAATGCCGGAGATCCCTGGGCTGCGGCCGTCCTTGATCTTGAACCCGTCGAAGTACAGAAAGCTGACCATGTCTTTCTGGGTCGCCTGCCAGTTCAGCTTCATATCGGGATTCTTGAGCTGCGTCCTGTCGACGAGCGCCCCGGCGCGACGGACGAGCCGGACGTCCTGCACTGAATACGAATGATAGAACCAGGCATGATCCCTCCAGATGGGACCGCCGATGTCGTAACCGTAGTCGGAGATCTGTTTGTTGTGATCCGACGTGGCGTGTGTCGTGCCTGTCGCTCGAAGCTCGTCCGGCACGTTGTCGGATTCCATCGATTCGTTGTCGAAATACCCTCGGAACCCACCGTGGAACTTGTTGGTGCCGCGCTTCACGATCAGGTTCAACCCCATCCCGCCCGTCGGTTGCTTGATGTCCTGACCGGCAGTAGAGACGTGAATCTCTTCGAAATTATCGAAGTTGAAATACGTCGGTGACGCGCCCGTCGCGCCCATGTCCGTGATGTTCACGCCATCCATCGTCCAGACTGCGTCCTGCGGTCGGGTGCCTTTGCTCGCAAAATTGGACTGCTGTCCTGTCTCGTTGCCGCCGATATTGACCCGGTCGACGAGCACACCTGGAACGCCTCGCACGAGCGCGAACGGATCCCGCGAGGTCGGAATCTTCGTCAGCTCGTCCGCCGTGAAGTTGGTCGATGTGCCCGTGGCCTTCGTATCGACAATCGGCGAAGCCCCGGTGACAGTCACTGTTTCGGCGACGGACGCGATCTTTAGCGTCATCGGAAGCTCGACGTTCCGCCCGACGGCCACAACCACGTTGTCGCGGACGACGGTGGTGAAGCCCGGCAGAGCAACGGTTACCTTGTAAGTGCCAGGTGCGACGTTCAGAAATCGGAACTCGCCGGTGGTGTCGGTGGTAAACGTCAACGTGGCATCAGTGCCCTGGACGGTGATTAGAACCCCAGGCAATACGCCACCTTGCTCGTCGCTGATTACGCCTGTAATGTTGCCGCCCGTGATCTGTGCATTCGCGGTCGCCCCAGCAAGACCCAGGATCAACGCAGCGAACGCGAACCATCTACCTCTCATCGTGCCTCCTCCGAATCCCCTAAAACGCGTCACAAACAACTCCGAAAACGAACGCTGTCCCCAGAGAGGTCGGTGTCCGTTACCGGCCAGTATCACTGGCACTTCGTGCAGTCAGGACGGGGATTGGCGGTAAAAGATCGTCAGCAGAGACCAAAATCCAAGTTGTTGAATAAGTGTTCAAATTCGACCGGCCGACCCTTGGGCACGGCAGAGTTGTGCAAGGAGGTCGAGGTCGAGATCCGACAGGGAGGAAACGATGAGATCTGCGCTTTTGAGCGTGTCCGAGCTATAGGTACTTGTTACCGCGACCGTCCGCAACCCGGCAGCGCGCGCCGATTCCAGACCCCAGACGGAATCTTCGATGGCTACACACTCATCGGGCGCCAGCGGTTGCCCTAACGACTCGCCGAGTTTCGCGACGGCCAGTTGGTACGGGTCCGGCGCAGGCTTGCTGGACGTTGTGTCCTCAGCAGAGATAATTGCGACGAAGCACGGCGTCAAGTTTTCGCGATCCAGGACGCGTCGAATCTCGTGACCGAGCGCGCCCGACGCGATCGCCAGAGGAACCGCGGCAGCAGCGCGCCGAACAGTGGCCGCGGCGCCTGGGAAGAGAATCGAGACATTCTGCTCGAGGACCTCGAGCCGGGCGGCTTTGCGCAGAATCAGCGCGTCGATCGCCGCTGCATCCCATCGAGCGCCGCGCTCGGTGCCGATCGTCCGAAACACCCCGACATCGTCGAAACCCAGGTAGCGATCGTAGTAATCACGTTCTGTAAGCGTGATGCCGGCGTCGGCAAGAACGTCCTGATAGGCTCGTAAGTGCAGCGGCTCGCTATTGGCGATGACGCCGTCGAAATCGAAGACTACCGCGCGCAGAGTCAATTCTCTCGTTTCTTCATCCGTTCCCCGGCCCGTACGGGAAGCTGCAAGCGATTTTCACGCGGGGGAAACGGACACTCGTAGGTGGGGTTGTAATAGCAGTAGGGAATATACGCGCGGTTGAAGTCGATCTCGTAGATGCCGGTCGCGGTGCGATCGAGGTCCAGATAGCGGCCGGCCGAATAGGTTTCGGTCCCGGTCGTCATATCGGTGAACGGCACGAACAGCCGATCGACCGACTTCGAGGCCGCTGGGACGAACGCGGTCAGCTGCAGGGAGTGTCCCTT
Source organism: Acidobacteriota bacterium (assembly GCA_046728115.1). Classification (GTDB taxonomy): domain Bacteria; phylum Acidobacteriota; class Vicinamibacteria; order Vicinamibacterales; family CAVVIG01; genus CAVSWN01. The sequence goes on along the minus strand of JBKPDW010000561.1, from coordinate 17,693 downwards.
CAGCGCAAATTCCAGCGTACCCGCCCGTCGAAACTTGTCGGCGCCGCCGGTTGACGTCGGCATCTCGATGACGGTCTCGTCGTTCGACGCTTTCAGCGCGGCCGGCACGTTGTAGTCCGGATCGATCGGAAAGTACGCCAGCGGCAGGAACACCGTGTGATTCGCACGCGGGACCGGATCGTCGCTGGCGGCAAAGGCGGCATCCTTGGCCGCGCGGTCGGCCGAGATCTTCGCCGCGTAGTCTTTCTCTTCTGGAGGGACATTCGAGCACGCTCCGACGACGGTCGCCAGAACGACGATTCCACAAAGGCTACGAAACCACGAAAGCACGAGAGGACGTCTTGTGTTTCGTGTCTTCGTGTTCTCGTGGCTGATCATGGGTGTTCGAATCGAAATTGCCCGCTGCCCAGCTAAGCGAACGGATATGCGCCTCGCGCAACCGTCTCATCCGCCAGCCGCCGTCGCGGTGCAACAGTGTTGATGGGCGTGACCTTGAGAAGCCGTCGCAGGCCCGCGAGCATCGTGCGAAGCGTGTCGCCTTCGGTCATGGCGGCCAGCGCCTGTTTCGCCGCCGCTTCGATGCGCATCGCGGCGTCGTTGACGAACACGCGCGCCACGTCCGCCTGGAACGAGGCGTTGGAGGCGTGAGAGTTGAACGCGGCTTCGGCACGCAGCACTGCGCTCTCTGCGCTGTACGTGTCGATGACGATGTCCGCGATGTGCGTGAGCACTTCCTGCTCGTCTGACAGCTTCTGCCCGTAGGTTTGCATTGCCAGACCGAGCATCATCAGCGCGGTCTTCTTGAAGGCATCAACAGCGCGACGCTCGCCTGCCAGGGCGGCGTCGTCGGCTGGGGGAATCGACGGCGATCCGAGCAATTCTTCCTGCAGTGCCTTCGCTGCCGGGATCAGACCAAGGTCGCCTTTCAGGGCCCGCCGCGCCAGCATCCCCGGAATCAACAGTCGGTTGATTTCGTTCGTGCCTTCGAAGATGCGGTTCACGCGCGCATCGCGGAAATGACGTTCCGCCGGGTAGTCGCGCACGTAGCCGTTGCCGCCGTGGATCTGGATGTTCTCGTCGAGCACATAGTTGAGCGCCTCGCTGCCGGCGACTTTGGCGATTGACGCCTCGATTGCGTATTCCTCGAAGGCCGACAGCGCCGCCGATCCATCAGTGGCGGCGTGCGGGGTGGCCGCGATGCGCGCATCCACGAGGCCGGCCGTGCGGTACAGCAGGCTTTCGATCACGAACGTCCGGCTGACCATCTCGCCGATTTTGTGCTTGATCGCGCCGAAGGAAGCGATTGCCTGTCCGAATTGGCGTCTGCTCGCGGCATATTTGGCCGCTTCGGCAACCGCGCCGTACGCCCCGCCGCTGCATGCGGCCCCGAGCTTGAAGCGCGCGAAGTTCAGGACGTTGAAGGCGACTTTGTGACCCTTCCCGATTTCTCCCAGGACGTTCTCGGCCGGCACGTGCACGTCCTGGAACACCAGCGCGGTCGTCGACGAGCCGTGGAGGCCCATCTTGTGCTCTTCCTTGCCGCTCTTGACGCCGAAGCCACGCTCGACGAGGAAGGCGGTGAACTGCTCGCCGTCGAGTTTGGCGAACACCACGAACAGATCCGCAAACCCGCCGTTGGTGATCCACATCTTTTCACCGTTCAGCACGAAGGTGCCGTCCGGCTGTCGTGTTGCGCGTGTGCGAGCGCCCAACGCATCCGATCCGGATCCCGTTTCGCTCAGCCCGTAGGCGCCGATGATCTCGCCGGCGAGGAGTTTCGGGAGGTACTTCTGCTTCTGCGCCTCGGTGCCAAACAGGAAGATCGGAATCACCGTCAGGTTGGCCGAGGCACCCCACGTGGCGCCAAACGACGCCGAGCGCGACATGCGCTCGCTGACGACAAGCGAGCTCACCTTGTCGAGCCCCACGCCGCCGTAGGCCTCCGGTACGTCCACGCCGAGCAGCCCGAGATCGCCGCAGCGCTTCACGAGATCGCGTGCCAGCGTCCAGTTCTTCTGCTCGAGCTCGTCGAGTCTGGGCAAAACTTCCTTCTCGACGAACTGCAGCGCCGTTCGTCCAATCAGCCGGTGCTCGTCGGTCATTCTCTCGGGCGTGAAGACCGACGATGCATCTGTCGGCTGCAAAAGCCATTCGCCGCCGCGAAGGACGGCCGGTTCGCTTGTGGTCAGCATGATCAGATTCTCTCAAAAATTCCGGCGGCGCCCATTCCCCCGCCTACACACATTGTCACCATCCCGTAGCGTGTGTTTCGTCGCCGCATTTCATGCAGAAGGGAAGTCGTGAGCTTCGCCCCGGTGCATCCAAGGGGATGGCCCAGCGCGATAGCGCCGCCGTTGACGTTCAGCCGTTCGGGATCGATCGGCAGGACCCGGAGGCATGCGAGGACCTGCGCGGCGAATGCCTCGTTCAACTCGATGAGATCGATGTCATCCAGGTTCAGTCCGGTCCGCTTCAGCGCCTTTTGCATGGCGGGCACCGGTCCAATGCCGAAACGTTCCGGCTCGACTCCCGCCGTGGCGAACGTCACGAACCGGGCCATTGGGGTCAGCCCCCGTTCACGAGCGTACTCAGCCGACGTGACGATGACTGCCGAGGCGCCATCGCTCATCTGCGAAGAATTGCCCGCCGTCACAGATCCTTTCAGGTGAAACGCGGGTCGCAGCTTCCCCAGTGCGTCCAGCGACGTGTCGCGGCGCGGTCCCTCGTCGACGGCAAAGGTCACCTGTTTGAGGTTCGCGGCGGGCTCCGTTTTGGAATTTTGACTGCTTGAAGGAGGTCTGACGCCATTACCACCGTCGATAACCGTCGCCATCACCGGAGCAATTTCTTCCGCGAAGCGACCAGCATCGATCGCTGCGACGGCGCGCTGATGACTTCGCAGGGCGAACGCGTCCTGCTCGTCACGCGAGATACCTGACTCGCGCGCGTGGTTCTCGGCAACCAGTCCGGTGCTCAGGTAGACGTCCGGATATCGATCCATCAGCGTCGGGTTCGGCGCCACCTTGTGACCGCCCATCGGGATCAGGCTCATCGACTCGGTGCCGCCGGCGACGATCACCGACGCGGCGCCGCACATGATCCGCTCCGCGGCATACGCGATCGCCTGAAGTCCAGACGAGCAGAAGCGGTTGACGGTGACGGCGGAGGCACTCACCGGAATGCCCGCGCGCAAACTCGCGATGCGCGCCACGTTCATGCCTTGCTCCGCTTCGGGCATCGCACAGCCCAGAATCACATCGTCGATATCACCAGACGCGACGCCTGGTGCACGGCGCATCGCTGCGGCGATGACAAGGGCTCCAAGCTCGTCGGGCCTGGTGCCCCGAAGCGTGCCGTTCGGCGCTTTGCCGACAGCCGTACGAGTTGCGGCAACGATCACTGCATCATTCATTGCGACCAATCCCCTAACAAGTCCTCGATTGCGTCCGCGACCTCGCCGACCTTCCCGTCGAACAGGTGATCGGCGGCGTCAATCACGACCAACTCCTTCGGCTCCATGGCGCGCGCGTAGAACTCGCGAACGTCCTTCAACGCGCAGATTTCATCGCGTTCCCCATGGATGAAGAATTTCGCCTTCGGGCTTTTCGCGACCGGTTCGAAATCGTAATGGCCGATAGGGATCGAGATCGCCAGAAGGGTGGTGACGCGTGGATCCTCGACGCCAACCGTGGCCGCCACCCACGAACCAAACGACATCCCCGCCGCCCACATCGGTGTCTCCGGATACCGACCCGACATCACGTCGAGCGCGGCGCGAAAGTCGTCCATTTCGCCTTTGCCGTTCGCGAACACGCCCGTGCTCGCGCCGGCGCCGCGAAAGTTGAACCGCAGGACAGCACAGCCGATGCGACTCAACGCCTTCGCCGACTGATACACCACCTTCGTGTGCATCGTGCCGCCGTACTCCGTATGCGGGTGCGCCAGGACGACCGCCGCGCGCACGCGACCGGCGTCCCCCGTTTTCAGAATGCCATCGTCACCCACGCTGCGTTCCGACGCAGGCTCTTCGAGCAGCGCTTCCAGCCGGCCCGCCGGCCCGTTGATTTCACGCAGCGGCATCACGCAGATCGTCCACGAAGCTGCGAATCAGATCGGCGAAGGCATCGGGCCGTGTATTGCTGCCGACGTGTCCCGTGTGTTCCAACACCACCGAGCGGGCGCCCCGGATAAGTCGGGTGTACTCCGACGAGCCCTCGACCGGCACCACATGATCCAGCCCCACTTCCCCGGTAACGACGAGCGTCGGCGCCGTGATCCGCGCACAGTCCAGCGATGGATCGTTGGTGACGATCATGCGGCCGCGTTCCGCCATGAGCGAGAACGAGGGCCGCGCGCTGAAGAACGTCTGTGTAATCCTGCGTCGGAATGCCGCGCGGCTGGTTCGATCGGGCAGCGCCCGGCGGATTTCCTCTCGAAGCCTGAACGGCGTCTCGACGATGAACAGCGGCGCGAACAGCCATGGCACGCGGACGTAGATTCGATGCTTGGGGCGAAGCTGGAGGCCCGGTCGGGGCGTCGACACGAGCACGAGCGCCCGACAGCGGGCCGGATGCGCGGCGGCGAATCGAATGGCCGGTATGCCACCGAACGATACACCGCAAACGATCGCCTGGTCGATGCTCGCAGCGTCCAGCGCGGCCAGGATCTGGGCCGTGTAGTTGTCGAGTCCGCGAGATCGTTCGAAGATGCGTCCCGACCCGCGCTCGCCGCTCAACGAAAACGTCACCACGCGAAAGTGCCGAGCGAGTGCCTCGATGGCCGGGCGGTGATATTCCCATCGCCCTTGAATGCCCGGAATCAGCACGAGCGCCGGACCGTTGCCGCGATCGATGATGTTCAATTGCGCAGCGGCTTTCCCGTTTTCAAGGTGTGCTGAATTCGTTCGAGCGTCTTGCGCTCGCCGCACAGCTTGAGAAACGCTTCACGTTCGAGATCCAGCAGATATTGTTCTCCCACGGTCGTCTGATGCGGCAGGGGGCCGCCCGCCAGCACGTTTGCCAGCGCGCGGCCGACGACGACGTCGTGATCGCTGATGCGGCCGGCCCGCCAGGCGAGATGAAGGCCGAGCTTCAGCGCCGCCAGCAGGCCCTCTCCTCCAACAGGAACCGCCGCTCTCGGGATCTTTCGAGCAAAGCCCTCGCGCACGCGTTCCAGCGCGTAGGCCTTCGCGTCGGCGATGAGCCGTTCGCGATTCATCGTGATGCGATCGGCGTTGTCGAGGAAGCCGAGCGTGCGTGCTTCCTCAGCGCTCGTGGACACCTTCGCGAAGCCAATCGTTTCGAACACGCGCTGGACCAACGGCAGCAGGTCGACTCCTGGCGGCTGTCCGTCCACCGCTCGCGCCAGCATTTCCTTCGTGCCGCCACCGGCCGGTATCAGCCCGACGCCGACCTCCACCAACCCGATGTAACTCTCGGCGGCAGCCTGGACGCGATCGCCGTGCAAGGCAATTTCGCAGCCGCCGCCGAACGTCATCCCGGCCGGCGCCACGATCACGGGAATGTCTGCGAACCGCAGCGCCTGGGTGCTGTTCTGAAAGGTCCTGATCATCAGATCAATGTCGTCCCAATTGCCTTCCTGCGCTTCGAGCAGCACGAGCATCAGATTCGCGCCTGCCGAGAAATTGACAGCGTCGTTGCCGACGACCAGCGCCACGAAGTTTTTAGAGGCCTCCTTCAGGCCCGCGTGCAGCATCTCCACCGTGTCTCCGCCGATGGCGTTCATCTTCGAGTGGAATTCCACGGCCAGCACGCCATCATCGAGATCGACGAGGCTGGCGCCGGGATTGCTGCGAACGATCCGCTGGCGCTCTCTCGCGGACTTGAGGATCTGCAGGTCGGACGCGGCGGGCGAAAGGGCCGCGTCGCGAAAGGTCGGGCGGCCAGGTGGAAAGACGTCCCTCAGGCCATCGCACGGACCGATCACGTCCATGATCTCGAACGGCCCGCGCTCCCAGCCGAACCCCCAGCGCATCGCGCGATCGACATCGTCTATCGAGTACGCAATCTCCGGCGTCACGCGAGCGGTATAGCGGAGCGTCGGACCCAGCGTCTCGCGCAGGAACACTCCCACCTTGTCGGGACCACCGAAGAGCGTCTTGACGCGGGCGCCGGCATCTTCGATGGCACGTGCGGCGTCCAGAGCCGGGAGGCGCGCCGGCTGCCTCGGCCGATAGGTCATCGTCCCGGCGTCGAGTGTCTGGATCTCGGTGCCGTCCGCGGTCTTCACCCGCCTGTAGAATCCCTGACCCGCTTTCTCGCCGATCCAGCCCCGATCGACGAGGTCAGTGATGATTCGGGGCATCTCGAGCTGGAGGTTTGCCGCGACGTGGGCGAGGATGTCGATGCCGGCGATGTCCATCGTGCGGAACGTCGCGCTCTTGGGTCGTCCGATCGCGGGTCCCGTAATGGCATCGATCTCTTCGATCGTGTAGTCGCCGGTTTCGAGCGCACGGAGGACCTGCAACACGCCGTAGACGCCGATGTGATTGGCGATGAAGTTCGGCGTGTCTTTCGCGATGACGACGCCTTTGCCCAGGCGATGATCCACGAACTCCGAGAGACGGTGCAGGACTCCGGGATCCGTTTCCGGTGTCGGAATCATTTCCACGAGGTGCAGGTAGCGCGGCGGGTTGAAGAAGTGCGTGCCGAGGCAGTGGCGCCGGAAGTCCGGGCTTCGCCCTTCAGCCAGCGCCGCGATTCGAATGCCGGACGTATTGGTGCTGACATACGACCCGGGCCGGCGTACCGCGTCGACACGTTCGAGGATCGAGCGCTTGACGTCAACCTGCTCGATGACGGCCTCGATGATCCAGTCGACGGCCGCGAGGCGGCCGAGCTCCGAATCGAAGTTGCCGATGTCGACCAGGCGCGGAGTAGATGGCGTGAAAAAGGGATCCGGTTTGAGTGCCTGCGCCCGCTTCAAGCCTTCGCGGGCGATCTCGGTGCTCAAATCGAGAAGCAGCGCGGGCAACCCGGCGTTGGCGACGTGCGCGGCGATCTGGGCACCCATCGTGCCCGCACCCAGAACAGCCACCGATCGAATCACAGCCGTACTCTAACACTTGGCCAACCCGGCTATTTCCAGCGCGTCAGAATCGATTCCCGATCGAACAACAACACGCTGAGGAGCGTGAGCGCGAGCCATAGGCCGAGCAGTGCAAGACCGATTACCGCGAGCCATCTTGCCGACAACCACATCATCCCGGCGAATTGCGCGACGACCACTGCCGTGAGCGGAATGATGATCAGTACGCCGAATTGCTGCGCCGTCCGAGCGTCGTTGACGCGGGAGGAGATCACAAGCGCAGCCTGGAGAGCCACCAGCGCCACCGCGGGGCCGACAAGGAAGATCAGCGCCACCGTCCGAAGCGCGAGCATCGCCTGCAACACGCCTGGCTCGCTCAGCATTGCGATGCCGACGAAATAGAGCGCGAGGCCGACGAACGAAATTGCCAGCGTGGGCGCCAGCGCGCCTACGATCTTGGCGACAAGCAGCTCAGACGTGGACAGCGGAGTGGCGAGCAGCGGCTCGAGCGTTCGCGCCTGCTTCTCGCCGATGATCGCATGTGCCGCGAGCGACATCGCGCCGGTGATCGGCGTCAGGAGGAAGACCAGCAGGAACTGTTGAAAGAGGAAGAACTGGACGCGCGCTTCGACATTCAGGGCTCGATCGGGCCCGGTGATGGCGCTGACCTGTTCCATGCTCGGGTCATCGGACAGCGGCTGGCCGAGGAGGAGCGGTACACCGACCGTGAACGCGAACGGCAACACGAGGGCGATCGCCGTGATCACTATCACCGGCACGAGCGCCGCGGGGTTTCGGCGGAGGTCCGCGAATTCCTTTGCGATCAACGCGCGGATCCGCGTCATGCGTCGCCCACCAGGTGCAGGTACACGTCTTCGAGCGCCGGCATTTCCGGGCGCACCTCCAGGATGCGCGCGCGAGCGCTCACCAGAGCCGCGACCAGCCCGGGCGTCTGCTCCTGCCCGTGCGCAGCGTTCACGATCAGCATCTCGCCTTCCACAAACGCCCGCGGATCGAAACGCCGAGCGACGTCGAGATACGACAAGGGCGTGCCCGCGATTCTGATGAGCACACGACCGGTCGTCAGCCGCTGACGCAAGGCCGTCGGCGTCCCGACGGCAACCAGTCGCTCCTGCAGCACCGCGACGCGATCCGCGATGCGCTCGGCCTCGTCCAGGTTGTGCGTCGAGACGAGAATGGCGCAGCCGGCGCTTCTACGGTCGACGAGCAGCTGCCGAAAACTTCGCGTGATCTCCGGATCCAGCCCCGAGGTCGGTTCATCGAGCAGCAGTATGTCGGGATCGTGGATGAGCGCCCGTGCGAGCGCGACCTTCTGCCGCATCCCTTTCGACAGCTCGGCCGCGCGCGTCGCGGCCCGATCGGTCAATTCGAACGTCTCCAGGACGCGGTCGACGATACGAGCGGCATCGGCGAGGCCGTACAGACCGGCATAAACAGCGAGGTTCTCCCGCACCGTCAAGCGATCCCAGAGGCCTGGCGTTTCGGGAAGGAAGCCAATTCGCCCACGAAGCGCACCGCCGATCGCCTTCGTCATGCGGACGCCGCCAATCGCGATCGTTCCGCCCGTTGGCGCGATCAACCCCGCGAGCATGCGAAGCGTCGTCGTTTTCCCGGCGCCGTTGGGGCCCAGAAGCGCCACGATCTCCGACCGGTTGACTTCAATCGAAACGTCATTGACCGCGACGCGGGAGCCGAACCGGCGGGTCAGGTGGGAGGCGGAAATCATCGGCCGCCTCCCGCCTGTCCCGTTCTTGATTCGAAGACATAGAGTCCCGGTGTGACGAGCAACCGGTCGTCGCGACCGAAGAAGAGGCTCCTGGGCGAGACGAGGCCGGCGGCGCGGAATTGGAGAGTGCGGATCTTGTCGCCGTCGCGATCGTAAACGTAGGTGTAGGGCACGACGAACGAGATCCACAGGTTGCCCTCGCGATCGACAGCGGCAGCACGGACCGTTGGCGTGACGAGCGGCAATTCGCCCTCCTCGGTGCGCCGCTTTTGCCACGTCGTCGGCAGATTCGCGACCAGGGAATCGATTTCACGCCCCTCGATGTGGCGCTCGAACACGAGTTGGCCCCCACGGTCGTACTTGCGAAATGCGGGTTCGCCAGTCTGAAAGACGAAAAAGAACCCGCCGGTCGGATCGACGAGCGGGACGCCGCTGTTCAGTGCGAGGTGCAGTTCGCGATCGTCCTCGTGGTTCGTGCGTCTGAGCGTGCCTATGAGTTGACGGATGCTGCCATCCACACCGAATTCAGCGAACAGCGCGCCCGCTTCAGGCTGCGACATGAGCAGCGACGTTCCGGAGTACTGCAGCGATCCGATGCCGTTCATCACCATGTGGTCCAGCACGACGCGCATCTTGAGACGTCCCGGCAGGAGGAAGCCGCCGATGCGAAATCCGGCCGGCGTAAAGATCTGAATGCGCTCGCGACCGTTCGGTGCGTCGGCCACCACGAAGCTGCCGTTGGGGGCGACCGCGAACGCGGTCGGATCGATGATGCGTCCCGTTTCAGCACCGATCTGCACGATTTCCCAGGCACTGCTCTGCGCGGCGTCGAGGCCGAACACGGTGTGGGCGCGGCGATCGAAGACGAAGTACTGCCCGGAGTCGGATTGCTGAAATCCGATCGCGTCGCGAAAACGACCGGCTACGTGGGCTGGTACGGCGCCGACGGACTGCAGGATCTCGGGTGTGCGTGCCTCGAGCAGCGCGACGGTCGCCGCGATGGCTGCGATCCATGAAGCGCGCAAGCGGGAATATTCCATCATCGTCCCGCTCGGCCTGAAGGCTAATACCGCGCGGTTTCCTTGATGGCTTTCAGAATGTCAGAGGCCTGCGGGAGGATGGCTTCCTCCAGGTCGGGGCAGTAAGCGACCGGAACATTTCGGGCGCCGACCCGCCGCACCGGCGCGTCGAGATGTTCGAAGAGCTCGCCGGCGATCCTCGCCCCGATCTCGGCGCCGAACCCGCACATCACCTGATCCTCGTGCGCGACGACCACGCGGTTCGTACGGGTCACCTGCGACACGATCGCGTTCCAGTCGTAGGGGACGATTGTCCGCAGATCGAGGACAGCCGCGCTGATGTGGTCCTTCTCCGCCTGATGCGCCGCCAGCAGCGATCGCTGCACCAGCGCTCCCCACGTGATGACCACGACGTGATCGCCCTCGCGTCGCAGACTGGCGCGGCCGAACGGGATCATGAAATCCTTGCCGGGATATTCGCCCTTGTTGTACGTCTGGCGATAGAGGTGCTTGTGCTCGAGGAAGAGCACCGGGTCTTCGCACCTGATCGCCGTGCGCAGCAGCCCCGCTGCGTCGACCGCATTCGACGGAAACGCGATGCGGAGCCCGGGGCAGTGTGCGAAGATGCTCTCGCCCGACTGGCTGTGGTACGGCCCGCCGCCCCGCAGGTACCCACCGATCGGAACGCGTATCACAACTGGACAGGACCAGTTGTTGCCGGATCGATATCGCATCATCGTGAGCTCGTCGCGAATCTGCATCATCGCCGGCCAGATGTAATCGAAAAACTGGATCTCGACGACGGGTTTGAGCTTGCGCACGGCCATGCCGACGGCACGCCCCACGATGCTGGCTTCGGCCAGGGGCGAATTAAAGACGCGTTCGTCGCCGTAGAGCCGCTGTAACCCGTGCGTCAGCTTGAAGACGCCGCCCTTGCCCGGTACGACCGCGAGCGCGTCGCGCTTGCTGGCGTCCGCCACGTCTTCGCCAAAGACCACGATCCGTGGCTCGCGCGCCATTTCGTCCTTCAAGGTGCGATTGATCGCGGCCACCATCGTGTCCGGCTTGCCTTCCGGATGGGCCGGCGTGTCGAACGCCGACGAGGTGGGATCGACATCGGGGGAGAAGAGCCAGTTTTCGGCCGTGTTCTTCGCGGGCTTGGGCGCCGCCAGTGCCTTCGTCGCCGCCTCGTCGATCTCGCGATCCACGTCGGCGGCCATGGCAGCCAGATCCTCGTCGGTCGCGAGGCCGTTCTGCTCGAGGAATTCGGCGAATCGTGTGATCGGATCGTGTCTGGCCTCGGCCTCGCGCTCCGTTGGCGACTTGTACAGCTTCTCGTCGTCGGACAGGGAGTGCGAGTACGGCCGAATCACGCGCGCGTGCACCAAAGCCGGACCCTTGCGAGCGCGCACGTATGCTGCGGCTGCGCGCATGGCCTCGAGGCTGGCGAAAAAATCGGTGCCGTCGATCGAATCGACCTGGAGGCCGGGGAACGATCGAACGAGCCGCGAGATATCGCCGCCCGCCGTCTGCACTTCCACCGGGACCGAAATCGCGTAGCCGTTGTCTTCCACCAGGAACAGCACCGGCAGCCGTTTGAGACAAGTCGCATTGAGCGCTTCCCAGAATTCGCCTTCGCTGGTCGCCCCGTCGCCGAGCGATACATAGGTGATCTCGTCGGCGTGGAAGCGCGACGCGCGATCGGAAATCTCGGGCACCCGGTCGTAGATGACGCCGGCTTCCGCGGCGCCGACCGCGTGGAGCACCTGCGTACCCGTAGGGCTCGATCCAGAGACGATGTTCAGCGCGGTGTGGCCCCAATGCGACGGCATCTGGCGACCGGCGGAGCTTGGATCGTCTTTCGATCCGACGGCCGCGAGCAGCATGTCGAGCGGCGTGAGGCCGAGCCGCAGGCACAGCGCGCGATCGCGATAGTACGGAAAGAACCAGTCGTACGCCGGTTTGAGCACGAAGCTGGCCGCTACGAGCACGGCTTCGTGGCCGGCTCCGCTGATCTGAAAAAAGATCTGGCTCTGACGTTTGAGCTGAATCTCCTTGTCGTCCAGCCTGCGCGACAGGAGCATCGTCCGATGGACGGCGAGAAGAGCGGCGCGATCCAGACCGTTGAAGAGCGTCGCCTCCTGTCCGTTGAGGACGGCCTTCATCCGGTGCGAATTATAGCATCCGCACACTTGGTATATGCTTCGATGCCATGAGCACCCAGACGGTTCGCCTCCATCGATGGGACGAAATCGCGCTCGAAAAAGTGACCGAAATGCTCTCCCGGAAGCTCGTGACGGGGGAGCGCGAGATGATTGCACAGATTTACTTGAAACGGGGCTGCCTCGTGCCGATGCACTCACACGAAAGCGAGCAGATGACGTACATTCTCCAGGGCGCGCTCAAGTTTCTCATCGGCGGAGAAGAGATCACGGTGCGGGAGGGCGAAGTGCTGCACATTCCCTCGTGGGTGGAGCATCAGGCGGAGGCCCTCGAAGACACGTTCGAGCTCGATGTGTTCAGCCCCATTCGGCAGGACTGGCTCGATCACACCGACGATTATTTTCACAGGTAGGCGAATATTGCAGATTGCTGATTTCGCAAAAAATCGGCGGTCACCCTTCAGCAAGTGACACGTAGCAATCAAATCAGCAATCAGCAATTACAGGTGCCACATGGCCGGTTTGATGCTCCTCGCCATCGTCATTCTGGTGGTGATCTGGGCCATCGCGAGCTACAACCGTCTGGTTGGCCTGCGAAACCAGGTGGCGAACGGATGGCGTCAGATCGACGTTCAGCTGAAACGCCGCCACGATCTCATCCCCAATCTCGTCAACGCGGTCCGCGGGTCGATGGAGTTCGAACGCGACACCTTGACGGCCGTGATGGAGGCACGCGCCAAGGCGCTGACGGCAACGGGACCGGCCGACGCCGCTCAAAAGGAGGGGCAGTTGTCGCAGGCGCTCGGACGTCTGCTCGCGGTTGCCGAGAACTATCCCACGCTCAAATCGAACGACAACGTGAAGATGCTGCAGGAGGAGTTGGCGTCCACCGAAAACAAGGTTGGGTTCGCGCGGCAGTTCTACAACGACATGGCGACCAAGTTCAACACATCACAGCAAGTCTTCCCGACCAACATCTTCGCGAGCATGCTCGGATTCAAGCCGTCGGAGCTCTTCGAGATTACTGATGCCGGGGACCGCGAAGTGCCGGTGGTCGACCTCTCTCGCCGCACCTAGCCCAGCCGCCTGTCGCGAGCGCTGGGCCGTCGCGGCAAAGCTCGACGAGAATCACGCACCCGACGGCGGAAGCTACATGAATCTCTACGAGCAACAGACTGCGAACCGACGCAAGACGTGGCTGATCATGTTCGTGTTCGTCGCGTTTCTGTTCGTCCTCGGTCTCGGGTTCGACTCCTTCTATCTCGGTCGAGCGGGCGGCACGGTGCCCGTCGGCTCGATCCTGGCGCTCGGCGCTGGTTCGATCTCGGCGATTGCCAGCTACTTCGGCGGCGATCGCGCCGTTCTGCTCGCCACCGGCGCACAGCCGATCGCCGATGTGATGTCGGCGGCGCCGGAGACCGACCGGCTCAAACTGCGCCAACTTGAAAACATCGTGGACGAGATGACGATCGCCGCCGGACTGCCGAGGCCGCGCGTGTACGTGGTGCCCGATGCCGATCCCAATGCGTTCGCGACCGGCCGTGGTCCCGACCACGCGTCGATTGCGGTCACGCGTGGCTTGCTCGACACGCTGAACCGCGAGGAGCTGCAGGGTGTCGTGGCGCACGAACTGAGTCACGTGCGCAACTACGACATTCGCGTGATGACGATTGTCGCAGCGCTCGTCGGCGCCATCGCGCTCATGGCCGATTGGGCGAGGCGCGGCATGATGTGGGGCGGCGGCCGGCGGAGCCGGGATGACGATCGCAATCGAGGCGGCATCGCCGGCATCCTCTTTTTCGCGATCTGGATCCTCGCCATCATCCTGGCGCCGCTCATCGCGCAGACGCTGGCCATGATGGTCTCGAGACGGCGCGAGTACCTGGCCGACGCCTCTGGCGCCGAGCTGACGCGCAATCCGCTCGGGCTGGCGAGGGCGCTCGAGAAGATCGAGTCGGCAGCCGAGCCGACGCGGACCATTAATCAGGGGTCGGCGCATCTGTGCATCGCCGATCCGCTCGGTCGCGCCGTGAACGTGAAGGAGGGCTTCTGGTCGGATCTGTTTGCATCGCATCCGCCGATGGCCGCGCGGATTGCCGCGCTCAAACAGATGGCGTACGAGTAGTACAACTGCTGTCTCCGGCGCGGGGACGGAGGTCGCGGCGGGGACGGAGGTTCGGTGTATGCGTCAATTGAAGGTGGTGCTGACACTGTCGGGCGGCGTCCTGAGCGCCGTGTGGCTGACCGCGCAGAGCAGTCCGCCGTCCGCACGTGTTCGGGGGTTCTCGCCGGCGGCAAGCATCGCGCAGGTGGCGCGGGAGCGTGCCTTCGAGGCCATGCCCTCCGCAACACTCGCCGAGGCCGACTTCGACGTCATGACGGCGGAACCGCACCACACGGGCTCTCCCTACGAGATCAAGCTCGCGGATTACGTCGCCGATCAGTTGAAGGGCTTTGGATTCGACGTGGCAAAGTACGAATACAGCGTTCTGATTCCATGGCCCGGCGAACGACGCATCGACATCGTGGCGCCTGACACCGTGCGCTTGCAGGTCGATGAAGAAACGCTGCCGGGCGACAAGTGGGCCGCAATGCCCGGCATTCTTCCCGCCTACAACGCGTACTCGCCCTCAGGTGACGTCACGGGCGAGATCGTCTACGTGAATTTTGGTATCCCCTCCGACTATGACACGTTGAAGAAGCTCGGCATCGACGTGAAAGGACGGATTGTCCTCGCGCGGTACGGTGGAAGCTGGCGTGGCATCAAGCCCAAAGTCGCGGCCGAGCACGGCGCCATCGGCTGCATCATCTATTCCGATCCGCACGAAGACGGGTACTACCAGGGCGACACGTACCCGAACGGGCCGTTCCGAGGCGACGGCATGATCCAGCGCGGAAGCGTGATGGACATGCCACGCTATCCCGGCGATCCCTCGACGCCCGATCGCCCGTCGAAAGACGGCGTCGAACGTCTGCCGATGGATCGCATCGGCACGCTCTCGCCCATTCCGGTTCAACCGATGTCGTACCGGGACGCGACGGAGCTGCTGAAGCGGCTCGGTGGTCCAGTCGCACCTGAGGGCTGGCGCGGTTCGCTTCCGCTGACGTATCACGTCGGCCCGGGGCCGATCAGCGTTCGCATGACACTGCGGATGGACTACGGCCCGCGGCGCCTGATCAACGTCGTCGGGCGCATCACCGGATCGATCGCGCCGGATGAATGGATCATCGTCGGATCGCACCGCGATGCGTGGACGTTCGGCGCATCCGACTCGGTGAGCGGGCACGTCTCGATGATGAGCGTCGCCCGAGCGATGGGCGACATGATGAAACAAGGCTGGAGGCCGCGCCGGACCGTGGTCTTCGTCAGTTGGGACGGCGAGGAGCAGGGCTTGCTCGGGTCCACCGAGTGGGTGGAGGATCTCGCGAACGAGCTCAGGGCCAGGACGGCTGTCTATGTGAATCGCGATGCGGGAGCGGGGGGCCGGACGTTCAGCGCCAGCGCCGTGCATTCGCTGACGCCGTTCGTCTACGAGCTTGCGCAGTCCATTCGACCTTCAGACGCGGACAAAACGCTGTACGACGGCTGGCTCGAACACGCTCGGGAGCAGGCGGAGCCCAAGAGCCTGCCGCTGAAAGCTCCGCCGGTCGGCGCGCTCGGATCCGGATCGGATTACACGGCGTTCCTGGATCACGTCGGCATTACGTCGCTCGACATGGGCCTGAATGGGCGTGGCGGCGACGGCACGTATCACTCCACGTACGACAATCCGTCGTGGTTCAAGACGTTCATCGATCCGCACTTCACGAACAGCGTGCTCGCGGCGCAGGTGACCGGTGTGGCGCTGCTGCGATTGACCGATGCGGAGATCCTGCCGTTCGACTACGAATCGTACGGCCGCCAGATTCTCGAGTACCTGCGGGAAATCGAAGAGCAGGCGATTAAAGCATCGGCGGAAGGCGCAAAGCGGATCGACTTCGCCGGAATGAAAGCGGCGGCGACGGCATTCTCAAAAGCGGGCGCCGGCATGCGCGCGCGTTGCGACACGCTGCTCAACGGCGCGACAACGACGGAAGTGCTGGCCGACATCAACCGAAGGCTGATGACGGTGGAGCGGGACTTCATCGAGCCGGCCGGCCTGCCCGATCGGCCGTGGTACCGGCACGTCATCTATGCTCCGGGCTTGTACACCGGATATGGAGTGAAGACAATTCCAGGAGTACGTGAAGCCGTGGACTCCGGAGACTACTCACGCGCTGCGGAGCAGGCGCAGATCGTCATCCGGGCCCTCCAGCGCGCCCGGCGAACGCTCGAAGGCGGAAAGGGATGATATGGCGCTCGACAGACAAGGCACCGGTCTCGCAATTCTCAGAATCCTCGTCGGCGTGTTCTTCGTGTTCGAGGGTCTCGGCAAGATTCGCTGGTTCACGGACACATCGATTCTCGCCGGCCGCTTCGCGGAGTGGATGGCGCACGCTCCGGGAGGTTCGATCAGTTCCTGGTACCTGCACCGCATCGCAACGCCGGGGCTCTGGATCTTTGCGCGTCTCGTACCGCTGGGCGAGATGGGCTGCGGTCTGGCGCTCGTGGTCGGCCTGTGGACGCCGCTCGTCGCGTTCGTCCTCTTCTTCATGGCGCTGAATTTTCACATCGCCGGAAACACGTTGTTCAAGTACAGCTTCCTGTCGAACGGCTACGGATTGCCGGTGCTGGGCAGCACGCTCGCGCTGGCGATTGGTGGGGTGAGGCTTCGCTGGAGCATCCGCTGACCGCGTCATCATCGGTCAGTCTCGGTGTCGCCGGCCCTGATGCTCTCGAAGGGTCGCCGGCGCGATCACAACGTGTTGTCAGTGAACGCGCCTGTCGTAATCGTTCGCGCGGCCGCCCGAGTACACATCGAACTTCTTCCGCACCCGATTGATCTTCCATTTCAGGTAGCGGTACTTCACTTCCGCCAGCGGATGGATCCGGCCGCTCTTGAGGTAGACGTATGCGATCGCGAGACCGCTCAAGTGCGTCGCGCTGGCGACGCCTCCCGAATCGCCGAGCGACGACAGGAACGCGATCGCGCCGAGGATCGCGACGAACACTTTTACCGGAATCGGGAACAGGAAGTACATGTAGATCTGCCGATCCGGAAAATAGAGCGCGTACGCGAGGAGCAGACCGTAGATCGCGCCGGATGCCCCGATGACATTCGCGTAATACAACTGTCGCGTCGGTGCAAACGGCAGCAGGGACAACAACACCGTGAGGACTCCGGCGCCGACTCCCGCGACCGCGTAAAACTTCAGAAAGAACCGTGTACCCCAGCGATATTCCAGCTCGGTTCCAAACATCCACAATGCGAGCATGTTGAAGACGATGTGGAAGACCCCTCCGTGGAGGAACATGTAGGTGACGGGCTGCCAGATCCCCAGCGAGTGCACGACGAAAACAGGACGCAGCCCCATGTACTCGGTGACCACGGGAAAAAAGATCTGCGCAACGAACACCACCACATTCGCGATGATGAGCGCCTTGACTGCTGTTGAGATTCGGTTCGGACCGAAAGCGAATGACGATGTGTATCGCGGGGAGTAGCGCGCCATGTATCCGGATCCGGAATCGTACTATATTCCGACGGAGCCAAAAAGTCTGCTCTGCCTGAGCGGTGTCGAGCAACTTTCGTACCGAAAAAAGAGGCTCTCGCCGCGTTCACGACGAGGGCCTCAAGG
>JBKPDW010000560.1:0-5229 GCA_046728115.1 Acidobacteriota bacterium | reverse complement strand
ATCCATAGGCGACACTCCATGCCACGGCATCGCTTCCTCCAGCGAAACAGTGGCGAAAAGTGTTACCTATGTCTCCGGACAACTTTGTTACCTATGTCTCCGGACTGAGCCGTCAGAAGTCAGAAGTCAGAAGTCAGAAGTTAAGAAGTCAGAAGGCGAAAAATCGAGAGGCGAATCGAGAGCGAGCTAAATGTCGACTGTGATCGGAGTCAAGAACCTCGTCAAGACCTACGTGGTCGGCGAGGTCGAGGTGAAGGCGCTTCGCGGCGTCAACCTCGACGTGCACAAAGGCGAGTTCCTCGCGGTCACGGGCCCGTCCGGCTCCGGCAAGTCCACGTTCATGCACATCGTCGGGTGCCTTGATCGGCCGACGTCCGGACAGTACTTCCTCGACGGCCAGGACGTGTCCCGGATGTCGAAGGACGCGCTGGCCGCCGTGCGCAACAAGAAGATCGGCTTCGTCTTCCAGGGGTTCAATCTGCTGTCGCGCACCTCCGCGCTCGACAACGTTGAGCTTCCACTGCTCTACGGCGGCGGCACGTTGAAAACCGCGGATCGGCACAAGCGAGCGCTCGAGATGCTGACAGCCGTCGGCCTCGGCAATCGAGCAGACCATCACCCGAACCAGCTGTCGGGCGGTCAGCAGCAGCGCGTGGCGATTGCCCGGGCGCTCATCAACACCCCGTCGATTCTGCTGGCGGACGAACCCACAGGCAACCTGGACACGAGAACCAGCATCGAAGTGATGGGGATCTTTCAGCGGCTCAATCAGGAACGCGGTATCACGGTCGTGCTGATCACGCATGAGGTCGACATCGCGGAATACGGCACGCGCATCGTGCAATTTCGCGACGGTCTGGTCGTTTCGGATCGTAGGGTGGCCGACCGTCGGCTTGCCGAGGACGAACTGGCGGCCTGGCAATCGTTGCGCAACGACCCGGACGCCGGCATCGACCCGGTCGGCGAGCGGAACGTGCCACCCGTATAGGAGCGACGGATGTCCGTCTTGATGATTCTCCGCATCGCGTTCAAGGCGCTCGGCCGCAACAAAATGCGGACGGCGTTGACCATGCTCGGGATGATCATCGGCGTGGCCGCCGTGATCACGATGGTGGCGCTCGGCACCGGTGCGCAGACCTCGATCGAGGCGCAAATCCAGTCGGCCGGCACCAACATGATCATCGTGTCCGCCGGCAACTTCAGTCAGGGCGGCGTGCGGCAGGGCCAGGGCAACGCCAGCACGCTGACGCCGGACGATGCCGCCGCCATCGCGCAGATGCAGGGCGTGCAGTACGCCGCAGCCGGATCGAACACGCGAGGGCAGATCGTCGCCGGCAACCAGAACTGGAACACCCAGGTGCAAGGCACCGACGTCGACTTCCCGCTGATCCGATCGTGGGAGATCAAGGAGGGCGCGTTCTTCACTCCACAGGACGTCAGCACGGCGTCGAAGGTGGCGGTGCTCGGCAGCACGACGCGGGACCAGCTGTTTCAGCCCGACGCCAGTCCGATCGGCCAGGTCATTCGCATTCAGCATCAGCCCTTCACGGTCGTCGGCGTCATGGCGAGCAAGGGTCAATCAGGCGTCGGCCAGGATCAGGACGACGTGATCTTCGTGCCGTATACGACGGTGATGAAGAAACTGCGCGGGATCACCTTCATTCAGCAGGTGACGGTCTCGGCGATCTCGGCTGGCGACACGTCGAGAGTCGCCGACAACATTGCGTCGGTGCTGCGCGTCAGGCACAAGATCCAGCCGGGCGATCCCGACGATTTCATGGTCCGCACCATGGAGGAAATGGCGAGCGTGCGCAAGGAAGCGACGCAGACGATGACGGCGCTCCTTGCCAGCATTGCGGGCGTGTCGCTCCTGGTAGGCGGCATCGGCATCATGAACATCATGCTCGTGTCGGTCACCGAACGGACGCGCGAGATCGGTCTTCGCATGGCGATCGGCGCGCGCGGGCGCGACGTACTGCTGCAATTCCTCATCGAAGCCGTCGTGTTGAGTCTGTTCGGCGGAGGCATCGGCATCGCGGTCGGTTTCGGCCTGGCGCAGGGCGTCACGCTGTGGCAGGGCTGGCCGACCGCCGTGTCGATGAACGCCGTAGTGCTGGCTTTCGGGTTTGCCGCGATGACCGGCGTGTTTTTCGGTTTTTATCCGGCAAGGAAAGCGGCGGCGCTCGATCCAATCGATGCGCTGCGCTTCGAATAAGAGCGGGCCCAAAACGGATGATCACGTCAGGTCGCACGCAAACGGAATTCGTTGACCGTCAAGGGCGCAAAGACCGCGTCGCCAATCAGCCTTTGCGCTCTTGGCGGTCCTTCTCGATTCTGATCGCACTCGTGTCTACGGCGGCGTGCTCCGGCGGCGAGGCCGTTCAGGCGACACCGCCATCGGGCGGGCGCGGCGGCGGCGGGGCCGCACAGGCGCCAGTACCCGTTACAACGGCGACCGTCGTGCAGAAGCCGATGCCGATCAACATCGAGGTCATCGGCACCGGCGAACCGACGTCCACCGTGTCGGTGCGCGCGCAAATCACCGGCGAGCTGACGTCGGTGAGCTTCAAGGAAGGCGACGACGTCGCCGACGGTCAGTTGCTGTTTACGCTGGATCGTCGTCCGCTCGAGACGGCCCTGGCACAGGCTCAAGCGAATCTGGACCGCGATGTGGCGCAGGCAGCGAACGCGCAAGCGCAGGCCAAACGGTATCTCGATCTGGCCAATCGCGGGATTGCCACGAAGGAGCAGGTGGAGACCTCGCAGACGTCGGCCGTTGCGCTCGACGCCACGGTCGAGGCCGATCGCGCGGCCCTCGAGAACGCCAAAGTGCAGCTCCAGTACGCCACCATCAAGGCGCCGATCGCCGGTCGAACGGGGGCGCTCATGGTCCACGCAGGAAACCTGGTGCGGGCGAACGACACGACGCCGCTCGTGGTCATCAACAAGATTGCGCCGCTCAACGTCAGCTTCGCCATTCCCGAGGCACGGCTGCCGGATCTCAAGCGCTACTTGAGCGTCGGAACGGTCGCGATTGCCGCGCGAGCGCCAAACGACGACGGGCGCGCGGCGACCGGACGCATTACGTTCGTGGACAACCAGGTCGATCCCATGACCGGCACGATTCGCGTCAAAGGCACTTTTCCAAACGTGGATCGACGCCTCTGGCCGGGCCAATACGTCAACGTCGCCGTGACCCTGACGACCGATCCCGGCGCCATCGTGGTGCCGACGACTGCGGTACAGACCGGGCAGCAGGGCCAGTACGTCTTTACCGTGAAAAGCGACCAGACTGCGCAACTGCGGAACGTCTCCGTCGCGCGGTCTCAAGGCACGGAATCGGTCATCCGCGAAGGGCTGACGCCCGGCGAGACGGTCGTCACGGACGGGCAGCTGCGTCTGGTTCCCGGCAGCCGCGTCAGCATCAAATCAGGACCCGGCGCGAAGGCGACACCATGAATCTCGCCTCAATCTTCATCAAGCGCCCGATCACGACGACGCTCATTATGCTGGGCATTCTCGTGTTCGGAATCCAGGCGTATCGGCAGCTGCCGGTCAGCGACCTGCCGACGGTCGACTTTCCCACCATTCAGGTGCAAGCCAGCCTTCCAGGGGCGAGCCCGGAGACCTTGGCGTCGGCCGTCGCGCTCCCGCTCGAGAAGCAGTTCGCCACGATCGCCGGACTGAATTCGATCAATTCGACGAGCTCCCAGGGCAGCACGAACATCACGCTGCAGTTCGACTTGAGCCGGAACATCGATGCGGCCGCGCAGGACGTGCAGGCGATGATCGCGCGGGCGGCGCGCCAACTGCCGCCGCAAATGCCCGCGCCGCCGTCCTACAACAAGTCGAACCCCAGCGACTTCCCCGTTCTGTTCCTGGTGCTCCGGTCGGCGACGCTGCCGCTGTCCACCATCAACGAGTACGCCGAACAGACCATGGCGCAGCGGATCTCGATGGTGAGCGGCGTGGCCCAGGTCCAGGTCTTCGGCGCCGCGAAGTACGCGGTGCGGATCGACGTCGACCCGCGCAAACTGTCGGCTCACGGCATCGGCGTCGACGAGGTCGCCACCGCAGTCCAGAACGCCAACGTCTCGCTGCCGACGGGCACGATGTACGGATCGCAGCAGACGTTTACCGTGCTGGCCAACGGCCAGCTGCTGCGCGCGCAGTCGTACGGGCCGCTGATCATCGCGTATCGCAATGGCAATCCCGTCCGGCTCGAGGAAGTGGCCCGGGTCTACGACGGGATCGAAAACGACAAGAGCGCCGCCTGGTACGGCGGCCAGCGGACGGTGTACCTGGCGATTCAGAAACAGCCGGGCACCAACGTCGTCGCTGTCGTCGATGCGGTAAAGGCGCTGCTGCCGACGCTTCGCGAACAGTTGCCCGCGGCCTTGTCCCTCGACATCAGAAACGATCGGTCGATCGCGATTCGCGAATCGGTCCGCGACGTGAAGATCACGTTGATGGTCACGGTGGTGCTCGTCGTGTTCGTGATCTTCCTGTTCCTGCGGAACCTCTCCGCGACGATCATCCCAAGTCTCGCGCTGCCTGCGTCGATCGTGGCGACCTTCGCGGTGATGTACCTGCTGGACTACAGCCTCGACAACCTGTCGCTGATGGCGCTCACGCTCTGCGTCGGCTTCGTCGTGGACGACGCGATCGTCATGCTCGAAAACATCGTGCGGCACATGGAGATGGGCAAAACGCCGATGCGGGCCGCGTACGACGGCTCGAAGGAAGTGGCGTTCACGATTCTGTCCATGACGCTGTCGCTCGCCGCCGTGTTCATCCCGGTGTTGTTCATGGGCGGCGTCGTGGGACGGCTGCTCCACGAGTTCGCCGTCACGATTGCCGCCGCGATTCTCGTGTCGGGCTTCGTCTCGATCAGCTTGACGCCGATGTTGTGCAGCCGCTTCCTGAAGCCGCCGCACACGCTGCGACACGGATTCCTGTACAACGCAATCGAGCGCGTCTTCCAGTTCTGGCTCCGGCTCTACGATGTGACGCTGCGCGGCGCGCTCCGCTACCACGCCGTCACCTTCGCGATCTCGATTGCCCTGCTCGCCGGCACGGGGTATCTCTTCACGCGCGTCCCGAAAGGGTTCCTGCCGAGCGAGGATCAGGGCCGGTTCAATATCAGCACTGAAGCGATCCAGGGCATCGGGTTCGACGAGATGGTCAGGCACCAGCTCCAACTGGCGGAGATCGTCGCCAAGGACCCGA
>JBKPDW010000559.1:0-10913 GCA_046728115.1 Acidobacteriota bacterium | reverse complement strand
GTCGAGAACTGCCTTTGCTTGGGCATCCTGTGCCATCTGGAGGTACGCGTACGTCTCGTAGTCCATGGCGTGCAGTGCTTCACCCACGCCGCCGGTCTTCTCGGCCTCCGCCGCCGATTTGATGTTAGTGGCCACCGACTCCTTCCACAACCCGGCGCGCGTGAACGTGTGCGAAGGCATGTGGAGCGCGTGCGGGACCGACGGCGCGATGTCGGCATACGCGCGAGCCGCTGGCAACGCGCGCTCGGCCAGCGGCGGCACGTCGTACGCGTGAATGATGTAGTGCGCCAACCCGGGATGGTTGGGCATCTTCTTGTACAACGGCTCGAGGATCTCGGCGGCCTTCAGGTTCTGCGCGTACGTCTTGTCCGTGGGCAGCGCGGTCTGCGCAATCGCCAGCGCCCAGAAAATCCGGGCTTCGGTATCGCCGGGGTTGTTGGCGGCGACCAGTTCGGTTGCGCCCTCGTACGCTACGACGCGCGCGCGCTGCGTCGCGGGATCGGCGCTCGAGAACAGTCCGGCGACGGCGTCGATGTAGCCTCGCTCGCGCGGCGTCGGCGATCCGGTCGTCTGCCCCTTCTCGATTGCAGCCTTGCCGGCTGCAATGGCCTGCGGCGATCGCAGGCCCGCGAATGGATTGCCCCAGTGCGTCAGCGCAATGCCCCAGTACGCCATGGCACAGGCGGGATCGGTCTTCAGCACGCCCTCGAAACCGGTGCGCGCTTCGGGGAACCAGAAGGAGTGCAGCAGCGCGACCGCATGGTTGAACGCGTCCTTGACGGCGGGATTGCACGAGCTGTCGAAGTTCACCGTGCCCACTTTCGACGTGTCTGCCGCGTGATGCGAATGATCGTCGCCTTGCGCCAGCGCGGGGGCCGAGACGGCGAGCATTGAGCAGATGCACGTCGCTATGCTGAATCGTGTCATCGGGGCGTTCATAAACACCTCATCGATGAGGATGATACCGCGTTCGCGAGTAAGCGGCCTATATCGGATGAGACTTGCGGTCCTCCTCAGCTTGCACGTCGCGCCGATGTCACAACACAATGCAAGACTCAAAGACGAATCAATTGAAGGAGGTCGAGATGGCGAAAGCAAAGAAAGCAGTTCCCGAGGGATTTCACACAGTGACACCGCAGCTCACGCTCGACGACGCCGCGCAGGCCATCGATTGGTACAAGAAGGGCCTCGGCGCGGAGGAAGTGTCGCGGCACGCCGGTCCGGATGGAAAGATCATGCACGCAGAGCTGCGCATCGGCGATTCACGCATCATGGTGAACGACGCCCTGATGGGCGGCAAAGGCCCGAAGGGCATGGGCGGGTCTCCGGCCTCGCTGTGGCTGTACGTGGAAGATTGCGATGCGCTGTTCAATCGCGCGGTTGCCGCCGGCGCCCAGGTGCCGCCGGGCCCGATGGGCCAGGTGGCTGATCAGTTCTGGGGCGACCGATGCGGAATGTTCACCGATCCGCACGGGTACCGGTGGACGATCGCGACGCGCAAAGAGGATCTCACGCGCGAAGAAATGGATAAGCGCGGGGCTGAGTTCATGAAGCAGTTCGCGGCGCAGTCGACTCACGCCTAGAGCAATCGAGTTGTCCGGCTAGGCCACGAGATCACGAACGACGAACCGTTTCGTTCGTGCTTTCGTGGCTCCCCAGGTTCTTACCTTCCCCGACTGTCCAGCCTCACGCTCGCGCTTCGGGCGCCTTGCACCTGTTTCCACTTCGCGGATCTTGCCGGGTCGGGAGCGGGTCCCCACCGGCCTGGTCTGGCCCGCCGACCGAGGTCAACAATTAACTTTTCAAGGATTTACTACTTGAGCTAGGCTAGCTCATCCACATGGGGCCCAGGCCGCTTCTTCCCGTTCCCCGTATCCAGGTTCCGGGCGCGTCGCTCCTGCTGTTCGTATGCCTGACCAGCGTCCCGAAACCATGCTTTGCCACAGCGGACACGCCGGCGTCGCCGCTGCCGGCGCGGCCGATCTCCACTGGCTTTCAGGTGCTTCCAGAAGCGATGTCAAGCCTCCAGCTCGCCCAGCTGGAAGAACGCATGCGGGAGCTCCAGCAGTGGATTGGCGACTACACGAAATGGAAGGTCTGGCGGGACAAGTGGCTGAGCAAACGCGAGCCCGGTCTGATGCACTCGCGCCGCGACCGCAGGCCACGGCCCGAACCGCCGGCGTGGCTCCCTCAGGACTGTGCAGAAGTCGCGCAGGCGCGAGGCGTGCTCGTCACCGGCTGTGCGCTTCTGGCGGAGGCGCGCGACGACTACGCCGCTGAACAGATTCGCAGCCAGACCGCCGCCGCCGTTACGCAGAGAGAGGCACCTACCAAGACGTTGTGGTGGGAGCACGTCCACCTCGACGCAATGTGGCCGATGATGCAGGCGGGCTCCAGCGTGTTCGGCGTGATCGGCATGCACGCCACTGTCGACGTGGCCGGCCGTTTCCAGGTGTTTGTCGCGCCAGGCGCGATAGTGCTCAACATCCCGACGGAGACAAGTACCCGCGAATGGAGGCCGGCCACCGATTTTGGGTTCGCGTACCGACTCTTCACTTTCCAATTCCCTCACTCGCATCGTCGAGCCAACGTCCACTTCAACTTCGCGAAGGTGTGGGTACTCGGCAATGTCGGAAACCTCGGGCTCAGGACCGCCGTCGACCTTGGCGGCTTCTCGGTGACGTTCCAGAGAAAAGCTGAAGACTGATATCGCCAGCCGCTTTTGAACCTGCGCGCCAGACGGTACGATCAGCGCGCGGAAGTGCGATACTTGCCGCGAGCGAGACGCGCTCATGGCCGGTGTGAACGCCTGATCATGAGCGCCGATTCTGCACAGACGCCCGGGCGACGGCTTTCTACACTGGCTCGTCCGTTGCGCGCTCGTGCAAAGAACACTCATGAAAGCGTTGCCACGTCACCTGATCGCCGGGGCCACATTGTTCGGTGCGACCTGCTGCGCGAGTGTCGAAGCCACACAGGAGCCTTCCCCACCCGCCGCTCAGGAGGAAACGGACCTCGGCGATCTCTGGCGGTCGATCCGTCATCGCGACGACGCCGACGAGGTCGAGCCACCATCCAGCCGGAAACGGATGGTTGTGTTCGCGCCGATCATCGGTGCAAACCCGTCGAGCGGCTTCACGTTCGGCGTGGCCGGCCAGGTGGCCGCGTATCGTGGACCCGTCGACACGACGACCATCTCGTCGGGCATCATGAGCCTGAGTTTCTCAACACAGAAGCAGGCCATGCTCAACCTGCGATTCGGACTGTTCACCGCCGGCGACGGTTGGTTCGTTGAAGGTGACAACCGCTTCCACAAGAGCTCGCAGAACACCTACGATCTCGGCGCCGACAGCCCCGGTTCGTCTTCTGTAACGGCCCGGTACGATTTCGTGCGCGTTCGAGAGCGTATGCTGTTGCGGGTCGCGCCGAAGCTGTTCCTCGGCGGCGGTTTCCTTTTCGATTCGCACTCGAACATTCGCCCGGACGATAGCGCCGAGTCGTCGTGGTCGGGCTCGTCCTTTGTTGATTACTCCACCCGACACCAGTTGCCGCTAGACAGCCAGCAGGCCGCGGGCGCTAGCGTCGATCTGCTCTTCGACGCGCGCGACAATCCGATCAACCCCGCGAGCGGCTGGTACGCCGATGCGCGGTACGCGGCGTTTTTCGACGGCTTCCTCAGCGGCGATTCCAGCTGGCAGCAGGTGCATGCCGAGGCGCGAGGCTACATGCCGATAGGACGCGGGAAGCGACAACGGGCCGCGGCCTGGTTCTACGCCGATCTCCCGACCAGCGGCACGACAACCTTCTTCGAGCTGCCCACGACGGCGATGGACCTGTACGGGCGCTCGGCCCGCGGGTATCGCCAGGGGCGAATCAGAGGGGAGCGTCTCGTCTACGGCGAGGTGGAGTACCGCGCCACGCTGACCAGGAACGGCCTGCTTGGCATGGTGGCGTTCGCCAACACGACGACGGTTTCCAACACCGACACCGGCGAGCAACTCTTCGACTCGTTCGCGCCGGCCGTTGGTGCCGGCGCCCGAGTCCTGTTAAACAAACGATCCCACACCAACCTATGCGTCGATCTGGGCTGGGGAAAGAATGGTTCCCATGGTGTCTATCTTGCGATTCAGGAGGTCTTCTAGCCGCCTGGCCGGCACGCTCTGCGCCATCTTCGTTGCCGTCGCCGCAGCGGCTCACGCCGAAGACGTACTTCCGAGTCGGGAACTCGTCTTGCCTCAGGCGACTGTTCCAGACGATGTTCCGATCAGCTTCGATCTGCTCGACGCACGCGAACAGCGCGCGAACACGACTCGGCTCGACGTTCCGCCGCACTCGAGGTTCGCAGTCAAACGTCACATCGGCGCTGGTGCTGGATACGACGACGGACTCGTCCATGGCAGCATCGGCCTGTACCTGACGATTGCAGAATGGGGCCGCTGGAATTTCGGAACGCCTGCTGTCGCACTGGGCCTCACGCGGTACCCCGCGTACAACCGGACGGCGGGACGCTCGTATGAAGAGGATGAGTGGACGGTGATGCTGAGCCTCGCATCCGTGCATTACCGTGTCGGCTACGTCCGATCGTTCGGAGTGTATTGGTACATCAATCTCGAGAGCGTGTACGACGTGCGCTTCAACCACGCCGGCTCGCAGATTGGCCTGTCGTTCAGTCGCCGATGACCCAGTCGTCTACGGCTGCTCGCTCGTCGTGATCGGCTTCTCCGCCCGGCCGTCGAGCGTCTTCAGCAGCTCCTTCCATTCGAACTTCGTGTCCTTGCCACGCACGTAGTGCTCCATCCAGGCGAACTCCGCCATCGATTTGGTGTACTGGTCGCGCGGATCGGGAATGCCGTGCGTATTGCCCGGGTACACGAAGAGCTCCGTGGGCACACCGAGCCTCTTGAGCGCCATGTGCATCTCTTCGCTCTGCGGCCGCGGCACTCGCGGATCGCCGTACACGACGTGGAACATCGTCGGCGTCCTGGCGTTGCGGATGTATTTGATCGGCGACTGTGCGAACCAATGATCGAAGTCGTCGTACGGCAGCTTGTCGCCCATATACCATTGGCGCACACGCTGCGTGTCGCTCTGCGCGTACATGGAAATCCAGTTCGCGACGCCCGCGCCGCTGCTGATCGCTTTGAAACGATCGGTGTGCGTGAGGATCCAGTTCGACCAGTGGCCTCCGGCGCTCCAGCCAAGCGCTCCCATCTGGTTCGCGTCGACGATCCCCTGGGCGATGAGATAGTCGACGCCGGTCATGATGTCCTGATAGCCCTTGGTGAAGTAATCGCCCTGGCTCTCGATCTTGAACTTCTGGCCGTAGTTCGTGGAGTTGCGGTAGTTCGGCAACAGGACGGCATAGCCCGCGCCCGCGTAGATCTGCGAGCCATAGCCGCCGTTGAAGCCAAGCACGTCAGCCGCCGCGGGGCCGCCGTGGATCGCGACGATCAGCGGGTATCGTTTCCCCCGTTCATAGCCGACTGGCTTGACCAGGATGCCGCTCGCCGTCGTGCCGTCGGTGCTCTTCCATGAGATCTCGTCCGCCTCGCCGAGCAGCATGTTGTCGACCTGCGGATTCGGCTTCGTCAAACGCGTCCACGCCGACTTGTTCGCGACTTGATCGAGCGTCGTAACGGTGTACACGCTGCCGGGGGTCGCTGGATCCGCATAATTGATCAGGATCGTGCCGGTCACGTTGTCCTGCGAAACGCTCAGGGCCGCCTTCTCGTGCGTGATCTGCGTGACTTTGTTCGACGCGACATCCAGCGCGAACAGTTGCGTCGTTGCGTGCATGCCGGTCGTGAAGTAGATCGTCCTGCCGTCAGCGCTCCACCATCCGACGTTCATGTCGAAATCGAAGCCCGCTCCCAGTTTCTTCCACGACCCGCCAGCCACCGGGCGCAGGTAGATCTTGTTGAGGTGCATGAACGTGTAGTCGTCGGGTGCGCTGAACGCCACTTGCGAGCTGTCCGGCGAGAAGCTCACCGCGCTTTCGGGAATGTCCTGGTTGGTTGTGAGCCGCTCGATCTTTCCTGTGGCCACCTCGAGCAGATACAGATTCGTATTGTCGCCTTCCTCCGTGATTCCACGCTGATATCGATCGTCGGGCGTGGCGTTGAACCCGACCCACCTGCCGTCTGTGGAGACCGAAAAGCGAACGATGCTGTAGTTCGGATCTCTGGTCAGCTGCCTGGTCGAACGCGATGCGAGATCCAACGACCAGAGCTCCAGACGCGGCTCGATCGGATTGCGGATGTCCACGCCGAACTTCTGGTCCCTCCGCGACTGCTCGTCATTGTCCACGTGATCGGGCGAGAGGAAGAAAACCGTTTTGCTGTCTCTTGAAATCTGCCAGTTCCGCACGGGCGCGGGATGGTGGGTCAGCTCTATGGGATTCCCGTTGGTAATCGCATCGCCCGCCAGCGCATACAACTGCTGCGCCTCGGCTCGCCCCGCGCTGTAGATCAGCCACGAGAAGTCGCGCGTGAATTGAAACTGACCGACAGCCGGGCCGTCCGTAATCTTGCGCGCTTCCCCGCCGTCGGGCCGCATGTAGTACAGCTGATTCGGCGGACCGCCGGTCTGGCCTCCAGCTCCGCCCCGTCCTCCGCCAGCACCGCGACCGCCGCCGCCCGTCGCGTTGGTGCCCGCAGGCGGAGCGTCGCGATCGGACGCGAACACCAGACCGCCGTCGCGCGCCCACACGGCGGGCCCTTCGTTCTTGTCCTTGGTGAACGTCAGCTGGCGTGTCGACGCCAAGCCGTTTGTCATCGACACCATGTGGAGATCCGAGTAGCTCCGATCCGCCTTCCAATCCGGCGTCGAGATCGAGTAGACCGCCGACTTCCCGTCCGGGCTGACGACGGGCGCCGTGGCGGTGCGCATCTCGCGCTGATCCATAAAAGTCATCGGCCGCTTTACGGGTTGGGCGACCAGCATCGAGCCGCCCAACAGCACGACGGCCACCGCGACGAAGGATCTGTTACGAGTCATCGGCCACTCCTCGAGTTCGACGGCCTCAGCTGTGCGCGCCCTGGCAGCCGTGCAAGCCATCCCGGATGTTGCGCCTATCGCTCACCACGCGTGCGCATAGAATGCGCGCAACTCCGTCGCATATCAACGTGCTGTCCTGGCCTTCCCGGGACCAACCGTTAGCCAACAGGCTGTAAAGATTTCATAAAAACTTCTGGACTTGGCGTCCTTGGGCCGCGCAGAATCGGGGGCAGTACGCGGCTCATCGGGATGGCGACGATTGGGAAAGGAGCGCCCTATGAAATTTCGCCTCGCGTCGCTCACCATCGTATTGGCGACCGGGCTGGTAATCGCAGCGCCTCCACCGGTCCAGGACAAGGGCGGACAGGAAGAATTCGGGCCGTACGATCTCGTGGAAAACTGGCCGCAGCCACTGACCGACGGCCCGGACGGCATCAAGCACGACGGCTGGACCTGGGGCTCGGTAGGTGCGGTCTTCGCCGAGACGCCGGACCGCATCTGGATCGCACAACGCGGCGAGCTGCCGCTGCCGCCCAACGCGAAGCCCTGGACGCCTTACAGCATGCTGCAGCCGCCGCGCATCGCCACCGGCAATGACGATGGATTCGGCGCGACGTGCGAACCGGCCGAGAAGCGCGGCTGGGAGCGGCGCTATCACCATGTGATCTTCGTCGTCGATCGCGCCGGCAAGATGATCCAGTGGTGGCCGCAGCACGACAAGCTGTTCGAGATGCGGTGCGGACGCGGGCCGCACAAGATCAAAATGAGCCCCTACGATCCCGAGAAGCACGTGTGGGTCATCGACGACCAGCTGCACGTCATTCACAAGTTCACGTACGACGGCAAGCTGGTGATGACGCTCGGCACGAAGGGACAGCGCGGTCGCGACGGCGGACGGCTGTTCGATCGTCCGACCGACATCGCGTGGCTGCCGGATGGGACGTTCTTCATCAGCGACGGCTACGGCGGTGTCCGCGTCGCGAAGTTCGACAAGGACGGGAAGTTCCTGGTGGACTGGGGCGCCGCACCGAAGGATCGGAACAATCCTGGGCCCAACGAGTTCAACACCGTGCACAGCATCCAGATCAGCCGCGACCGTCGGCTGTTCGTCGTCGATCGCGGCCACCGGCGCTTCCAGGTGTTCGACGAGAACGGCAAGTTCCTCGATATGTGGTCAAACGGACTCCGGTCGTCCCCGTACGCGCACTTGTTGTCGACGGATCAGTTCATCTGGGTTGCCGATGGCGGGACGAACCGGATCTTCAAGTACGACCTGAACGGCAAGTATCTGTATGGGTGGGGTGGTCCCGGCGGCTTACCCGGTCAGTTCAACGGCCCGCACTCGATCACGACCGATCAGGACGGGAACCTGTATTTGGCCGAGGTCTTCAACGGGCGCGTACAGAAGTTCCGTCCCAAGCCGAATGCCGATCCTGCCAAACTGGTGGGACAGGAGCTCCGCTACACGGCCCATTGAAATCCCAATGGACCGCACGGCCCCGCACGGACCGCGAAGATAGGCCGTGTCGGTGACAGCGTGCGCGACACGATCGCGAGTCCCCTGACGCGGTTTGCGAACTCGACGAGCTGCGGAGTCGGCGACTCGGAGCACGGTGAATCCGGCTACGCGATTCCCGAACTGGCGGCCGACACGTCGCGTTTCTCGATGCGCTCGGCATCGAGCGCGCGACGCTGGTCGGCCATTCGTTCGGCAGCTTCGTCGCTCGTCAGGCGGCCAATCGCTCACCCGCAGCGGGTCGCCGCGCTGGTGTGATCCGCGCCGAAGCCTTGCTTGGTTTGAGCAGCCCGCAGGGTTATTTTCGTCGATTCGGCCGCTAGACTATACAATATATAGTTGATATATATAGAGAGGCTACTTGCCTATGTCGCAGTAGCACCGTAAGCTATTGCCGGAGATGAAGATCAGCGCCGCACAAGGCCCTCAGCTCTGCGCTCGCTTCCATCGCGCGAGCGAGCTCATCGGTCGCCGGTGGACGGGGGCAATCATTTTCGTGCTGCTCGAATCGCGCTGCCGCTTTGCCGTGCTGCGGCGGGCCATACCTGACATCACCGATCGAATGCTGAGCGAACGGCTTCAGGAGCTGGAAGCGGAAGGCATTGTCGAGCGACGCGTGATTCCCGAAACACCCGTACGCGTCGAGTATGCGTTGACGCAGAAGGGACGCTCCCTGGCCCACGCCATCGGGGCCATTTCGCAGTGGGCCGACAAATGGATCGTGCCTGAAGCGCCGTCACGCCCGCGCCACTCGACGCGCAGACGCCGCCTCGCCTGATCGCAAGCGCGTCCCATCGGACCGTCAGGTCAAACACATTCGGGAAACCCAGTCCGTAGGCCAGTCTTGACCTGCGCACGTTCAAATGATAACGATTACACGCGCATTTCAAGGCCGCTCAGGAGACCATCGATGATGCGAGCCTTCTTCGGTATCGGTCAAGTGGTTCTCGCCAGCAATCGCGCAGGCCGGGCAAGCCGACACCTCCGCAATTGCGACCTGCGGTTCGAGAGGTTTCTTGCCGTCACGCCGACATCTGGAGCTGCCGCTGTCGACCGGCACAAAGATATGTGAGACTCAGGTTTCCGATTTCAGACTGCAGATTTTCGTAGTGCAAGGATTGTAAGGAGAAACGCCGGCGGCCCACCCGAGGAGCGAGTCCTCGAGCGCCGCCGGGGTGAGCGAGCGGGTGCCCCCCGCGAGCACTGGAGGATGCCATGGGCCGGGTCGTGAGATGCGCCCTCGTCGGGTGCATGTCGGTCACCGTTCTCGTCGCGCTCTTTCCGCGCGCTGCGCAAGCGCAGGCCGTCAAAGGCTCGCTCCTCGGCAACGTCACGGACTCGTCCGGATCGGTCTTGCCGGGCGTGACGGTGACGATCACCGAGGTCCGCACGAACATCGTGTCGTCGACGGTGACGAACGAGTCGGGGTATTACGTCTTCTCCAACCTCAAGGACGGCACCTATCGCGTCGTTTCCGAGTTGACAGGATTCAAGCGCGTGATTCGGGACGGCGTCGAAGTGCCCGTCAACGCCACGGTGCGCGTCGACCTGAGGATGGACGTCGGCGCGGTGGAGGAATCGGTGACGGTGATCGGTCAGAGTCCGGTCCTACAGACCGATCGCGCCGACACCGGCCGGATTATCGAGAGCGTGCACCTGCAGGAAGTGCCGCTCGCGTTCAATCGCAACTTCCAGGGAATGTTGATTACCGTACCGGGCGCCAGCCGCCCCTTCCGACCGCACTCCGAGTTCTTCAACGCCCAGGACAGCTTGTCGAGCAACGTGAACGGGCAGTCGCGACTCGCCAACAACGTGCAGATCGAGGGGGTTGACGACAACCACCGGACGGGGCTGCTGACGACGCTCATTCCATCGGCGGAGGCGATCGAGACGGTCAACGTCACCACCACGGTCTACGATGCGGAATTTGGACGTGCCGGCGGCGCGATCACGAATGTGACGCTCAAGTCAGGGACGAACAACCTGAAAGGCAGTGTCTTCGCGTTCGGCAACAACGAGAAGACGACGGCGGCCGGCTACTTCTCGCACACCAATCCGCCCACGGATTATCTGCAGAGCGGCTTCACGCTGGGAGGTCCGATTCAGAAGGATCGGCTGTTCTTCTTCGGCGACTACCAGCACACGCTCGATCACGCCGGCCGCACACAGCGAGCGACGATTCCGCCGCAGGCATTCCGAACGGGCGATTTCAGCTCGGCGTCCACCACCATCTACGATCCGATGACAGGCAATCTGGACGGCACTGGTCGCTTGCCGTTTCCGAATAACAACCTCAATCAGGTTTACAACCCGGCCACCGGTACATGGTCGCCCGCCAACCGGATCAGTCCGATCGCGGCGGCGATTCTCGCGCACATTCCGCCGCCGAATCTCAATGCGG
>JBKPDW010000558.1:0-12217 GCA_046728115.1 Acidobacteriota bacterium | reverse complement strand
GGGGCCGCGGAGGGGCAGGCGGCGGCTTCATCGCCGCGCCGGTCGTCGACGGAAAATCCCTTCCGCACAACGTGTTCGATCCAACAGCCACGACGATCTCGGAGAACGTGCCGCTGATCATCGGATCGACCGAGACCGAAGTGACCTGGAACGTGAACACCGACTACACCGCACCCGCCGACGATGCCGCGCTTCGCGAGCGGATCAAACGGACGCTGCGGACGGTCGACGATCGGCAGGTGGACAACATCATCGCGATTTATCGAAAAGGGCGTCCCAAGGCCAGCCACCTGGATCTCGCGCTGATCCTCGAGACCGACGCGTCGCCATTCAGGAGCGGCACCGACACCCAGGCCGAGCGCAAGGCGGCGCTCGGCACGGCGCCTGTCTACGTCTATCGCTTCCAGTGGTATTCACCCGTGAGCGGCGGCCGGCTGCGCGCGATGCACTGCATGGAGATCCCGTTCGTCTTCGAGAACGTCGATAGCAGCAAGAGTGTCGTCGGCGACGGGCCGGAGCGTTATGCGCTGGCCGACAAGATGAGCACCGCGTGGGTTTCCTTTGCGCGGAACGGCCATCCGAACAACAAGCTTCTACCTACGTGGGAACCGTTCACAGCCGACAAGCGGGCGACGATGATTTTCAACAACGAGTGCCGAGCTGTGAACGACCCGTACCGCCAGGAGCGTCTCGCCGTGGCCGCCGCACAGGCGGCCCGCCGGACAGATGCCGATGATTAGGCGGACAGACAGTCTCGCTTCAGCTGCGTACCGCGTCGTCCGCCAACGCATCCTTCGCGGCCAGCTCGCGCTCGGCCAGGTCATCTCGCGCCGCAAGCTGGCGACCGAACTGGGCATGAGCTTCCTGCCCGTGTCGGAGGCACTGCAGCGCCTGGAGGTCGAAGGCCTCCTCGAGAGCCGGCCGCGCGCCGGCACGCGCGTCCGCATCCCGTCGCGCGAAGACGTCCACGGCCATTTCGTGCTTCGCGAGGCGCTCGAAGTGCAGGCGGCCATGCTGTTCGCGACCCGCGCCACGGCGTCCGAACGCCGCGCATTGAGCAAGCTGGCCGCCCGCCTCGACCGAATGGCGGCTCAGCCGACACGGACGCTCTTGTACACGACGCTCCACCACACCCTGCATCGGCGGATCGCCGAGTGCACGCGGTCGCGCGCACTCAGCGACGCGATCGAAAGGAGCCACGTACTGGCGTCGATTTGGCTGTGTCTGATGCGGCAGCCGGCACCGACCGATCCACCGGATCGCCATGCGCGCCTGCTCGAGGCGCTGACATGCGGGAATCCGGATCGCGCGGCATCGGCGATGCGCGAGCACGTGCGCGTGGGGCTCGCGCGAACGCTCGAGGTCCTCGAACCCTACTTCCGTCTGCGCCGTGCGAATCGCGAAACCTTCATCCGCAGCGAGCGAAAACAGCGACTCCAAGGGATTGTTCCGCCCCGCCGCGCATCCTCCAAAGTGCGATATCAGAATGGTTGACATCGGCTTGACCGTGGTTATACTCGCGGGCGCCGCGCGACGTGGCGTCGTCGCGATCCCGCGTCGCACCGTCTTCAGGAGGTCCGATGAACCGCGTCTTGCGCGATCTCGTCTGCGGCTCTCTCGCGATTCTGCTGTCGAGCGTGGTGGTGCACGCGCAGGCGGGATCGACCGCCCATCTCACGGGCGTCGTGAAAGACAGCAGCGGCGGCGTGCTCCCGGGCGCCGACGTCACAGCCACGCAAACCGACACGGGGTTGAAGCGGACCACCGTCACCGATACCAACGGCTCGTACACGCTGCCGAACCTGCCGGTCGGTCCTTACCGCCTCGAGGTCAGCCTCCAGGGGTTCAAGTCGTACGCGCGCACCGGTCTGGTCCTTCAGGTGAACGACTCGCCGGTCATCAACGTGGAACTGTCGATCGGCGCGGTAGAAGAGTCGGTGCAGGTTCAGGCGGCCTCGCCGCTCGTCGAGACGCGGAACACAGGCCTCGGCGCGACGATCGAGAACCAGCGCATCCTGGATCTGCCGCTGAACGGGCGCAACCCGGTCGATCTGGTCGGCCTGGTCGGTGCTGCCGTCCAACCCGACGGAGCAGCAGGGTTGTCGTCGAGCCGCAGCATGCAGGGCGGCAAGCTGATCGCGATCGCGGGCGGCCAGTCCGCCGGAGTGGCGTATCTGCTCGACGGCGCCACGCACAACAATCCTTACGACAACGCGAACCTACCGCTGCCGTTCCCTGATGCGCTGCAGGAATTCAAAGTCGAAACGAGCGCGCTCAGCGCCCAGAACGGCATGCACTCGGGTGCGGCGGTGAATGCCGTTACCCGGTCGGGGACGAACGTCGTGCACGGCGACGTCTTCGAATTCCTCCGCAATCACAATTTCAATGCGACCAATCCATTTGCAGCGAAGAATCCCGACGGGACCCGGAAAGACGACGGCTTGAACCGTAATCAGTACGGCGGCGTGCTCGGCGGTCCGATCCAGCGGGACAGGATGTTCTTCTTCGTCGGCTATCAGGGCACCAACACGCGCCAGACACCCGCGGACCTCACGACGTTCATCCCGACGGCGCAGATGCTGGCCGGCGACTGGAGCGCGTTCGCTTCGCCCGCGTGCAACGGCGGGCGGACCCTGTCGCTTCGCGCGCCGTTCGTGAACAACACCATCATCCCATCCTCGTACGACAAGGCCTCGCTCGCGATCGTGGGTCATCTGCCGACGACGACTGATCCGTGCGGCAAGCTCACGTATGCCTCGCGCACGGAGATCGACGAGGGGCAGACCGTCGGCAAGCTCGATTACCAGTGGAGCACCAACCACTCGATCTTCGGCCGGTACATGGCGACGTCGTACCGGCAGCAGCCGCCCTTCAGCTTGATCGACAACGTACTGACCACGACGGTCGGCGGTCGCGATAACCTGGCGCAGTCGCTCACGCTCGGCGACAACTACGTCCTCAGCACGCATGCGGTGAACGCATTCCGCTTCGCGTTCAACCGGACGGCCATTCACCGCACCAGCAAAGACTTCTTCTCGTACCCGGACGTCGGCGTGAATACCTTCAGCTACATGCCGCATTACCTCCTGCTGACGATTACCGGTGGGTTCAATCTCGGCGGCGGGACCGAGAGCGAGTCGACATTCCTGACCAACACGTATCAGTTCGGCGACGATCTACAGATCGTCAAGGGCAATCACCAGTTTGCCTTCGGCGGCAGCGCGGCGTACTGGACGTCGACGTCGCTCGCCAACGTGCGCAGCCCAGGCACGTTCAACTTCGACGGGTCGGCAGTCGGCGCCGGCCTCGCGGATTTCATGGTCGGACGGCCGAACCAGTTCACCGATTCCGGACCGAACAACCTGTTCATGACCGAGTGGTATCTGGGCCTGTACGCGCAGGACAGTTGGAAGCTCAACGACAACACGACGCTCAATTACGGTCTTCGGTGGGAACCGTACTTCCCGCAACAAGTGACCAACGGCGCGATCTACAACTTCAGCATGGACGGCTTCAGATCGGGCCAGCACACCTCGGTGTACACGAACGCGCCGCCGGGATTCACCTACCCGGGCGATCCGACGTTTCCCAACGGCTTCGCCGGCATGAACAAGCGGTGGACCGACTTGGCGCCGCGGATCGGCGTCGCGTGGGATCCGACCGGTGAGGGACGGATGTCGTTGCGCTCGTCCTACGGTATCTCATACGACTTCGTCAACGGCCAATACCATCTCAACACCGCGATCGCCCCACCATGGGGATCCGACGTCCGCATTCAGAGTCCGGTCGGTGGTTTCGACGATCCGTTCGTCGGGTATCCGGGCGGCAATCCCTTCCCGCTGCCGTTCGATAGCAACGGCGGCGAGCCCGCGCCGGCGAACGCGCGCTTTTCGCCGGGCGCGAACTATCTCGCCATCGATCCGAATATCCATCCCACCACGGTGCAGTCCTACAACGTCAGCGTCCAGCGGCAGCTTGGACCCGACTGGGTCGTGTCGGCCACGTACATCGGCGCGTACACGACGCATCTGTGGAACATGCAGGCGCTCAACTACGGTCTGACGAGCGTCACGTCGGCAGTGCTCAACGGCACCCCCGTCACGTGCGTGCCGACAGCCGCCAACTTCGGCACCTGCATGAACAGCATCCTGCAGCAGCGCCGCGTGCTCAGCCAGATCGATCCGGTTAACGGCGCGTTGATCGCGAATCTCGATGCACACGACGACAGCGGATGGGAGCGCTACAACGGCATGCTGCTGTCGGTGGCGCGCCGCGGTGCCCGGACGAGCTACAGCGGCAACTACACGCTGTCGAAGTGCGTCGGCTTGCCGAGTCAGCAGCTGCCCAACGTGCAGTCGGGCTGGACCAATCCGAATGACCCGTCGTTCGACGAGGGCGCGTGCGATGTCGATCGTCGGCACGTTGTCAATGTCACCGCCAGCTATCAGACCCCGGTGCTCACTGGCAAACTCGCCGCGCTGGCATCGGATTGGCGGATCTCGGGCCTGCTGCGAGCGCAGTCGGGCAGCCCGCTCAACATCGTCTCCGGCCAGGATCGCGCGTTGACCGGCATTCTCGGGACCAATCAGCGCGCCGACCAGGTGCTCAGCAATGGCTACGGGGACACCGCGTCGACAACCAACTACTTGAATCCGGCAGCATTCGCACAGCCGGCGTTCGGTGGGTTGGGCAACTACGTGCGCAACGCTCTGTACGGCCCGTCCCGCTGGCAGATCGACATGGTGGTGGCGCGGCTGGTCCGCTTCTCGGGCTCGCAGAACATGGAGTTCCGGCTCGAGGCCTTCAACGTCACGAACAACTTCATCCGAAACAATCCGATCCAGAATATCTCGAGCGCGACATTCGGCCAGATACTGACAGCAGGCGATCCGCGCATTCTGCAGTTCGGTGTGAAATACGCGTTCTGAGAGGGCTCGATGCCTCGGAGTTTTCGTGCAACCGGTCAGTTCGTTGTCGGTGCAGCGCTCGTTGCGGCAACGCTCGTGGGCGCCGGCGGTTTGCGTGGGCGCGCCCAGGAAGAGGACGTCAACACGACCGCCCGCGGCGTGGACCTTTCCGGCGAGTGGACGCCCGTCCGCGAAGAGGACAACACCGGCAACACCGAGCTCGGCGACTGGGTTGGGATTCCGATGAACGAGGCCGCGCGCCTGCGCGCGATGGCGTGGGTTGCGTCCATCCAGACGCTGCCCGAATGGCAGTGCCGTCCGCATGCCGTGTCGTACATCTCGCGCGGGCCGTCGCAGCTTCGCATCTCCAAGGAGGTCGATCCGGTGTCGCGCCAGGTTACGGCATGGCACATGGAGTGGCTGCGGTCGATCGACAAGGCCGTCTACATGGACGGGCGCCCGCATCCGTCGCAGTACGCGCCTCACACCTGGGGCGGTTTTTCGACGGGCGAGTGGATCGGCGACATGCTGAAGATCCACACGACACATATCAAAGAAGAGTACCTCAAGCGCGACGGCGTGTTCCACAGCGATCAGATCACGGTGAATCAGTTCCTGATTCGGCGCGGCAATTACCTGACATTCATCCTCGTCGAGTACGACCCGGTCTATCTGACCGAGCCGCTCATCCGCAGCACGGAGTACCAGCTCGACGCGCGTCAGAACATTCCGCCGTATCCGTGCAATGTCGTCGAGGAAGTCGCTCG
The DNA here is from genome assembly GCA_046728115.1 of Acidobacteriota bacterium. GTDB lineage: Bacteria > Acidobacteriota > Vicinamibacteria > Vicinamibacterales > CAVVIG01 > CAVSWN01. The sequence continues at coordinate 6,543 of JBKPDW010000558.1, read as the reverse complement.
CCAGCGTGGCATCGTGCCACACAACATGCCGGGGACCAAGCAGTACGTCGACGACGTGAAGGACTTCGCAAATCGGTACGACATTCCGTGGAATGTGATCACGGCGGGCGCAGCAACGATGTATCCGGAGATCCAGGACAAGATCAAAGCCGGCCGAGCCGGGAAATAGCTGGACTTCTATGAAAAGACTCCTCCTCGTGACGCTGGCGCTCGCAGCCGCTTTCGGCGCGCCCGCCGGGCGGGCCCAGCAGACCAGAGCGGCGGGACCGGAGATCGAAATCCTGCCGATTCGCGGCAATGTGTACATGCTCGCGGGCGCCGGCGGGAACATCGTCGTGTCGGTGGGCAAGGATGGCGTCCTGCTCGTGGACACCGGCCTCGCGAACATGAGCGAGAAGGTGCTGGATGCGGTGCGCCAGCTGCAGCGAACGGCGCAGCTCAAAGAAGCGCCGCCCGACCTCCGCTGGGGCGCCGAAACTCGGGGCACGCTTCAGAATTCGCTCAACCCGCTGGCGCCGCCGAAGCCCATTCGCTACATCATCAACACGCACTTTCACGCCGATCACACCGGCGGCAACGAGCGTCTCGCCAAAGCGGGCCGCACGTTCACTGGCGGCAACGTCGCGGGGGACATCGCCGACGCCGGACAGGGCGCGGCCATCTTCGCGTACGAGAGCACGCTGAATCACATGAGCGCGCCGACCGGATCGCAGGCGGCCACGCCCGGTGGCGCCTGGCCCACCGACACCTTTCACCAGGAGTCGATGAAGCTGAGTCACTTTTTCAACGGCGACGGCATCCAGATCATCCACATTCCCGACGCCCATACCGACGGCGACGTGATCGTCCATTTCCGCAACTCGGACGTCATCGCCGGCGGCGATCTGTTCCAGATGACGACCTATCCGTTCATCGACGTCGACAACGGCGGCAGTATCAACGGCATCATCGAAGGCGCGAACCGGATGCTCGACCTCGTAATCCCTGAGTTCCGAATGGAAGGCGGCACGATGGTCGTGCCTGGACACGGCCGGCTGAGCGACGGCGCGGACCTCGCGTACTACCGCGACATGCTGACGATCATCCGCGATCGCGCTCAGGCACTGATCAAGCAAGGTAAGACGCTGGAGCAGGTGAAGGCGGCGAAGATCACCGCCGATTACGACCCACGCTGGGGCGTCAACAACGGTTCTTGGTCGACCGAACGGTTCGTCGAAGCAGTGTACAAGACACTGCAGCCGAAGGCAGCGGGCGCAACCAAGAGGCCGAGCCAGAAATGATGATGCGCGATCGGGCAATCGCGATCGCCGGCTTGACGGCGCTGCTGGCGATATCAGCTGCGAGCCTTCAGGCGCAGCGCGGGCGTGGCGGGGTGCCGCAAGGCCCTCCACCAGCGCCGCGAACGGCCGCGCCAATCGATCTCGCCGGCTATTGGGTGTCGCTCGTCACGGACGATTGGCGGTGGCGGATGGTGACACCGCCGAAAGGCGACGTGCTGTATCTGCCCGTCAACGCAGAGGGGCGACGCGTCGCCAACGAGTGGGACCCGGAGAAGGACCGGGCGGCCGGCGAGCAGTGCCGCGCCTACGGCGCGGGCGGCTTGATGCACAGGCCTGGACGGCTCCACATCAGCTGGCAGGACGACCGCACGCTCGTCGTCGAAGCCGACGCGGGGACGCAGACGCGAGTATTGCGCTTCGGCGGCAGCGCGCCGCAGACCAACGAACCGCCGTCGTGGCAGGGCTACTCGATCGCCGAGTGGGAGATGGACGGCGCCGGCGGCGGCAGACGCGGCCGTCCGTCCAACGTCAAGCCAGCGCACGGATCGCTCAAGACCGTCACGACGCGCCTGCGGCCGGGATATTTCCGTCGGAACGGCGTGCCGTACGGCCAGAACGCCGTTCTCACCGAATACTGGACGACGCTGGCAGACGAAGGCGTGGACTATCTGGTCGTGACCAATATCCTCGACGATCCGGAGTACCTCGCGCAGCCTTACGTGCGCAGCGTGCAGTTCCGCAAGCAGCCGGACAACAACGGGTGGCGGCCGACTCCGTGCGAAGCGCCCTGACAGGGGCTGGCCAATTCCAGCGGACCACTCCCTATGGCGTACATCTTTCACCAGGATCGCCTACCGCGGCTGGTTTCCGTCGTGCCCGGACGCGAACGCACGTTCTTCGTGAACAAGGAACTCACGCGCATTGATGATTTGCTCGCGGGTGTGATGCGCTATAAGCCGGACGTCGCGTCGCCGTATCACTATCACGAGATCTGCGAGCACTTCTACTTCATCATCGAAGGCAAAGGCACGGTGGAAACGCCCGAGGGCATCGAGAACGTCGGTCCGGGCGCAATGGTGTTCATTCCCGCCGAAACGCGCCATCGCCTCCGCTCCAATCCCGACAACGAACTGTTCTACTTCGAGTTTCAGGCGCCGAACCGGTTCAAGACGCACATCCTCGACGGCACGCCGGACGAGCTGAGATGGGAGCGCGTCGACGGAAGCGTGTGGGTCCAGAGCTGATGGCGAACACCTACATCGACACGAACCGGATTCCTCGCACGAAGGTCGCCGATGGTGGCGAAGTCGCCGAGATTCTGAATGACCGCCTTGCCGGCGCGAAGAACGTCGTGGCCAGACTGCACTGGCTGAATCCCGGCGATCGCCTCGACGCCGGTGATCCGACGGTTCACCACCTGGTCTACGTGATGGAGGGCGAGGCCGACATCACGCTGAAGGGCGCCGACCATCGCGTCGGCAAGGGCGCCGGCGTCTACCTTGGACCCTCGGAGACGGCGCGCGTCTCGCACGCGGGGTCCGGGCCGCTGAAGCTTTTTCATCTGATCGTGCCGAAGCTTTGAGGCGTCGCGGATCCTCGAAGATCAGCTCGCCGTGCAGGGCGACGGCCTCCACTTGTCGCCGTTCGGCTCTTTCTTGAAGTGGGAACTCGTGATGAACGGCTCGGTGAGGTATTTCGGATCGTCGACGATCGTCGTCACCGTGAACCATTGATCGCCGTTCGCCTCGGTGTGGCGATCGAAGTACTCGATGACGCTGGCATTTTCGCTGTACGGTACGCCGTTCTTGCGCAGATATCCGGCCTTCATGTGCGTCGTCACGACTTTGAGCGATCCGCCACGTGCCGCCGGTGCTCCTCGCCCCCGGCTCTGGCCATCGGGCGGCGGAGGGGGCGCCGCGCCGCCACGGCGCTGTGGACCTGCGATCTCCCAGCGGGCAAGCGAGTAGCCCTGCCAACCTGCGTCGCCCGGCGGCGGCGCCGTGTCGCCAAAATGCAGGAGTCTCGTTTGCCTGCCCGCGTCGGTCTCGATCTTGAGCGTGTTGTCGTCCTCCCAGGTGATGTGCGCCCGGCCGGGGACTCGCATGACATTGCCGACACCGTACGACTTGCAGGCGTCTCCGGCCGTTTCGTCTTTCGAGGGATCCCAGGCGTCGGCCACCCGTCGCGCGGCGGCGTTGAGCGGCACGCTGGCATAGTCGCCCTTCTTCGGCGTCACCATTCGATACCGCCAATCTTCGGTTACGACCGACACCCAGTAGCCGGTGAGATCGATCGGCGCGAGCGTCCGCGCCGCTGGCGCTGGCTGAGGTGGTTCGGCACGCTGGCCGCCGGCGGCGATCGGGAACGACGCGAGCAAGAGCGCCGCGAGCGGCGTCAGCGTGCGCATCAACGACTCTTGGACTGAGTGGAACTGAGGTTGCGGTAAGCGGCCTCAATGAACGCGTCGGTGGTCCATGAACCCTCTATCGCGCCGTAGCGGCCCTCGTAGTCGAGCGTAGGACGCGCCGCCTTCACCTGGTCGAGCGTGGCGCCTTTCCTGATCAGATCCTGAATGCGATCGCGGATGATCGTCAGCATGTCGCGATACTCGAGCACATCGGCTTCATCGGAGAGCCGGCCGTGTCCCGGGATCACGTACGTCCCGCCCTCCTGCTTGTCTTTGGGAATCGCGATATCGAGGATGTTGTTCAAGGCGGCGATCACACCCTGAATGGTGCCCCCGCGCTCGAGGTCGATGACGGGATATGTCGTCGTCATGAACACGTCGCCGGCGCTCAGCACGTCCGACCGTCTGAAGAACACGAGGCTGTCGCCGTCGGTGTGCGCCGCCGGCTGGTGCAGAATCTGGATGGCCTCGCCGTTGAAGAACAGGTCTTTCCTTTTGGTGAAGTACGTGTCGGTCGGCCACGCCGCCGTCGGGAAGGGTGCCTGCTGTCCGGTCGGCGCGCTCATCCGAGTCAGCACGTTTTCGTGCGCGAGAATTGCGGCCCCCGAATACGGCTGGCCCATGTTACCGCCCATGATCGTTGCGCCCTGCTTCGCGATTGCCGCATTGCCGCCGACGTGATCGGCGTGCGCGTGCGTGTCGATGATGTAGCGGATCGGCTTCGCGGATATCGAGCGGACGGCCTTCAGGACGCCTTCGCTCAACGTCTCGACCGACGCGTCCACGAGAAGCACGCCGTCGTCGCCCGCCTGCACCGTGATGTTGCCGCCTCCGGTCCCGACGAGCATGTACACGTTCCCTTGTACCGGCAGAACGTGGATCTCGGCGTCCAGCGCGTGCGAAGACGTCGTCAGCCAGGCGAGAGCGGCCGTCACGCCCAGGATCGTTGGCATGGTCGCGATGCGGCGATTAGCGTTCACGTGTCGCTCCGGCCGTCATGTTTTTCAGCTTCAGTTGATACTCCGGATACATGGTCTCCGCACCTCCGCGGGCCGCCTCGGCGGGAACGGCGTTCTTCGTTGGAAACTCGAGCAGGAACGGGTTCTGGCCGGGCAGATGATGCGGAACGGCCCCCTGCGGCCGGTCGATTTCCTCGACGATCTGGCACGGATACGGCGCGATTTGCTGATGAGGATCCAGGACGAAATTCGTGGTTCGGATGAACGGTTCCGTGAGGTAGACGGGATCGTCGATGACCACGATCCACGTGAGGTACTCGCCGTGACGGACCAGATGTTCAGTGACCGTGGCCCGGTCGCTGCGCGGAACGCCGTTTCGCCGAATCCATCCCATCTTCAGATGAGTGGTCGTTATCGTGAGCATGTCGCCGTCCCATCGGCCCGTGGAAAAGCCCTGCCATGTGTGCGCCGCGTAGTCCGGAGGATGCGGACGGCCGTCCATCCAGATCGCCCGCTCTGGAGCCTGCCAGGAGATATGAGTGTGGTAGGCGATCAGTTGTTGCGAGGCGGTATCGACCTCTTTCCAGATTCGCAGATTCGCGGGACCGCGCGGCGAGTAGTCGGACGGATGCGGTTTGCACTGGTGTTCGGGCAGCGTGAGGATGGACGCATCCCAGCTGTCCGCGTGCAGCCGCGCCGCCTCGTTGATCGGCAGCCCGAGGTAATCACCAATTTCTGGACCAGGAATCCGCTCCGGCTGATCCTCGTGAAAGCGCGGCGCCCACTCGCCCGCGAGATCGTACCCGGCGGTGTTCAGCTGTGTCTGCGCGAACAGCGTCAGGATCGCCGGGACCGTCGCTGCCGCCGCGAACAGGACCGCTGCTGCCAGGCGAGCCACGCGCCGCGCGAATGCGTCTCTCACGTGATGTGGCGTCCCATGCCGTTATTTGGGTGTCGTCCCTGGTACCGGCCGGCGCAGTTTCAACGCGTACTCGGGATACATCGTCTCGGCTCCGCCCATGGTCGCTTCGAGCGGTATGCCGGAGTGATCGGCAAATTCATGCACGAACGGATTCGTGCCGGGCAGATAGTGCGGCACCGCGCCCTGGGGTCGACCCGCTATTTCCTCCACGATTTGGCAGGGCCACAGCCACGCTGTCTCGGGAAGCACGTGGTCGCTGAGGACGAAATTCTGGCTCTTGACGAGCGGTTCGGTGAGATACACGGGATCCGTCACGACGCTGATGTGCGTCAGGTACGAGCCGTGTCGAATGAAGTGCTCGGTCAGCGTGATCAGGTCACTCGCGGGCAGACCGTTTCGACGATGCCACCCTTGCTTGATGTGGGTGGTCGTCACGGTCAGCATGTCTCCCTCCCACTTTCCCGTCGAGAAGCCCTGCCACGTATGCGCGGCGTAGTCGGGCGGATGCGAGCGGCCGTCCATCCAGATCGTACGGGTCTGCTCGTACGTGCTGATGTAGTTCTTGATGGCGATGAGCGTCTGGCTCTGCGGATCCCGCTCTTCCCAGATGCGCAGGAGCAACGGGCCACGGTAGATGTATGCCGCGTTGTGGACCTGACATTGGTGTTCGGGGAGCGTGAGACGCGAGGCGTCCCAGCTCAGGGCCCACTGGCGCGCCGCTTCGTTGATGGGGAGGCCGAGGAAATTGGCGATCTCGGGGCCGGGTATTCGTTCGTCGAAGTCTTCGTGGTAGCGAGGGGCCCAACTGCCGGACAGATCGACCTGCGCACGCGCGCCCGAGGGGCAGAGCGCGATTGCGGTGACGATAATCGCTGCCGCCGCCGGGAATCGGCTCATGCCTACGCCTGCGCGCGGGCGCCTATGTTGCCCGTTTCATCGATTGCGGTCAAGGTGTGTCCGTGACACGTTCTTGAC
>JBKPDW010000557.1:0-11712 GCA_046728115.1 Acidobacteriota bacterium | reverse complement strand
GCGCCGATCGATCCGGTCGGAATCTGCCCGTCGCTGACGGGCGTCCAGGTGATGCCGTAATTCTCGGTCTTCCACACGCCGCCGCCTGTCGCGCCCATGTAGAACACGTTTGGCTGGGTCCGCACGCCTGCTGCCGCCGTGGATCGCCCGCCCCGATGCGGGCCGATGGTTCGCCATCGCAGATCCTGAAAAGCGTTGGGGTTGATGATCGTATTCCCGCCGGATTGCGCGTGCAGGCGCAGGGCGAGATCGGTAGCCGGCGCGTGAGCGAGCGTTGCCGCCGCCGCACCCGCAAGAATCAGCACGATTGCCTTTCGCATGCCAGCCCTCGTACGTTACGACCCGCTGTCCGCGAGATCGACGCGTGATTTTCCGCCGTAAGGCGCGAAGTTCGCGCCCGACCCAACAACCTCGAGAGATAACCGATCGCCGTCTACTTGAATGACCACGAAATGATGAGGATTCTCAACAGCGGTCCCGCCCGGCTTTGCCAGGTGCTCCACGGTCACACGCGACGACCCGATGTAGGTTCGCAGGTCGGGTTCGCTGTCGTACGCGTAGATGGGCGCGCCGCCGCCGCCAGTGACGATTTGATCCATCCGGTATTTCCTTCCCCGGTCCTCATAACGCTCAATCCAATGATCGAACAAGTGATCGTGTCCCGTAATGAGCAGTCGGATGTGATGGCGCCGGAAGAGCGGCATGTACAAATCGCGGATCGCCTGCGTCGCCGGTTCCACGTGCGCTCCGCCGTGCGGCCCCGACGAAAACGCCGGGTGATGAAAGAAGGCGATTACATGGCTGTAACGTCGCCGATCCAGACGTTCGAGCTGATCGGCGACCCACGCCAGCTGTGCCGTGTCGCTCGCGATGTTCGAATCCATCGTGATCGCGAAGAGGTTGCCGTAGCCGAAGGCGTACGTCGGATACCCATCCAACCGGCGGGGCGAACCGTCGGGCGGGATCAGCTCCGATAGTGCCGTCAAGGTGTTTCGCAGTCCGGATTCGCGTCCCGGGCTCCCGAGCGGCATTCCGGACACGTCGTGATTGCCGGCGGCAAGGAAATACGGAATATCCCACCGACGCGTCAGGCGTTCGATGATGGGCGTGAAGCTCACGTTCCACATGTCGGCATTGGCGCCGCGGAGGACCGCATCGCCCGACTGGAGCACGAATCTCACAGGGAACGCGGTGTCCTTCAGCGTATCCACCTTCGCCAAGAGGAAGTCCATCAGCCGAAAGTGCTCCTGCTGCACCACCTGACCGTCGCCTGGAACGTCCGGATTGCTACCGCTGCGCGTATCGCCGTACGCGATGAAAGAAAACTTCGTGACACCGGCGGAATCCGATTCGGCAGGCAACGGCCGGCGCGGTGCCCCGATTGGCTTGGGCAGCGCCGGCGACGAAACCGTTGCGGGCGCCTGCGCGAAGACGATGGTTGTGGTGGCACAGAGTCCGGCAAGGACTATGTGAATCAGCGGCCGCCGTGTGAGCATGGCAGATGTTAATACGTGTCAGCTCGAAACGCGGCGTGTTAACACCAGCGCCGCTGGACCGTCGTACCCTGAGGGATGCAGACCGTCCTGTACGACGTTCGCTACGCCATTCGGACCCTGACAGGACCGCGCGGCGTCGGGATTGGCGCCATCCTGACGCTCGCAATGGGTCTCGGCGCCGCCACGGCTATGTTCAGCGTCGTCGACGCCGCGCTCTTTCGCCCCGTACCCTTCGCCGAACCGGATCGACTGGCTATCCTTTACAACACCCGGTTCACGGCACGCGACGGCCTGGCGCGGCTTCGCTGGTCCCGCCCGCATGTCGTCGAACTTCAGCAAGCGGCGACGTTGTTCGAAGCGATCGCATCGTTCTCGTCCATGAGCGTCGCCATTGGCGACGACGAGCCGGAGCAGATCGACGGCGAGGTGGTGTCGGCCGACTACTTTCGCGTGCTTCGCGTATCTCCGATCGCCGGACGTTCGTTCCAGGCAGCCGACGACGCGCCGGGGGCGACTCCAACCGTGCTCATCAGCGAGCGGTTGTGGCGTCTGCGGTTCAACTCCGATCCGTCCTGGCTCGGAAGAACGCTCCGCGTCAACGACGTGCCGCTCGCGGTCGTCGGCATTCTGCCTGCCGAATTTGCGGGCCTCAGCGGGAAGGCGCGCGCGTGGATTCTGCCTTCGATGGCCGCGCGGCTCACGTATTCTGACTACCTCACCACGCCGCAGCATTTCATCAGCGTCGTCGCGAGGCTGAAACCGGATGTTCGACTGTCGCAAGCCAACGCGGAGCTTGCGTCGATCGGCAGCCGATTCGCCGACACGGGATCGGCGACGACGGCCACCTGGAGCGCCACGGCCGTACCGATCAACGAGGCCCGCATCGATTCGACGGTCCGGCGGTCGGCGATCCTGCTTTTCGCGGCGGCGGCCGGCGTGCTGCTCATCGCCTGTCTGAACGTTGCGTGCCTGCTGCTCGCACGCGCGCAGACGCGCCGGCGCGAAATCGCCGTTCGCCTCGCAATCGGCGCGAGCCGCCAGCGCATCGTCCGTCAGCTATTGACCGAAGGGTTCGTCACTGCCGCGATTGCCGGCGCCGCAGGATGTGTGCTCGCGGTATGGGAGGTCGCGGCATTCGCGCGAACGGCGCCGGGCGTCATCGCCACCAGCCGCAACGACTACGGTGCGCTCGCCTCGTTTGCGGTACCGCACCTCGACCTGACAGCGCTCGCGTTTGCCGTGGCGGTCAGCGCGGCAAGCACCGTCCTGTTCTCCCTGACTCCGGCGCTCGAGGCGTCGCGTCCGCAGTTGACGACGGCGATCAAAGAGGCCGATAGGGCCAGGCGAGGGCGCGCGTTGGGAATGCTCGTAGCGACTGAAGTTGCCCTGGCGGTGATGCTGCTCGCCGCGGCCGGGCTGCTCATCGACGCTTTCGCAGACATTCAACGCCGGCGAACGGGATTCGATCCCGACAGAGTGCTGACATTTTGGCTGCGACCGCCAAACTCCCGTTATCAGCCAGCCGACGGCCCGGCGATTCTCGAACGTCTCCTGACGCGGATCCAGTCCGTGCCTGGCGTCGAGTCCGCGGCGGTGAATCGATGCACACCGTTCACCGGCTGCTCGCGAACGACGATCTTCTTCCCCGATCGGACAGCCGATGGGACGACCCGTCCTGTCGTAGGCCGCCACTATGTGTCGGCCGACTATTTCAAGACGCTCAGCATTCCGTTGAGGTCCGGACGGACGTTGACGGATTCAGACCGCGCCGGTGCGGCGCCGGTGACCGTTGTGAACGAAACCGCCGCCCGGCGATTCTGGCCGGGCGAGAACCCGATTGGCCACTATCTGTGGTTCGGATCGTCGACCGGGTTCACCGACCCTTCGCATCCGGTAGAAGTGGTCGGCGTCGTCGGCGACGTGAAATACGAAGGCGTGGATCAACCGGTGGGTCCCGATTTCTACACCTCGTACCTTCAGTTCTCGTACCCGGATTCACTGGTGCTCGTCAGAACGCGCGGAGCGGCCGCCGCCCTGATCCCCGCCCTGCGACGTGCCGTCGCGTCGGTCGATCGATCCGTGCCGCTCTTCGACGCGTTGCTGCTCGACGATCGGATTGACGCAGCCGTCGCCCGGCCGCGCTTCAACGCCAGCCTGCTGGGTGCATTTGCCTTCTCGGCGCTCCTGCTTGCGTCCGTCGGCGTCTACGGCGTCCAGTCCTACGCGGTCGCCGCGCGCACCCGCGAGATCGGTGTGCGCCTCGCGCTCGGCGCCGACAGCCGGCGCGTCCTCGGTCTCGTGCTTCGCGACGCGGGCCGCTTCGTCGCGGCCGGCGCCGTCGCGGGCGCCGCGTCGGCGCTCGCCTTGTCCCGCCTGCTGGAGGGGCTGGTTGTCGGCGTGGGGTCGTGGAATTCCCGCGTGCTCGCCATCAGTGTGGCGACGATGGTCGCCCTCGCGTGCCTTGCGGCGCTGCTGCCCGCTCGCCGCGCAACTACCATCGATCCCCTCGTCGTGCTCCGCAGCGAGTGACTTCCCTGCGATCGTCATGTAATCTTCAGCATGCGATGGACGCTCAACAGGTCATTCGCGACTTGCGGGAGCTGTCTGCACGCACCGCGACAGCCGACGGCGCCCAGCGGCTCGCGTGGGGACCGGTCTGGCGCGACGCACGCGACTGGTTTCGGAGCAAGATCACAGCGCTCGGTTTGGGCGTCCAGACCGATTCGGCTGGCAACAACTGGGTGACGCTGCCTGGCTCGTCCTCGAAAACCGTCATCGTCGGCAGTCATCTGGACTCGGTGCCGAACGGCGGCTGGCTCGACGGCTGCCTCGGCGTGATGGCCGCGCTCGAGGCGCTGCGCATGCATGCGAGCGGCACGCCACCGGTGACGCTGAAGCTCGTGGACTGGGCCGACGAAGAGGGAGCGCGCTTCGGAAGAAGCCTGCTGGGATCGTCAGCCGCGGCAGGTTCGCTCAAAGTCGACGAAGTTCGCGAGCTGCAGGATCGGCAGGGGACGCGGCTCGTCGACGCGCTGGCAGAAAACGGCGTCGCGCTGGATCGGATGCTCGATGCCCATCGCGAGCTGAAGACGATCGATGCCCGCGCGTACCTCGAGCTCCACATCGAGCAGGGGCCGGTGCTCGAGTCGATGAACAAGCCGACAGGCGTGGTGCTCGGCACATTCGGCGTCGAGCGCCACATGCTGCGATTCACCGGGCAGGCGGCGCATTCCGGATCCACGCCGATTCCAATGCGGCGCGACGCGTTTCTCGCCGCCGCGAAGACGGCGCTCGAATGCCGCGACATCGCCCTTCGTCACTCGCGTCCCGGGGCCGGTGTCGTGTGCACCGTCGGCGTTGTCAACGTCGAGCCCAAGATCGTGACGGCCGTTCCCGGCGTCTGCGAGATCTCGCTCGATCAGCGAGCGCTCGAGCCGCAGATCCTGGCCGCGATGCTCCGGGATGCGCACGACACAGCCGATCGCGCGGCGCGCAGCAACAACGTCAGCGTCGAGTGGCGACGCGTCTGGAGCATCGAGCCCCGTCCGTTCGATCCGACGCTGTTGACATTGTGCGAGGAAGCCGTGCGCGAGGAAACCGGCGAGGCGCCACGGTTGCCATCAGGTCCGCTGCACGATGCGGCGGAAATGGTGCCGCACATGCCGGTCGTCATGATGTTCGCGTATTCGTCGAACGGCTTGTCGCACTGTAAAGAGGAAGACACGCCCGAACCGTATCTGGAGAAAACGATTCGAGCGTATCTGAGATTGGTGCAAAAGACTGTCAACTACGTCGCAGCCTGTTGATTGGCGCTCCGGTCGTCCGCCCGTCCTACCCGTCGCCTATCTCCGGTCCGCGCCCGCCGTCGTCTTCGTGGCGCCTGCCGGGATGTCGTGCACGAGCGTGGCGACCGCTGTGTCGAGCTGAACGTCCCTGCCGCCTTGTTCCACACGTCGACCACCACACCCTGGCGCGTGACGACACCGACGGCGCGCCACGTGACACCATGTTGAAGTTCGCGCGTCGGCCCGACCTGCCGAGTCGCCGCCTTCAGTTCCCTTTGTGATTCCCGGGTTGGGGATTTCCGACAGGCTTGCCGTTGATGGTCGCGTACTGATAGCTCATCCTGAACGTCGAGTTGCCGGCAATCAGGACGTGGGCGGTTGATTCGATGGCGATCGGCACACGGACGTCGGCAATACGATCGTAGCGGCGGACGATGTCGACCCGGCGAGTCCAGAAGGAGGGCGCCTTCGAGAGGCGGCCTTCTATGCGTCTGAGCTCGCCGTCCGACGGTTCCACGAAAATCGACCCTTCGACGAGCAGCACGTCCTTGCGGCGGGGCGTGATGCCGAGCGGCGCGAGTCCCTCGTCGGTCCGGACGGCATCCGTGAAGACGTAGTTTTCTGATGTCACGGCGGCGCGCTGCGGTTCGCGCGCCGCCCACATCCGCTGCTCGCCATCAAGGGCGGCGTGGAGGACGCGCCTTCGAATGTACCCATTCCCGCCTTCGGCGACGATCTGATACTTGAAGCCGCCCGCGTGCGTGTACTCGGTCCATGCCTCCATCCAGCCGCTGACACCGAAATTCGAATTGGATGCCTCGAGGAATCGCAGTGCGCGGTACTCCACGGTCGGTTCCTCGCCTCGGGCGAGGTATCGCTGAAGGGGTGTGCCTGACGACTGGTCTCCATCTGCCCCCAGAGCGACGCCCAGCACGCACAGGGCTGCCAGTGTGACGAGTGGTCTGGCGCAGCCGCTCATAGTGCCTGTCCCAGAACGTCGGAGGCGAGCCCCGCGCGATATTCCTCGAGCTTCGCGCGCAGGGCCGGACGTGAGAGTGCCAGAATGGCGACCGCGAGGAGCCCAGCGTTCGCGGCGCCGGACGAGCCGATGGCAACCGTGGCGACTGGAATGCCTTTCGGCATCTGCACGGTCGAGAGCAGCGAGTCGATGCCGTTCAGCGCCGCGCTCTGCATCGGCACGCCGATCACCGGCAGCACCGTGTGCGCCGCGACGACGCCGGCGAGGTGGGCCGCGCCGCCGGCCCCGGCAATGATCACCTGCAGTCCCCTGCTGGCAGCAGTCGACGCGTATTCGGACGTCACCGCCGGCGTGCGGTGCGCCGACAGGATTCGTTTTTCGTGCGGGATGCCGAACTCGCTGAGGATTAGCTCGGTCTGGCGCATCGTTTCCCAGTCCGATTTGCTGCCCATGAGGATGCCGACGAGCGGCTGTGCTTCGGTCACGGGCCTATTTCACCACATGGAGACAGCAGGCACACGTCCGATCGGCGGCGAATCCCGAAAAAACCGTGTCAGTCGGCCGAAGGTAGAATCTCTTTATGAAACGCATCGCATTGTGCCTTGCCGCGTTCATGGCGGTTTCCTTATCTGCCCAGACCACGCCGCCGCCGTCGAACAAGATCCAGGTCGCCTACACGCAGTTCACCCTGCCGAATGGACTGCACGTGATCCTCCACGCGGATCACAGCGTACCCATCGTGACGGTGAACACCTGGTTTCTGGTCGGCTCGGCTCGCGAAAAACCGGGGCGCACGGGTTTCGCACACCTCTTCGAGCACCTGATGTTCATGGGTTCTGGCCACGTCAAGGCGGGAGAATTCGACGAATGGCTCGAGGCGGCTGGCGGTGAAAACAACGCGTCCACGGGAAACGATCGCACGAACTACTACATCAACGTGCCTTCGAATGCGCTGGAACTCGCGCTGTTCCTCGAATCGGATCGCATGGGCTACCTGCTCGACACGATGACTCCAAAAACGGTGGATGCGCAGCGCGATGTCGTGAAGAACGAGCGGCGTCAGAGCTACGAGAATCAGCCGTATGGTCTCGCGCAGCCGACACTCAGCGAGATGCTCTACCCGGAAGGCCACCCCTACCACTGGCCGGTGATCGGGTACATGCCCGATCTGACTGCCGCAAGCCACGAGGACGTCGTCGATTTCTTCAAGAAGTACTACGCGCCGTCGAACGCCAGTCTCGTCGTCGCCGGCGACATCGATCCCGCAAAGGCGCGGACGCTCGTCGAGAAGTGGTTCGGCGATGTGAAACGGGCGGCGCCGCCCGAGCCGATGACGATCCCCGGTGTGGCGTTGAGCGGCGTCCAGAAGAAAACGTTGACGGACCGCGTCCAGCTCCCACGCCTGTACCTCGCGTGGCTGACGCCGCGGCACTTCGAACCAGGCGACGGCGAGCTCGACGTCGTCGCCGATGTGCTCGCGGGCGGTAAGAACTCGCGCCTCTACAAGCGGCTCGTCTACGACATGCAGATCGCACAGGATGTCAATGCATTTCAGGCGTCCGCATCGCTCTCGTCCGCATTCCAGATCGTCGCAACCGCTCGGCCCGGTCACACGGTGACCGAGCTCCAGAAGGTTATCGACGAGGAGTTGCTGAAGCTGCAACAGGAGGATCCGAGTGCGCGCGAGCTCGAGCGATCCGTCAACCAGATCGAGGCATCGTTCTACAACCGGATGGAGCGGCTGGGCGGCTTCGGCGGCAAAGCCGATCAGATCAACGGGTACTACAGTGAGACTGGAGATCCAGACTGGTTCAACGAGGATTTGAATCGATACCGCGGCTTCTCCCCGTCGGACATCCGGGCGGCAGCGGAGCGATACCTGCCGCTCGATCGGCGTGTGGAACTGGTTGTCGAACCGGACAAGACACCATAGCGAATTGGTGAATCCGAAACTTGGCGGATTCGTCAATCCCGAAATCACCAACGCGCCGGCTCACTAATCGCAGGAGACAGAACATGCGCTTTCGCGCTTTTGGGCCTCTTATCGTCCTGGCGTTACTGAACGGGCCCAGCGCCGCCCAATCGCCTCCAGACCGCTCGCATCCCCCCGCGCTCGGCCCCGCGCCGGCGCTGCAGCTCCCGCAGATCCAGAAACGACAGCTCGCCACCGGTCTGCCGGTGTGGCTCGTGGAGCTTCACGAGGTGCCCGTCGTGCAGGTGAATCTCGTCGTACTGGGCGGGAGCTCGAACGAAACCGCCAAGCGATTCGGCGCCGCCAGCCTGACAGCCGCCATGCTCGACCGAGGCGCAGGTTCGCGATCCGCTCTCGAGCTTGCCGACGCCATCGACTATCTCGGCGCCGATCTCTCGGCGTCGAGCGGCTTCGACTCGTCGGTCGTACGCCTGCACGTCCCGGTTGCGCGCCTGGCGGACGCGCTGCCGCTGATGTCCGATGTTGCGTTGCGTCCCACATTCCCGAAAGACGAACTTGAACGGTTGCGGCAGGAGCGTCTCACCAGCCTCCTGCAGGCGCGCGACAACCCGGCGACGATCGCGCCGGCCACCTTCGCACGCGTCCTCTACGGGCCCGAACATCGGTACGGCGTCCCGATGTTTGGAACGGCCGAAACGATCAAGGCATTCACGGTGGACGATCTGAAGGCGTTCTATTCCGCGCTGTTCCGACCTGACAACGCTGCCATCATCGTCGTCGGCGACATCAGCCCGGATCAAACGCTCCGACTCCTTGAATCGAATTTCGGGGCCTGGAAACCGCCAGCGAGCGCGAAGCCAACCGCATCGCTGCCGGCGGTGAACGAGCCGGCCGCGCGTCAGGTGTATCTCGTCGACAAACCCGGCGCGCCGCAGTCGCAGATCCGCATCGGCTGGATCGGCGTGCCGCGATCGACGCCCGACTACTTCCCGCTGCAGGTGATGAACACGGTTCTGGGCGGATCGTTCTCGTCTCGCCTGAATATGAACCTGCGCGAGAAGCACGGGTACACCTACGGCGCAACCTCGCTGTTCGAGATGCGCGCCGCGGCAGGACCGTTCACGGCGGCGGCGGGGGTACAGACCGACAAAACCGCCGAGGCCCTCACCGAATTCTTCAACGAGCTGAACGGCATTCTGAAGACGATTCCGGCCGAGGAATTGACGCGGGCGAAGAACTACATCGCACTGCGATATCCGGGCGGGTTCGAGACGACGGGCGACATCTCCCGCCGTCTAGAGGACGCGATGATCTACCACCTGCCGGACGACTATTTCTCGACCTACGTGCAGAAGATCCAGGCGGTGACCGCCGCCGATATGCAGCGCGTCGCGCAGAAGTACATCCAGCCGGGCCGCTTCGTGGTGGTCGTCGTGGGCGACGCGAAAGTAATCGAGCCGAAGATTCAGTCGCTGAATCTCGGGCCAATCAAGAAACTGAACGTGGACGACGTATTCGGGCCGAAGCCCTGAGAATCAGCAACGCCACGCGCGTGTTGCGATTCGCTTCGCATCGCGCGCGCTACAGATGACCCAAGCCGCATTAAACGGTCGCAGATTCTGCTACAGCCGGATCTCCGACCATCGTGTTTTCTGCATGATTCGCGAACACCTGGAACGAATTCCTGCGGCAGATCGCAGATCCGTTCCCGGAATGGGTCTCGCATGACGATGTAGAATGCGGTTCATGATGAGGGCGACTGATCCGCGCGTCACCTTCGCCGAGCTGCAGCAATGGCCGGACGACGGCCGGCGTTACGAGCTCTACGACGGCGAGGTGATCGTGGTTCCGTCTCCGATCATGCGTCACCAGCGCATAATCGTGCATCTGATCGACATCCTGACCGAGTACGAGCTGACGAGTGGCGGTGTTGTCGTGGGCGCGCCGTTCGACATTGTTTTTTCCGAGCACAACGTTCTTCAGCCGGACGTCGTGTTCTTCCGGAAAGAGCGACGGCATTTGCTCCAGCAATGGGAAGCTGCGTCCATCCCGCCCGATCTGGCCGTGGAAGTGTTGTCACGGAGCACGGAAGTGAGGGATCGCGGACGAAAAGCGCAGATCCTCGGCCGCTTCGCTGTTCCCGAGTACTGGATCATCGATCCAAGAAAGAATAGCTTCGAGATCCATGTCCTGCGTGGAGCCACCTACGAACTCCGGAGAGCGTACGACGAAACCCAGACACTCGTCTCACCCACGCTCCCCGGTCTGTCGTTCGACGTCGCGCGTGTGTTCGCGGACTGACGTCGCCTGAAAGGCTCGCGCTACGCCCGCCCGGTGGCGCCTTTCATTTCGCCAGCGGATCGGGCCGCATCTGGAAATGCATCACCTTGCTCGTGGTGCCTTTGCCGGTTTCCATGTGGAACGGCGTACGCGTACTGACGGTCGCGTACAATCCTCGGCCCTTCCACCCGGCCTTCGTATCGTCGATGCGGCCGTCCATCCACTTCGTGTAGAACCCGATTGGATACGGCACGCGCAGGACGACCCATTTGCCGTCCTTCAACACGAGGAGGCCTTCGGATGCGTTACCGGTGTTGATCGGCGTATTGGCGCCGAGACCCAGCGAGTCGTGCCAGTCGACCCAGGTGTAATAACTCGCTTCGGCGCTGCCCGGATCGGTGACGCCTTTGAGCTGCGGCAGCGGTTCGGGATAGAGCGTCCAGCCCTCGGGACAGTGCTGCCCCGTGGCGGTCGGACCGTTGAGCGGTCCCTTGCACTTGCGCCGATCGAAGCTTGCCAGGTGTCCGCTCGCAAGGGCCGTCCAGTACACGCCGTTGCGATCGACGTCGCCGCCGCGCGGCGAGTACCCTGGCATCGGCGGCTCGTACACCTCGGCCAGCGCAGTCTCCGGAGGATTCGATCCTGGATTGAGCCGGACGACTGCGCCCGGGAAACCGAGCACGCTGCCCCAGATCGATCCGTCGGGGGCAGGCGCCACTGCATAGAACGCGCTGCCGAAGCGCTTGTCTTTCGCCGGATCGAGCGGCTGATTCGGTTCGACGTACGCGTCGCGCTTGCCGTTTCCGTTGGTGTCCATCACGAGGGCCGTCCAGCCCTGCGATTTCGCCTCGTCGTGCGTCTCGTCGAACATCTTCGTGTTCAGCCAGCCCACGACCTGGCCGCCGCCGCTCGTCCAGAGCGTCCGGTTGGCGTCCTCGGCGAACATGAGGTGGTGCGTGCCGAAACAGGTACTGACATGGGTGAGCTCTTTCGTCTTCGGGTCGTACATCGCAAGGTGACGTCCGGCCGCGGTCAGCGGATAGAGCTTGGACGAAGGATTCGATCCATCCTTGCAGAAATCAGGATTGGCGGAAGGACGGACGGTCGACGTGATCCACACGCGGCCCTTCTCGTCGAACATCGGGTTGTGGACGTTGTTCCTGCTGGTCCAGATCGCTTCCTCGCCCCAGTACGGGGACGGCGCCGGCATCGTGGCGGACGTTCGAGGCGTTTCGGAAT
>JBKPDW010000556.1:0-4255 GCA_046728115.1 Acidobacteriota bacterium | reverse complement strand
AAGTACAGGTTCAGCACCGTTCCGATGGCATACACCTGCCGGTTGTGATCGCCACCGGTGTCGTGCTGGTAGTCGAAGTACCCTTCGAGTTCGACGCGCCGGTTGAGGGGAAACGCCGCTCCCCCGATCCACTCCGTCCGGGTCCACGCATCGAACCGACTGTCGTAGAACAGCTCGCCCCGGACGTAAGGATTCATCCTTACTGGACCGATCGAAAACTCCTTCTCGACAGAAAGCCGGCTGCGGAACCGCCACGAGTACTCGCCGTCGATGAACCGCGCATCGACGCGGCCTCGGTTTGAGACGAGCACGCCACCCTTTAGCGGATAGCGCGCCGTTGCCTCGAGCACGGCGCGATGTTCGTCGGGATCGCCGCTGAACGAATCGAGGTATCGATAGCCGACCCTGAGCAGCAGGAATCGGTTCTTCGATTCATCCAGGCGGAACCCGGCAAGGCGCTTGCGTTCTCTGAACGGCCGCAGGTAGAAGTCGAAATTCGGACCGAACTCGCCTTCCATGGACTCCTGGCTCTCTTTCACCGTCGTCGCCAGGAAGTAGAAGCGCATCCTGTCGTTCAGCCTAGTGAACACGCTGATCTCGGGCCAGACCTGGGTGGTCTGCGCGTGGGCAGAGGTCCCAGACGACACGACGATCAGCGCGGCAAAGACGATCCGGCGCACGTCTACCTCACCGCAGGGCGTTCTCGAGCCGCCGCCGAGCTGCTATCTGGCCGTACTCACGAGACGGAATCCGAGATGATTCGTGCCCGTGCTGCTCTCACCTTTGCCCCGGGTGCCGACCATGTAGCGTGAGCAATACTGGTCCGTGCACAGGAACGAACCCCCGCGGTGCACGCGCTTCTTCTCGTTCGGCTCCGTGGGATCGAAGGGTGTGGTAGGACCTCGCGGGTTGCGCGCCACGCCGCCCGCTGACACGAGTTCGGCGTAGTAATCTGGTCGATACCAGTCGCTGACCCACCCCCACACGTTGCCGGCCACGTCGTAGAGGCCGTAGAGGTTCGACGGAAACTGGGCGACGGGCCCAACGCCGCGGAAGCCGTCTTCTCTCGCATCGTGATCAGGGAAATGTCCTTGATAGCAACACATCCGGCATGTCCCTTCCAGAACAATGACGGCCTATTTACCGGCGCCTGAGGACAGCGCCTCCATTACCTGGTCGAGGTTCATACTGCCGCTTCTCTGGCTGGGCGGGTAATCCTTGAACGACTGGATGAATCGAGCCGCAATCGCCTGTGCGGGCACGAGGGTCCAGAGCTTATCCGCCTGGAAGCGCCGATAGAAATCGGACTCGAACGGTGTCCGCTCGAACGGGTCCTGCCGCAGGTTGACGACCAGCGGCACGTTGGCGCTGGTTCGCTTGCCGCTGAACAGATGCCCTTCGATCCAGGCGAAATGGATCTTCCACTGCTCGTAGCGGAGCACGTTGAGGTTGGCGTTGTCATCGAAGTAGAAGAACTCGCGCCGCGGTCCCTTGTCAGTCTCGCCCTTGAAGAACGGCATGAAGTTGTAGCCGTCCAGATACGTCTTGCATGTCTTGTCGCCGACTTTCATGCCCTTGAGAAGTTTCTCCTTGATACCGGGATCGCCTGCCGCCGCGACCAACGTCGGCATCCAGTCTTCGTGGGACATGATGTCGTTGTAGATGGTCCCCGGCTTGATCACGCCGGGCCATCGAACCAGGGCCGGTACGCGAAATCCGCCTTCCCAGGTCGTGCCCTTTTCGCCCTTGAACGGATGCATGCCGCCGTCAGGCCACGAAAAGAGTTCCGCACCGTTGTCACTGGTGAACACGACGATGGTGTTGTCCGCGATTCCGAGAGTGTCGAGCGTTTTGAGGATTTCCCCGACAACGTTGTCGAGTTCCGCCATTCCGTCCGCATAGAGGCCGTAACCGGTCTTGTGCTTCCACTTTTCCTGAAGATGCGTCCAGACGTGCATACGGCTGCTTGCGTGCCAGAGGAAGAATGGTTGATTGGCTTTCACCGACCGTTGCATGAACTCAATAGAATGGTTGAGCAGATCGTCCTCGAGCGTTTCCATTCGCTTCGACGTCAGCGTTCCGGTGTCCTTGCAACTCTGCTTGCCCCATGCTCCAAATCGAGGAATCTCGGTTGGGTCATCCCGATCGGCGGCCCGGCAATCGAGCACGCCGCGTGGACCGAACGCCGCATGGAACGCAGGATCCTTGGGATAGTCGGGATCCTCGGGCTCCTCCTCGGAATTCAGGTGATAGAGGTTGCCGTAGAACTGGTCGAAGCCGTGACGCGTCGGCAGGTATTCGTTGCGGTCGCCGAGATGGTTCTTGCCGATCTGAGCTGTGGCATATCCCTGTGTCTTGAGCAATTCAGCGATGGTCGGATCCTTGTCCTGAAGACCCTGCTTCGCTCCCGGCAACCCCACCTTCAGCAAACCTGTGCGGAGGGGGGTTTGTCCGGTGATGAATGCCGCGCGGCCCGCCGTACAGGAGTTCTGAGAGTAATAGTCCGTGAACATCGCGCCCTGTTGAGCGAGCTTATCGATGTTGGGCGTGCGTCCGCCCATCATGGCGCGATGATACGCGCTGATGTTCCACACACCGATGTCATCGCCGAAGATCACGACAATATTGGGTTTCCGCGCGGGTGCGGCTTGCTGCGCGCTGGCGGTCGTCACCGATACCAGCGAAAGCCACGCACGACGGTCACACAAACGGTGCCTTTGATGTGCTGGGTGTTCAATTGCGCCTCGGCCGGCGCGACCATAGAGACGCAGCCGAGGACGACGGCGATCACCATCCTCGAGAAAACGCGATTGGTGACCACAGCAGTCCTTTTCTGGTTGTCCGACGAAATACCGCCTATGGCCAATGCATTCGGCGTCCTCTGCGACTGGCCCATTCAGCGCAAGTCTGTCCGAGTGGACGTGCTGGCAAGTCCCGTGCCGGCGCAGTGTGGCCTCGCGGAGAGGGAATCAGAGTCAGCACACGAGTTGAGGGCCGCAAGGCCCGGAGATGCGGGGAGACGACTCCGGTATGTTGGAGCACCTTCGAGTATCAGATAGCCCGGCGCCGTTGCGAAGAACTGGTGATTCCCACGGGTTGACCGCGGGTCGTCAGTGTGCAAAAGAAGACAGCGGAGTCTTGGGCGAGCAGCCATTCTTGACGCCGGCTTGCGTTGACGAATTCAGCGCGTGTCGGGCGTTTGATGTCGCCTTCATGTGAAAGCCCCGCGTTCCGGCTATCGAGGTCGTGACGTGCCCGGGATGCAGCCGCTCCCGGGCTTTTTCTTTCACTGTCTGTTCCGCGTTACGCAGGAGGCGCTGCAGAACGTCGTCAAGCATAGCGGCGCGAGGGCGGCGATGGTGCATCTGACTCAGGTTCGGCAGAACATCCGTCTACATGTCGCGGATGACGGAAAGGGGTTCGCCGGCAGCTCGAACGATGGCGTGGGTCTCGGTCTTCTGAGCATGCGCGAGCGTGTGCACATGGCCGGTGGGCGGATTGTCATCCGATCGGTGCCGGGTCAGGGAACGCGCGTCGCAGTCACCCTTCAGACGGCACCGGCTCTTTTGGGGACGAACTGTCGAGACAGGGAGAGGCACAGCGCATGACTGGAGGAGCAATCAAACGCGGGTGGACTTGAAAGGGCGACTCCAACGATGTGCTTGTCGAATCGAGATCAGGGTAGCCGTCGCGTGCACGCCGCGGCCGGCAGAGCGCGTGCCACGAAACGCTCGTAGTCGGCTCCGAAATGCTGGAGGACTCCTCACGAGTTCCTAGAGTGACGTCTTGCAACCCGTACTCGGTTCGACCTTCCTAACGATCGTGCACGATGCGATTTCGTCGGCGAACGACATGAGGAACATGCCATGCCCATGAGGCAACTCATCGTGATTGGGACAGTGTTGCTCGCCGCCGCGTGCGGAGGGCCACAGCCCCCCCCGGCCAAGCCTGCCGCGGAGCCGTCGGCGGCCGTGCAACTTGGCGGTCCGCCGACCGGCGCCGGGACGTCTACCGCCGACACTGGGGAGATCAAGCCGGCCGATCCGACCATGTTCTACAAAAAGCCTGGCTACTCGCCGTACGCAGGCAGGAATTACCCCGAGCGCCCGTACTTCGGCGACGAGCACGTCCACACCGCGTGGTCGGTTGATGCCGGCGGCAGTGGCGCGACGCTCGGTCCCGAGGAGGCCACGCGGTTTGCGCGGGGCGAGGAAGTCACCTCGACCAGCGGCCAGCCGGTGAAGCTCGGACAGCC
>JBKPDW010000555.1:0-13594 GCA_046728115.1 Acidobacteriota bacterium | reverse complement strand
CCTCAATCCAGTCCTGCACGTCTTCTTCGAGTTCGAATTCTGGAAGCAAGAACGCGGACCCGAAGATTTTCGCGCGCGCCACGGTCAGGGTGCCCTTGTTCGCATCCGCGTCGGTGTTCAGCGTCCAATCGATGTAGGGTTTGGCACCGACCACCGTAACGGCCGTACGGTTGATGACTCGCATTACGTCATTTTATCGGGCAACGGTTCGGCTCTGTACAGCGCCCCGTTCCGGACGGCTGACACCACAAACGCGCAGCTGAGGCCGGCGATCGCGACGTGCCGCCCACGTCTAACAGCAGAGCGCGATGTCCGGATATCGACAGCGACGGACCGGCGCCACGGGGACGGCGCCCGCAACGAAGCAACATGCGGAATTCGGGCGGTCCATCGCCGGCGAACAACATTCGGAACGTGCCGCTGCTTGCGGTCGCGACATAACTCTCGGCGGCGACGTACAGGAGGCCGCCAAGCAGACCGTTCGCGATCACGGGCGTCATCAGTGATGAAGCGGCGACGCGGACGAACAGCG
This sequence comes from Acidobacteriota bacterium, assembly GCA_046728115.1. Classification (GTDB taxonomy): domain Bacteria; phylum Acidobacteriota; class Vicinamibacteria; order Vicinamibacterales; family CAVVIG01; genus CAVSWN01. The sequence continues at coordinate 13,062 of JBKPDW010000555.1, read as the reverse complement.
CCGCGTCGGCGCCAGATCGACTCCGTAATCGAGGTGGCAGCCGTATCGGGGACGCTGCCGATCGCGGATGCTCGCCAGCGTTCCATCGAGACTGTCGCCGAACGAATTCGCTATGAGCGCCAACGCAACGTGGTACGCCGATCCCCATGGCATTGCGGCAAACGCCGCTCCGGCGGCCAGCGTCGCGACGAGGCCATTGCCGTCAAGGCGGTCTGAGTGACCCAGAGCAGGCGGCGCCGCATACGGATGAGCAAGCGTCCGGCTGCAAGAACGCTGCGGTGCTCGCGGACATGGTGCACGCGAACCCCCTGCGGCTGGATGCGAAATCGCGCGGCCCCCGGCTCACGGGGATCCCGGCGTAACGCTGAGGCGTATGATGCGTGCTGGAGGTTCCGCGATGGCTGAGTCCGCAAAATGCGCTCATCCGGCGTGCGAATGCATGGTCAAAAAAGGCGGACCCTACGGCAAGTACTGCAGCGAGCATTGCAAAGAGAAAGGCCAGCAGACCGAGCTGCGATGTGAGTGCCGGCACCCGGCCTGCCGATGAGGACATTCTCCCCCCGGGGCCACGGAGGACACGGCGGTCGAGAATTTGATCCTCGATGTTCCCAGTGTTCGAGAGTCTCAGGGCCGGCACCAGGACGACAGAACGAGGTACTATTCCTGGCGCGATGCCTGACGACAAGCCGATGAAGTCGGCCTATGAGCTGGCGATGGAGCGGCTCCGCCAGAAAGATGCGGAAGCCGGCATCGAGACTCGGCCGATCACCGACGCGCAGAAAGCCGCTATCGCGGAGGTGCGAAACTTCTACGAGGCGAAGCTCGCCGAGCAGGAGGTCCTGCACCAGTCCGCGCTGCGCACCACGGTGGATCCCGAGGCGCGGGCGGCGCTCGACGCCCATTACCGCCGCGACCGCGAACGTCTCTCGTCCGAGCGCGACGCAAAGATCGAGAAGATTCGACGCGGGTCGTAGTGCGCCACACGGCTTTCATCCTCCTCGCGTTCGCGCTCGGGCCTGCCGCGGCCGCTCAGCCGCGCCTGACGCTCGACTACCCGGCCATCGCGCACCGGATCGTCCAGCAGCTGGCGCTGACGCCCGGCGAACGCGTGTTATCGATAGCGCACCCCGGCCTGTTCGAAGACTTGCAGCCGTTCATCCGCTACGAAATGATGCGCGGCGGCGGCATCGACCTCGGCGTCGTCGACGTGCTGCGCGAACCCGTGCCGCAGTCCTTCGATCCGTTGGTCCTTGGCAAGGGCGCGCGCGAAGCGCGGGCGCATTACAAGGCCATGTTCCGCGACGTCGACGCCGCGATCATGATGCCTGGCGCGAACACCTCGCATCCCGCGTACCTCGCGATGCAGGACTGGCTGAAGGACGATCTGACGGAGCGCCGAGGCCGTCGCACGATCCATTTCCACTGGGTTGAAGGCGGGAGTGCGTATCCCATCGCCGGCCAGCCGATTCCCCCGCGATTCGAGATCGACGCCTTGTACCAGCGCGCGTTGCTGACGACCGACTACAAGGCGCTTGGCGACGTCGAACGCCGCTTCGCGGCAGCGCTCAAAACCGGCGACGTGCACATCACGTCGGCAGCCGGCACCGACCTGCGCTTTCGCGCGGGCGACCGGCCAGTGAACCTGCAGGACGGAGATGCGTCGAAGGCTCGCGCCGCGCGCGGCGCTGTGCTGATCGATCACGAAATCGAACTGCCGGCCGGCGCAGTTCGCGTGGCGCCGGTTGAGGACACCGTCGACGGCACCCTCGCGTTCCCGCCGTCGCAGTGGGATGGACAGCCTGTCGAAGGTCTCGTCTTGCGGTTCTCGAAAGGACGCGTCGTCGACGTGACCGCCCAGCGCGGCAAAGAAGCCGTTGAAGCCGAAATGCAGCGCGCAGGTACCGCCGGCCGCGCGTTCCGCGAATTCGCTCTCGGTTTCAACCCGTTGCTCGCCGTTCCCGAGCGCGGTCCGTGGATTCCGTACTACGGATATGGCGCCGGCGTCGTCCGCCTGTCGCTTGGCGACAACAGCGAGCTCGGCGGCGCGGTCGGCGGCGGATACTACCGTTGGAATTTCTTCACCGATTTGACGGTCCACATTGGAGCCACGGAGTGGGTCCAAGGCGGATCGCTTCGCGTGCCTTGATTTGCGATCGTGGACGTTCCCGAGCGGTTCGAAGAACTGATCGCTTTCCTCAATTCCCACCTGCCGGCGCCGGTCGACCAACAGCCGCAGGCCGATGGATCGGTACAGTTCATCGGCGGCGACCCGGCGGAGGTCGTCGCGCTCCTCACGCACTCGAGTCTCGTCATCTCCGAGTTCGCTGGCGTCTGGGAAACACCGTTCAGGTTCAGAGCCAAGCCGAGGCGTGTCGGCGCCATCAAGTGGCGCCGCCTTCCCGAAAACGCGCTGCTGAGCGCCATCGGGGCGCTCATCAAAGGCGCGCGCGAAGCACGGCTCGCGTCATATCAAACGTGCCATTACTGCGGCCAGCGCACCGCACCCGAGTGGCTGCACGACGAAGGTGTGTGTCAGTCGTGCGCCGATCAGCACAGCGGCGCGATTCATTGACGTCGGCGCCTGCGCCGGTTGGGATACGATCGCATCGTGCGTCGCCGCAGCGTATGGGCGTGGACAATTGTCGGGCTGCTCGCTTTTGTCGTCGGCGCGGTCGTGGTCATTGTCGCAGCCGTGCCGTTGACCTCGGACGCCCTGCGGCATCGAATGATCGACACGCTGTCGGCTCGTCTCGATGCGGATGTCACACTCGGCGACCTTCATTGGCACGTCTTTCCGCAAGTCCGCGCAGATGGGTCGCAACTGACGATCCGACGCCGTGGGCGCAACGACCCACAGCCTCTGATCTCGATCTCGAGCTTTACGGTCGAGGCCGAGCTGCTCGGGATCGTCCGTCAACATGTCGCACACGTCACGGTGAACGGGCTCGTCGTCTCGGTGCCGCCCGACGACCACACGGAAAGTTCTAGCAAGATCCGCGGACCTCACAGGCCCGTTGATCAGGCCGGCGCTCGCGCCGATCAGCCATCACCAGGCAACCCCGTGAGCGTCGCCGGCGTGGTGATCGATACGTTGGACGCGAACGGCGCGCAGGTCGTGATTCTCCCGGGCAAGCCGGCGAAGGCACCGCGCGTGTGGGCCGTTCACGCATTGCGAATGCACACCGTCGGGGCCGGCCAGAAAATGCCCTTTGAGGCCACGCTGACCAACGGCGTCCCTCCCGGCGAGATCGCAACGTCCGGGAGCTTCGGCCCATGGGAGACGGACAATCCAGGCCGGACGCCGCTCGACGGCACGTTCACATTTGCAAAGGCCGACCTCGGCGTCTTCAATGGAATCAGCGGGATGCTGTCCGCGCGCGGGCGGTTCGTGGGCGCCCTCGGACGCCTCGTGGTGAACGGCGAGACCGACACACCGGATTTCACCATCAAGCTCGGCGGCCATCCGTTTCCGCTTCACACCTCGTATCAAGCGACGGTCGACGGTACCGATGGCGATACCTACCTCGATCGCATCGACGCCAGATTTCTCGAATCCCAGCTGGTTGCGAAAGGCAGCGTCATCGGCGCGCCACCCGGCGCTCGCGGCCGGATCGTGTCGCTCGACATCACGATGGACAAGGCGCGGATCGAGGACGTGATGCACATGGCCATCAAGGCGTCGACGCCGATGCGCGGGGCGCTGAAGCTGAGGACCAAGTTCGTGCTGCCGCCCGGTCATGCGGATGTTGTGGACAGATTGCGCCTCGATGGGCAGTTCGCGATGGCGCGGGTGCGATTCACGAACTTCGACGTGCAGCAGAAGATCGACGAGTTGAGTCGCCGCAGCCGCGGACGGGCACCCGGCGAGCTGCAGGATCATGTCGTCTCGGATTTTCAGGGTCGCTTCAAGCTGGCGAACGGCAAACTCGCCGCCGAGGGATTGACGTTCAGCGTGCCTGGCGCGAAGGTGCAGCTCGCCGGAGAGTACGCCTTGAAACCCGAAACGCTCGCGTTTCGGGGCACGCTCGATATGGACGCGAAGGTGTCGCAGACGCAAGGAGGCATCAGTTCGTTTCTCTTGAAGGCCGTGGATCCGATCTTCCGGAGACGCGGCGGTGGCAGCACCATTCCGATTCGCGTCCGCGGCACCCGAAGCAACCCGGATTTTGGCCTCGATGTCGGTCGGGTGTTCAAGCGTGGCGAAAAATCCTGAGCCACGCGCGCGCCGCCCGATAGTCCGGACACGCCCCCGCAACGAGTTTCCAGAACCGCGGTGAATGATCCATGCGTTTGAGATGCATCAGCTCGTGGATGATGACGTAGTCGCGAATCCACTCCGGCATCAACACGAGCCGCCAGTTCAGGCAGATGTGCCCGGAGCGCGAACACGATCCCCATCGCCACTTCTGGTTTCGTACGCTGACGCGCGACACGCTCAGCTGATGCTGCGCCGCAAGTTCCGAGAGTCGCGCCGGTAACTCGCGCTTCGCGCGCTCCAGCGAATCTCGATCGATCACGCTCGCGGCTGGAAACGCGCTCGTCCGCTGGCGCTCCAATTCGAGCCGGCACCACTCCCTTTCGATCCAGGCCCGCTGGCTGGTTGCGAACTGCGCGGCCTCCCGCTTCGATCCCCACCGAGGCACCGTGACCCGCACACTGCCGTCGTCCTCCATCCGGAGAATGTAGCGGCGGGCTTTCGGGTGTCTGACGAAGTGCAGCGGCAGACTGTCGGCCCGAGCGACGAGTGGGAGACGCAATTGCATCAATGACCGCCGTAGACCAGGAACCCGCGCTTCCGAAGGCTGTCTGCCAGCGCCACTTCCATCGCCACTGCCTTGGCGTACGGCATCGGGTTGAGGTGTGCGTAGAGCCGTGGAACGAGCCGTTCACCGCACCGCACGACGACTCGCGCCGCCTTGATACCGCGCTTGTGGTTCTCGAATCGCTTCTCGGGCGACAAACCGGTCATGCCGACGTAGTACCCGGCCTTCCCATCGCCTTTCGGATTTCGCAAGTAGACGACGTACACGTTGTGGTGGCCGGACGGCCGAGCCGGAACCCGATTATCGGACGGGCGAGGTGGTGTCTTCGATTTCCGTCTCGTCGCCATCGTTGAAGGGAAGGCCGTCGGTCAACTCCGCGGCCTGCAGCATGCGGGGGACGCGATCGATCGGTTCGAGCGCCCTGATCTCTTCGTGGCCGTTGGCGGCCTGCAATTCCTTGAACCTGCGGGCCTTCACGAGCACGTTGCCTTCGAGCGACCCGATGGCATCGTTGTAGGCCTCGATGCTTCCGCGCAGCCGGCTGCCAAGGCGGTCGACGTGCTCTGCAAGCTTTCCGACGGCCTCGTACAGTTTGCGGCCCTGCTCGGCGATCTGCCGCGCATCGCGGGCGACCGCTTCCTGCTGCCAGCCGTAGGCCACGGCGCGCAGCAGCGCGATCAAGGTCGTCGGGCTGGCAGGGATCACGCGTTTCTCGACGCCGAACTCGATCAGCGCGGGATCGTGCTCAAGCGCCGCGCTGAAGAACATCTCGCCCGGCAGGAACATCAATACGAAGTCGGGACTCGGCTGCACGTGCACGGCGTAGTCCTTCGCCGCGAGCTGCGTCAGGTGCGCGCGCACCTGACGAGCGTGGTCGCCGAGGAGCGTGCGGCGGGCCGTCTCGTCCGACGCGTCGAGCGCCCGCAAATACGAGTCGAGCGGCACTTTGGCGTCCACGACGATGCGCTTGCCGCCCGGGAGACGAACGATCACGTCGGGCCGCATGCGGCGATCCTCGTTGGTCACCGTGTGCTGCTCCTCGAAATCGCAGTGCTCGAGCATGCCGGCAAGCTCGACGACTCGCTTGAGCTGAAGCTCGCCCCAGCGGCCGCGGACACCGGGCTTCTTGAGCGCGTCGGTCAGCCGGCGTGTCTCGTCGCGCAGCGTCTGGCCGGCCACGTCGAGCGCCGCGATTTTTTCGAGCAGCGTCGCGCCGCCTTCGACGCGGCGGCGTTCGGCGTCGCGAAGATCGCGATCGACCTGCTCCAGCGTCTTCGCCATCGGCGCCAGCAAATCCTCGATGGCTTTCTTGCGCGCATCGATGTCCGTCGTGGTTTCGGTCCGCGCCTGACGGAGGCGCGTTTCGGCCAGCGTGAGGAATGCTTCATTGTTCGTGTGCAGCGCTTCGGCGCTCAGCGCTTGAAAGGACGCGCGAAGATTCTGCTCGGCATCCTGATACGCCTTCAGCCGCTCGGCGTGAACGGCACGATCCTTTTCGAGTTCGCTTTGAAGACGCGCCTGCGCGGGCCTGGCGGCCAGCCAGCCGACGAGCACGCCAAGGGCGAGGCCGACGGCAAGAATCAGGATCAGGATGGGATCCCCGACGTCAATGCGGACACGCTCCAACCGCCACGCCGGGCGGGCTGCAGGTCTCCGCGAGTTGCGCATGCACGGTGCGAACAGTATCGCATGGGTGTCTATGGCGCGACGCTCTCTACAGCGAGACGACGAACGGCAGCCACGCGTCGGGCAGCTGCAGTTCAGCGGCGTGAATGGCCATGGCGATGGCACGATCGCGCCGTCTCGCATCCGTATCGTTTCCGGGTCGCCTCCGCGTCGCATCCGGGTCGCAACCGGCGTCTCCGTCGCGATGCGACCGCAGTTCAAGGGCAATCGCCTGCAGCGCGTGGCGCGCGACGATTTGCGCGCGACGGCGCTTGTCCGCAAATCGTTCGGCGCCGTGCAGCATGACGCCGCGTTGTTCGGCGCGTTGCGTTTTCAGGACGGCCAGTCGTGCCGAATCCAGCGGTTCAAACGGCAGCTGATACTGAAACCGCGCGTCCGACGCCGTGTCGAGCGTCGCTGCGGCCCGCAGCGCCCGATCGCGATCCAGCCCGGCGCGGTAGCACTGAAAACACAAGGTGCGTCGGGTGTGTCTCCGGTCCATGCCAATTCCCCGCCCGGGATGCGCACACTCGAGCGCCTCTCGACAGGCCGCGCACAACGTTTTGGGCCGCTGCCCTTCGAGTTCGCCGCCTGGGAAGCTAACCCATTCATCTGCAACGAATTGACCGGTGTTCTGTTCCATCGCCGAAAGTATAAACGCCCCCTGTGACAGATCAGGTCACTCCTGGATCGAGGTCGCAACCGGTGATGCAGGGGGGCGGCGAACGGCTCGGAGTGGACGTTGGCGTAAGTGTCGACCAGCGCAGGAGCATCGGTGGGATGCCGGCCAGTCGCCGGACGGCGGGACCCACGGCCCGTCTGGCAGTGATTCAACGCCGACGGTCCACTAGATCGTCACGTGCTGCACGGTGTTTCCGCAGGACTCGAGAAACCGTGCAAAGTCCGCGGCGGATATCGTGAGCGTCACGGTGTTGATGTTTGGGTGAAACGACAACCGCGTGGCCGACTTCAGGTCCCGGTCCAGTACAACCCGCACGGCGTGCGATGCGTCATTGATCAACCCGAACGGGGAGACCGATCCGGGCGTCAGACCGAGATACGTCAGCAGGCGCTCAGGGGAAGCAAAACTGAGTTTTCCGTCGCCGATCTGATCGGCAACAGCGCGCAGATCGGCCTTCTTGGAATGCATCAGGACGACGAGATAGTGGCGATTGCCTTTCTGATTGCGCAGAAACAGATTCTTGCAGTGAGTCGCGTCGATGCCCGCCCAATGCTGCTCGGCCTCTTCCACCGTTGCGACCGGCGGATGCTCGTGACGCGTATAGGCGATCCCAAGTTTCGCCAGCCTCGCATGCACCGCCTCTTCCTGGCTCGTCGTCGCCATGTGCGTGGAGGCATTATGTGTCGGATATGATGACGCCCGTGCAACGCTACCGTCCGCTGCTCGTGGCGACGGTCGCGTTCCGCAGCCGGTCGTTCATCAGCCCTCACGATCGTTTCAACATGCCTGCTGGAGATCGTGCGGTTCTCATCGCATTGCCGATCCTTGTCACGACGGCGCGATCGTTTCCGCTCACGTCGCTGGAGGAATGGCAGCGATTCTTGCGCTGCTGGCGATTGCCGGAGTCGTCCCCCGGCATGTCGTGCGACGTGTGTGGACATGGCGACGCGCTTCGGGCGAAGGAAGCACGAGTACAATCGTCGCGTGGCCCGCAACGCCGAGGTCATCCGGCAGTGGACGATCCTGCGCGAAATCGAACGCGTCCGCGGGTCGGGCGTCACAATCGACGAGCTAGCGGCCCTCTCGAACGTCACGACTCGGACGATTCGTCGGGATCTGCAGGCGCTCGAAGAAGCCGGATTTCCGCTGTTCGACGATCGTTCTGCTGACGATGGCCGGACGCGATGGCGCGTGAACGGTCAGGCATTCAGGGGGCTCGCCGCGGGCCTGACGGTTTCGGAACTGTGCGCCCTGTACTTCAGCCGGACGCTCCTTGAAGCGCTCTCTGGCACGCCGTTTCGAGACGACGTCGAGAGCGCGTTCGAGAAACTCGCATCGGCACTCACGCCCCACATGCGGCAGTTTCTCGACCAATTGCCGCGCGTCATCGCTGCCAAACCCGACCCGATGCGGCGGAAGGACGACCCGAGACAGCAGCCCATTATCGCGCGCGCGCTGGAAGCAACGATGAACCTCCGCCAGGCGCGGCTGACGTATTTTTCGAAGTCGAGCGGCCGTACGAAGACGTACGTGATCCATCCGTACCGGCTTGCCTACGCGCAGGCGGGGCTGTATCTACTGGCCTACGTCCCTGAATACGGCCAGGTCCGCACCTTTGCAGTTGAACGCATCGAGGAAATTTCACTGCTCGAAGAGCGATTCACGCCGATCGAAGATCTGCCGAGCGAGGCCTTTCCTCATTCGCTCGGCGTCCACTCTGGACCGCCCGAACGGGTCGAGATCGAATTCCAGGAGGCTGTGGCCGACTACGTCCGTGGGCGCGAATGGCACCCTTCTCAACGAATCACCGATGACGGGTCCGGCGGATTGCGGCTCACCCTTGACGTCTGCATCGATCGCGCGCTCGAAAGCTGGATCCTGAGCTTCGGTCCTTTCGCGCGGGTGCTTGCGCCGGAAACGCTGGCCAGGGGAATCGCGGAACAGTTCGAAGAAGCCAGAGCGAGATATACATCATGACCTCAGCACACGAGTCGTCTCCTCCAGCGCGAAAACACCACCCCGGACGATCGCGCCTTGCGCGGTCCTGCGTGTGCGCCGGGGCCTGCTCTGTGTTCGTCGTCCTGCTGCCGGAAATCGGTTCCGCAGCCACCAAGGCGATCAGGGCAGGTAAACTCGTCGATCCGGCCGGAAGAGTCGTCGTCGACGCGGTGATTGTCGTCGACAACGATCGCATCACTTCCGTTGGCACCGGGGCGCCTCCGGCCGGCGCCGAGGTGATCGACTTGAGCCGGTACACCGTCATCCCAGGCCTGATCGATCTCCACACGCACATGACGTATTTCTGGGATCGCACGCCCGGCACGCGACCGCTGGGACAGCCACGTCGTCCTGCGGGAGTAACCACGGTGCTCGCAGCCGAGAACGCGCGGCGCACGCTCGACACCGGCGTGACGACCGTGCGCGATCTGGGCGCATCGAACGAAGTGGATTACGCGATGCGCGATCTGATCAACATGGGCAAGATGGTCGGGCCGCGCATGTTCGTCGCCGGGCAAGGACTGTCGGCAGGACGCGGCGGCGGGCCGCCGAGTCCGGACACGTACCGTCAGCAGGCGGAAGCCCGGATCGCCGCGGGCTCTGATTGGGTGAAGGTGTACGGCTCGCGCGGCAGCTATCAGAGCGTCGACACGACGCAAACGTTGACGTTCGACGAGATGAAGGCGGCCGTGGACGCGGCGCACGCGAAGGGCCACAAAGTGGCAATCCACTCGTACGGGCCGTCGGGTGTCAAAGACGCCGTTCGCGCAGGCGCCGACTCGGTCGAGCACGGGATCGATCTCGACGACGAAACGATTGCGGACATGGTCGCGCGCGGAACCGTGTGGGTGCCGACCATCGACCACAATCGCTATTACGTCGAGGCCAGGGACGAATTCGGATTTGCGCCAGACACCATTCCACCGCTGCGCGCGTACATCGAGAAAAACCTCGAGTCCACGCGGCGTGCCTTCAAGGCCGGCGTGAGGATTGGGATGGGTTCGGATGCGGTGTACACGATGTTTGGTCAGAACACACGAGAGCTCGAATGGTTCGTCAAAGCCGGCATGACGCCAGCGCAGGCGCTCGCCACGGCGACGACGATCCCGGCGGTCCTGCTCGGAATGGAGACCCGACTCGGTACGGTCGCGCCCGGATTCCTTGCGGACATCGTGGCGGTGGAGGGCGATCCGCTCGCGGACGTGAAGGCTGTGACCGAAGGCGTGCGCTGGGTGATGAAAGGCGGCGCCGTTCTCGTGGACAACACGGGATCGGGTGGGGCTGGACAAGCAGCAGCGCCGGGACAGACTGCGGGGACCGGAAGGGCACCAGGAATCGGTCGGGGGGAGGAAGAGACACGAGTGGTTGAAACGGTCGAGGCCTTCTTACTCCGTCTTGGCGATCATCAATACGATGCCGTCGCGAATGACCTGAGCCCGAAGGGGCTGATCGTCGTCACCCGGCAAAGAGATGGCCAGTGGACGAACACATATCAGACCGCGGAGGAATGGATCGCAGCGCTCAAACGAAACCCGAACCCAATGACGTTTCGCGAGCCGATCAGCAATGTGAGTGTCACGATCGACAGCAATCAGCTCGCCTACCTCCGCGCCGACTTTCAGGTCGTGCGCGATGGGCAGGCGCTGTCGAAAGGCGTCGATCAGTTCACGCTGGTGCGCGAGGCCGGCATGTGGAAGATCGCCGTCGTTGCGTACACGTCGATGCCGGTGCGGTGACCATCCGCCTCCTCGCCATCGACATCGACGGCACGCTGCTCGACAGCCGCGGCCGGTTGCCTGACGCCCATCGCGATGCACTGGTCGCGTGTTCGACACGCGGCATCCGACGAGAACGGACTGGCTACCGCCATCGCAGCCGCAATCGCCTGAGGAGCTCGGCCAGATCGTCAGGCAGCGACGCCTCGAATCGCAGCATGCGGCCATCCTCGGGATGAGTGAACGCGAGGCGACAGGCGTGCAGCGCCTGACGCGGAAAGGCAATGGGCCGCAGATCGCTCGGACCGTAGATGTAGCGCTGCTCGCCGACGAGCGTGTGGCCGCGTAATCGTGCCTGGACGCGAATCTGGTTTCGGCGACCCGTTTCGAGCGTAACCTCGATGAGCGAGACGCGGCCACGCGCATCGATGACACGGTAGTGGCTCGTCGCGTCCTTGCCGCGCGGGTCGCGCGGGTGAGTTTCCTTTTGAATGAGCGAACGCTCGTCCCACACCAGGCGGTCTTGCCAGACGCCGGCAGAGGGCGACGGCTCACCGTACACGACCGCCAGGTACACGCGCTCGGCCATGCGTCGTCTGAACTGCTCCTTCAGCCGCTCCTGTGCGGGCAGATTGGTCGCGAAAACGACGAGACCGGAGGTGTCGCGGTCGATCCGATGAACGACGAATGGGCGTCGCCTCGATCGCGTATGCAGGTAGGCCTTCAGGTCGTCGAAGACCGAGCGCGCATTTTCGCGCCGGCCAAGCGGGAGCGGCACGGCGAGCACTCCGGGCGGCTTGTTCAAGACGACCAGTTGCTCGTCTTCGTACACGATGGGCAGGTCCCGCGCATCGCCCAGTGCCATGCGTCGGCGGGCGCTCCCGGGGCGATCCATCCAGAGCCTGACGATGTCGCCAGCAGCGAGCGACTTCCCGGCGTCCGCCGACGTCGCCTCGCGGTTGTTGACGAAGACCTTGCCGCGTCCGAGTGCGGAGGACGCACGCGTGCGCGATCCGAGCCGCTCTGCGGCGGCAAGATACTTGTCCAGCCGAAGACCCGTCTCGGCCAATCCCACGACCCATTCCGGCATCGGTTTGGCGTCCGTTGATTCCGGCTCGATGCGGTCGAGCGGCCGATTGTACGACGCGAGTACAATCCGACGGATGCACTGCCCCCGCTCGCGGGCGGGTTGCGCGATCATCGCCGCGTTGCTGATCTCGGGATGTTCGAAGCCGCCAGAGACCGCGTCCGCAGCCGCGCCAGCCGCGCCACCCCGGATTGACGACTCGGCCGGCATGAGTCGCGTCGTTGGCAAAGTGCCGCCGCCAGAGGGCCGCGGTGCCGTAGTAGTGGTGCTCGAACCACGGACACCGCGGACGTTTTCGCCGCAGACTGAACCGCCGGTGATGGACCAGGTGGGGCAAACCTTCGGCCCGGAGTTGCTGCTGGTTCGGACGGGACAGCCCGTGGAGTTTCGCAATAGCGACGATACGCTGCACAACGTCCACGTGAGCCACGAAGAAACGCGGGAGCCGTCGTTTAACGTTGCTATTCCGACGGGCGGCTCGTACTCTTACACATTCATGCGCGACGGGTTCTACCGCGTCGGCTGCGACATTCATCCATCGATGTCGGCGTCGATCTTCGCGGCGACCACACCGTTCACGACGCTCGCCGACAGCGACGGAGGGTTTGCGTTCGACGATGTCCCATCAGGCCCCTGGACGGTGACCGTGTATACGACCGGGCGGCGGCTGAAACGCGACATCGACGTGCACGGAAAAGTGGCGGAAGTAGCCCTCCAGTGAAACTGGAACCCGTCCTCACATAAAATACGGGACTAATGGCTGAGCCTGATGATGAAAGGCGCCGCAACACAGATCGCCGTCGCTACCCGCGTGGTGGGCGACGCCCGACAGACGTTCCCGGATTCACGCCGCTCGTCTACGTGGTCGATCCACGACCGAACGGGCGCGACACCTGCGAAACGATTCTGGCAAAGCTGAGGTTTGCAGTCGCGCCGTTTGATTCGATCGAGCACGCGAGACGGGCGCTGGCCGGATTGAAACCGGACATCGTGCTCGTGATTCCTGAGGGTCTCGAACAGCTGCGGGCCGATCTGCCATCGGGTCGCAACGGGCAGCCAGTGCCGATCCTGCCGCTGCCGGCCGACCTATCCCCGACGGCCCTCATCGAACAGATTCGTCGAGCCCTGCGCGTAGCCCTGGAGGGCTAGGAG
>JBKPDW010000554.1:0-7587 GCA_046728115.1 Acidobacteriota bacterium | reverse complement strand
AGTACCGCGTGTATCGAGATGCCACGCGAACGCTTTTGGGCGTGGCCGCGTACTCGATGCCCTGGACGGTCACGCTCGGCGGCCAGTCTCCCCAAGAGCTTGAAGGGGTGCTTGTCACCTGCAACTTTTTCGACGTACTGCAGCTGCGACTCTCTATTGGAACCGGTTTCACGAGTGCCAACTGCGACACGCCCAGCGCACCACCCGCTGTCGTGTTGAGCCACGCCTTGTGGACGCGCGCGTTCGCCGCAGACCCTGAGATCGTCGGGCAGACCATCACGCTGAACGGACAGCCCGTTGATGTCGTTGGCGTCGGGCCGGAAGGTTTCGACGGAATCGAGCTCACGAAAGCAGCGTTCTTCGCGTCGACGTCGCTTCAGCGAGGCTTCAACGAGGATCCCCAACTAAGCTGGCTGACGCTTCTCGGCCGGCGGCAACGCGGCGCCGGCCTCTCGCAGGTTCGCACCGAGCTCGCAGTAATCGCTGGCCAGATCGATCGTCAACAGCCCGGACGGACCACGGTGTTGACCGTGGCGCCGGCCACGTCCTTGACGTTCCCGGTTGCCCGGCGGGAGTTCTTCAGCCTTGCGGCGGTCCTCATGGCCGCGTTTGCATTGGTGCTGCTCATCGCCTGCGCCAACGTGGCGAACGTGCTGCTGGCGCGCGCGGCCGGTCGAACGAAGGAAATCGCGGTGCGCCTCGCCGTTGGCGCAAGTCGTGGACGGCTGATCCAGCAATTCCTTACTGAGACGCTCACGATCGCGCTCGCCGGAGGATTTGCGGGCTCGCTGCTCGCGTGGTGGTCATTCCAGTTGCTGCTGACACGCCTGCCGTCCTATCTACCGGGAGATGTTTCTCAGCCGAGAATCGAAGCTCGCCCGGATCTGACCGTGCTGTGGTTCGGCTTGGGACTGACGGTCATCACCGCTCTCGTGTGCGGGATGGTACCTGCGATCCAGGCATCGAAGCCGGACCTGCACACCGCGGTGAAGCAGGACGGCGCCGACTCGGGCCGAACGGCGGGATGGCTGCGAGGAACGTTGATCGGCGTCCAGATCTCGGTATGCATGGTGCTCCTCATCGTGGCCGGCCTGTTGCTACGCGCATTGCATGCGGCTCACACGATCGAGCCCGGCTTCAATTACCGCAACGTCGCGGTGGTCTCGTACGCATTCCGTGGCCCGTCCTATGACGATGCGCGCGTTGCGGCGTTTCAGCGTCAATTCATGGAGCGGATCCGGTCACTGCCCGGAGTGGATGTCGCTGCGCAGGTGAGCAAGGTTCCACTGAGCCCCGGACGCCAGCAGACGACCTTCCGCCTGCCCGACCAACAGGAAGAGCTCGTCGTCGACATTAACAACGTGTCGCCCGAGTACTTTGCCCTCCTCGCCATTCCGATCGTGCGCGGTAGGACCTTCACGGCGGCGGAGCTCCAGGGAGCGCCGCGCGTCGTCATCGTTTCGGAGGCGACGGCCCGACGTTATTGGCCGGGACAAGATCCTGTCGGTCGATTCATTCTCATGGGAGCGGATCGAGACGCACCGCTCGAAGTCGTGGGTGTTGCAAAGGATGCGCACGTGTCGCACGTGGCGGAGACCGAATCGAGCTACATGTATCTACCGGGAGAATCGACGGTGCAACGCGGGCTCCGTCCGCTCGTGCGGAGCGAGACAGATTTCGCTGCGCTCGCGAGGAGTATCAGCGCGGCTGCGCACGAGCTCGACCCCGAGCTCGTAGTACGCGTGGGCCGGCTCGAAGGAAATATGGAATATTGGCGCGGCCGTTCGCGGCGGCTGACCGCAAGCCTTTCCAGCGCCCTGAGTCTTTTGGCGCTCCTGTTGGCTCTCGTTGGCGTCTACGGTGTGGTGTCCTACGTGGTGAGCCGCCGGCGCCGCGAGGTTGGGATCAGGGTGACGTTGGGCGCTACAGCTCGCGACGTGCAACAGCTGATCATCTGGCAAACATCGCGGCCCATCGTCATCGGTGCTGTAGTCGGCATCGCAGCCGCAGCGGCGGCATCACGCACGCTCGAAAGCGCGCTGTTTGGTATCAGCCCGTTCGACCCGATTGCGTTCATCGGCGCGGCATTGTTCCTGGTGAGTGTGGCGGTAGTGGCGGCTCTTCTGCCAACACGTGAAGCCCTGAAAGTGAATCCAGTGACCGCACTTCGGTACGAGTGAATGTGATTCCTGAATCGACCAAATGGATTGTGCATTAGGATATTCATGCTGCCGGAGGCGACATGCACGATCTCCGTTTCGCGATTCGGGCGATTCGCGCCGCTCCCCTCGTCTCGGCGGCAGCGATCGTCTCCCTCGCGCTTGGCATCGGCGCAAACACGGCAGTGTTCTCGGTCGTCAACACGATTTTGCTGAAGCCGGCACCGTATCCGGAACCTGATCGCCTCGTCCTGTTGGGTTACACGTTTTCCGGGGCATCCGTCCTTCTCGTATCAGAAACAAAACTGAACGTCTGGAAAGATCAGACAACGGCTTGGCAAGACATTGCGGCGTTGCGGTCGCGCAATGTCAACGTGAGTGACGGCAGCCGTGCGGAGCAGGTACTTGCGCTCCAAACCAATACCGACTTCTTCACGGTGTTTGGCGCGAGGGCAGCTTTCGGACGCACCTTCACGCGTGCGGAGGATCAACCCGGCGGCGATCACGTCGTGGTGTTGAGCGACGGCTTCTGGAAGCGGCGATTCGGCGCAGACCCTCGCGCCGTCGGGACGCAGTTGCGCGTCGACGGTTCAATCGCCACGATCGTTGGGGTGCTGGACGCCAGCGTCGACACCTCCATCTTCAACGTCGCTCCAGATGTGTGGATCCCGCTCCAGCTCGATTCCAACAGCACAAGTCATGGACCGTCGCTCATCGCCGCCGGCCGACTCAGGCCAAGCATGTCGGTCGCTCTCGCGCAGGCCCAAGCGCACCTTGCCGGCGAAGCCTTTCGCCGACGCTATCCCCAAGTGATCGGACCGAACGACACGTTTACCGTTGCATCCTTCCAGGAGGCGCTCGTTCACGGCACCCGGTCCTCGTTGCTGGTGTTTGCGGGTGCTGTCGCTTTCGTCCTGTTGATCGCGTGCGCCAACGTGGCGAACCTGGCTTTGATCCGCGGGTCGGTCCGGCAGCGGGAAATCGCGATTCGTGCCGCGATGGGCGCCAGCCGATGGCAGATCGTTCGTCAACTCCTCACCGAAAGCGTGGTGCTCACCTCGCTCGGCGGCGGTCTCGGCTTGGTCCTCGGCGCGTTGGGTATTCGAGCTCTCCTGGCGATGAATCCCAGCAGTCTGCCTCGCATTGGATCCGACGCCAGCGGCGTGACGGTGGACTGGCGTGTATTGTCGTTTGCTCTGGCCGTCTCGGTGACTGCCGCCCTCCTATGTGGTGTATGGCCAGCCTTGCGCCTGTCGCGCGGCGATCTAAACCAGCCGCTCCGCGGAAGTGGCGGACGCGCCGGATCAACTCGTCGAGAGCGCTACGTCCGGTCATTGCTGGTGGTCGGTGAGTTGGCTCTTGCGCTTGTGCTGTTGGTGGGCGCGATGCTGTTGATCCGCACGTTCGCGGCGCTGCATCAAGTTGATCGCGGTTTCGATCTTCATAAAGTACTGACGCTGCGCGTGGCGCTGACGGATCCCCGTTTCGCGAAGACGGAGGCGGTTTCGCAGGTTGTCCGCATGGGCGTTCAACGTGTCACGGCCCTTCCAGGGGTGATTCGTGTGGCAGCGACACGTACGTTGCCACTGGAGTCCGATTGGCGCACGAGTGTTCGCTTCCTCGGTCGGCCGCCGGGCGGTCCGTCGCCGCTTTTGACGAGCTACCGCATCATCTCGCCAGGATACTTCGACGTGCTCAACATCCCCATCGTGCGGGGCCGCGATCTGACGGATCGCGACGAAGCAGAAGCACCGCCCGTTGCCATCATCAATCAGGAAATGGCACGCCGATATTGGTACAACGGCGACCCACTCAACGACCGGATCATCGCCTTCCCTGGTCGCGTTCCGGACGAGGAGCCGGCTCGGCAGATTGTGGGAATCGTCGCCAATGTCCGTGACGGGATGCCGCTCGACCAGGAACAACAACCGGTCGTCTACGTCCCGTTGGCGCAACTGCTCGATCGGGAGAGCGCCGTCCAGGCAGGTTCGTTGGCCTGGATCGTTCGCACGCGCGCTGAACCCGGTGCGCTTGGGCGCATCATCGAACGTGAGATATCGGCGGCGAGCGGTGGCGCCCCAATCTCGAATGTGAAATCGATGGACGAGATTGCGGTACGTGCGATCGCGCCAACCATCTTCAGCATGACCCTGCTCATGGTCTTCGGCGGCTGCGCGCTGCTGCTGGCCGCCGTCGGGATGTACAGCGTGATGGCGTATGCGGTCCAGCAGCGCACGTACGAGATCGGTGTCCGCCTCGCGTTAGGAGCCGGACTCCATCAGGTCCGCAACATGGTGCTGGTGGATGGCCTGAAGCTCGCGTCTTACAGTGTCGCGCTCGGTGGCGTGACCGCTGCCGCGCTGGCCGGAACTCTGAGGGCGTTTCTTTTTGGTATCCGTTCTCATGACGTTGTGACGTTTGCCGTGACGCCAGTTTTGGTCGGCGTGGTTGCCCTCGCGGCAGTATGGATTCCTGCGCGCCGAGCATCGCGAATCGACGCCGCAGAGGTCTTGAAAGGACTGTAACTAGCGATATGTCGGCCAGTCTTTATTTTCGTACCCAGTAGGGCCACCCCACCGGCTTGCCGACGCTGCATTTCACCGACCGCGGACCATGGATTCTGGAGTACGGGGCCGAATGCTGACGTAATATCCGATTGGGTCGCCGCAGCCCGCTGAATCTTGAAGTCTGAAATGCACGATCTGCGCTATGCCGCACGCATGCTGCTGCATACACCGGCGTTCACGGTGGTCGCGATTGCGACGCTCGCGCTCGGCATCGGTGCCACTACCGCCCTCTTCAGTGTCTCCGACGCGCTGCTGCTGCGTCCCCTGCCCTATCCCGATTCAGATCGCCTGGTCGCGTTGCGATCTCGTCATTCGTCGCCCACTCCGGATTCAGGACTGACGTCACTGCTGGACCTGGCCGACTGGCAGGCGCGAACCACATCGTTCGACGCCGTTGCCGGGTATCGATGGAGAACCGTCGATCTCATCGGCGGCGCTTACAGCGAGCGGCTGCGTGGCTTGTGGGCGACCCAGGACTTTTTCAAGGTGTTCGGCATCACGCGGATTCAGGGCCGTACGTTCACACCTCGAGATCGGGGCACGAACACGATCGTGCTCGGTCGCGGCGTCTGGGAGCGTCGCTTCCACGCCGATCGTGCGCTCATCGGCTCAATGCTCGACGTGAACGTGATCAACTTGAGCCGCAGTGGCGCGACGCCTCACCTGGTACTCGGCGTCGTGCCGGTCGAAGTCAATTTCCCGCCGCTCACAGCCGACTTCAATCGTGGCGCCGTAACGAGCCTCACGGAGAGCGGGGTCGAAGATCGAGTCGATTTCTGGGTGCCGCTGTTTCTTGGTGGTGAACTGAGGCGCGACGACCGCACGCTCGACGTCGTGGCGAAGCTGCGGCCGGGCGTCACGCTTCAACAGGCGCAAGCGGAAATAGACATCGTTGCACGTACGCTGGCGGAGACGTTTCCCGACACCAATCGGAACTGGGGCGTGGACGTCGTTCCCTTGCGCGGACACATCCTGGGCACGACAAGACACGTGGTGTTGTGGCTGTCGCTCGCAAGTGTATTCGTCCTTGTGATCGCGTGCGGTAACGTGTCGACGCTGCTCCTGGCCCGTGGCCTTGCGCGGCAGTCCGAAGTCGCGGTTCGTGCCGCGCTGGGTGCGAGCCGCGTCCGAATCGTGCGCCACTTTCTCATCGAGTCTCTGCTAATCGCGATCGTGGCGACCGTGGCTGGCGTCGCCATCATGTCCGTTGCCATGACGCTGCTGCCGCCGTGGCTTCCCCCCGACGTGCCGCTGATCCATCGCGTCGGCATCAATGGCCCTGTCCTGGCTTTCGCAGTGACGATCGCGATCGCCACCGCCTGCCTCACCGGCATCGCTCCTGCGTGGATGTCGAGCGGCCAGGCCCCTGCAGCGATGCTCAACACACGAGGGCAGAGTGCAGGACGGCGGCACCACTCTGCTATCAGCATCCTCGTGGCGGCGCAAGTCGCACTGACGATCGCGCTGCTCGTCAGCACCGGTTTGTTACTCAGAAGCGCCACTCGTTTGCGGGAGATCGAGCCTGGCTTCGACGGCAGCAATGTCCTGACGATGACCATTTCGCTGCCGAACAATAAGTTTGACTGGCAACACAACGTGGTCTTCTCGCGAGACGTCGTGAGTGTCGTCAAGACGAATCCCACTGTGACGGATGCCGCTGTCATTCAGGGCGTGCCCATGCGGCCTGGAGGCTTTTGGACCACTTTTACTGTCGAAGGCATGCCGCCACCTGACCCGGGCGATCTCCCGGTGGCGCGGCACCGCGTCATCAGCCCCGATTACTTCCGCGTCATGCGGATTCCGCTGCTCGAAGGACGTACCTTTGACGAGCGCGATGGAGTCGGCGAGCGCGGTCATCCCAAATTCGTGATCGTCAATCATGCGTTGGCCGCACGCTATTGGCCAGATCAGGCAGCCGTGGGTAAGCTCCTGCATGCCGGTCCTGACGCGTGGGTCACCGTCGCCGGTGTCGTCGGAGACGTGCGGTACGCCGGGCTCGCTACACCGCCCGACTTCGAAATCTATCTGCCTGAGGCTCTCTTTCCACAATCCGCGATCACGTTACTGGTCAAGACGACGACGAATCCGGCGGCCGCGGCCCCCGACATTCGCGCTCGCGTCGCGCGGATCGATCGTGAGGCCTTCGTCACGGATGTGCGCACGATGGACGAGCTCATTGCCGATTCGCTGGCCCCCAGGTGGTTTGCGACACTGCTGCTCACGCTGTGTGCGGGTATAGCTCTGATCCTTGCGCTGAGCGGTATCTATGCCATCGTTGCGCAGGCCGTTGTTCAGCGAAAGTTCGAAATCGGTGTCAGGTTGGCGCTTGGCTCGACGCCAAGGCGAATCGTCCGCCTCACGCTTCGGCGATCGGCGTTCCCTGTCGCGGCTGGTGTTGTCCTCGGCTTACTTGGCACGCTCGCGACCGCACGATTGCTGTCGGCCATGCTCTTTGGCGTTCATGCATTCGACCTGGCGACGTTCAGCGCGGCAACTGGATTGTTTGTTGTTGTTGCCCTCGTGGCAGCATTCATACCTGCCCGGCGTGCGACAAAGGTCGATCCCCTCGTGGCTCTTCGATGGGAATAGCTCTCGTTATTGGGCACGGATCGGGGATCTCGCTGCTCCGTTCTACGTCCACCATCGCCACATTCCAGAACTGTCGAGGTTTGACAAAGTGACGCGGCTCGCTCTGATCAGACATCTGACGAGACTTGCCTTGGCTCAGTCCGGAGACATAGGTAACAAAGTTGTCCGGAGACATAGGTAACACTTTTCGCCACTGTTTCGCTGGAGGAAGCGATGCCGTGGCATGGAGTGTCGCCTATGGATTTGCGCCTCGCATTCGTTCGTGAATTCCG
>JBKPDW010000553.1:0-6338 GCA_046728115.1 Acidobacteriota bacterium | reverse complement strand
CCAATCACGCGCCGCAACTCACCGGCGCTCATCGGCGCCTCAGCGCGGGTGAGCGCCTCCAGGCTTGCCAGGTCGCGCGTAATCCGCCCGTTCGGCACGTTCGTGATGCCGAGTGTGGGTGCCACCATGTCCTCGAGAAGTGTCCGGAGCGTGGCGACGGTGAGGTTCTCGTTCTGCCAGTCGAGCCAGCGACACCGGTCCGCGACCTCAATGCTCGCCTCCACGAAGAGCGTCACGTCGTAGCGGAATTTCGTCAACTCGTTGTGTGCCCGTCCCCGCTTCGGCTGGATGTGCACGTGGCTTATCCGGGGCAAAGCGTGCTTCAGCGCAAGGAAGAATGCGGGATCTAGAATGAGCTCCTGTTCCTGGGCGATGCGCTTCCGCGCTCGTTGACGAAGCTTTGCGGTTGACATCGAGGCGGGAGCACGATGAAGCTCGACGGAGGCATGAAAGGCTTCGAGCAGCGGCAGACTGCGCACATCGCCGATGAAGATCTTCCCACCTCGCGCCACGGCTGGCAGGGTATTGCGCAGCACAGTGAGCAGGTATTCCACGTCGGGGAAGTACTGCACCACGGAATTGAGAATGACCGTATCAAGACTCTGCGGCGGCACCTCCACTGCTTCGTCAGCCCTCCCTTCGTACAAACTCACTTGCGGGAGTTGGCGTCCCAAGGCGCCCATCTGCTCTCGCACGTAGGACAGAGCGGCAGCTGACAAATCGGTACCGACATACGATGAGCAGTCCGGAGCAACGCGAAAGAGAATGAGGCCGGTTCCACACCCGATTTCGAGCACCTTGCGAGGCCGAAGGGCGCGGATGCGCTCGACGGTATGATTCACCCAATCGGCCATCTCCTCCGCGGGAATCGGCAATCCTGAGTAGCTGCTGTTCCAGCCGACAATGTTGAAGGTCGGGTCGGTGGGAGGAGCCGACTGCTCGTAAGTCTCGTCGTACAACATCTGCCAGCGGGCGACCTGCTCCGCATGAGCCGCCGTTTTGGCCGTCTCGGACGCCCTCGTGCCGTCGCTGGACGGCGACACGATGTAAGCGACGAGACGCCGGTCGCCGGGCGTATCCTCACGCAACAAGACCGCCGCCTTTTGAACGCTCGGGTGCTGGTGCAAGACCGCTTCAATCTCACCCAGCTCGATGCGGTACCCTCGCAGCTTGACCTGCTGGTCCACGCGTCCCAGAAATTCGATGCTGCCGTCAGGACGGTAGCGAGCGAGGTCGCCGCTTCGGTACAGACGGGCTCCAGGCACCACGCTGAATGGATTGGGGATGAAGCTCCACGCCGTGAGCTCCGGCCGTCCGAGATACCCTCGCGCCAGACCCTCGCCTCCGATGTAGAGCTCCCCGGGCACACCGATCGGGACCGGCTGAAAGTGCCGATCCAACAGATAGACCTGCGTATTCGCGATCGGCCGACCGATAGGTGGCGGGCCGTTGCGTTCACCGCCGCCAGGAACGGCCGTCGATGTGGTCACGACTGTGTCCTCGGTGGGGCCGTAGTGATTGAACATCTCAAAGGGACGGCCGGGGAGTGGAGCGCGGCGAAGCGCATCTCCGCCGGTCAACAGCTTCCTCAACGCAAAGTCCGGCGGGCAGACCTTCTCCCTCACAATTTCAGCGAGCGGCGTCGGCAGGAAACAGATTGTGATGCGCTCGCGTTCCAGCCATTGCCACAGCTTCGACGGATCGTTGCGAGTCTCATCGTCCGCAATGTGAACGCTGGCGCCCGAGATGAGATAGGGCCAGAGCTCCCACACGGACGCGTCGAAGGCCTGGGACGCAACCTGAGTCGCGCGGTCCCGCTCGGTGATCGCATAGCAGCGTTGATGCCACCGAGCGAGATTCACCAGGCCGCGGTGAGCCACAGCCACTCCTTTGGGCCGGCCTGTCGAGCCGGAAGTGTAGATGACATACGCGAGATTCGCCGGTCGCGTGCTGACTGGTGGGTTGGCCTCACCCTCACCGGCGATGGTGCCCCAATCTGAATCAAGCAGGATTGGCGGAGCTGCGAGCGCTGGAAGCCGCTCGAACACGCTCCCTTGGCTGAGCAGAACAGGCGCTGACATGTCCTCGAGCATGAACGCGAGACGCTCTTTCGGGTAGCCGGGATCCAGCGGCACATAGGCGCCACCCGCCTTCAGAACCGCCAACAGCCCGATCACCATCTCGATGGAACGCGCCACGCACAGGCCCACGAGGACCTCGGGGCCGACTCCTCGCGCCCGCAGGAGCTGCGCAAGCTGATTGGCCCGCCGATTCATCGCTTCATAGGTCAGCTGCTCGTTCCCACAGACCACCGCAATCGAATCAGGCGCGCGTGCCACCTGTGCTTCGAACAACTCGTGGATGCAGCACGCTTCAGGGTCCACGTCAGCAGTGGCGGTATCGTTCCACTCAATCAACACCCGACGCTTTTCGCTCGGTGTCAAGAGCGGCAGCATCACGATCGGCTGATCGGGATTCGTAACGATGCCCTCGAGCAACACGAGAAAATGGCCGGCGAGGCGCTCGATCGTTTCGGCATCGAACAGGTCGGTGCTGTACTCGAACTGGCCCGCAAGCCCTTGCGCGGTCTCGGTGAGATCGAGCCGCAGATCGAACTTCGCGGTCCCGCTCTCGACGTCAAACTGAGGGAGAGTAGGATCGTATGACGGCCCCGCGACGTCGGGTGCGCTGAACAGCTGAAAAGTGACCTGGAACAGGGGATTGCGGCTGAGATCCCGCTCCGGCTGCAGTTCCTCCACCAGCTTCTCGAACGGAAGATCCTGATGCGCGTAGGCGCTCAGCGCCACTTCACGCACCCGTCCAAGCGCCTCACGAAACGACGGTTCGCCGGAAAGATCCGTTCGCAACACCAGCGTGTTGACGAAAAACCCAATCAGTCCTTCGATCTCTCCCCGCGTCCGATTCGCAATCGGCGAGCCCACGACGATGTCGGTCTGTCCAGCATAGCGGCGCAGCAGAACCTGAAAGGCCGTCAGAAGCGTCATGAACAGCGTGACGCCCTCCTGCCGGCTGAGGGCGTGCAGCAGCCTGGTGAGCGCTTTGGGCAGCCTTACCGCGTGATGCGCCCCCTCGAAGCTCGGCACCGCCGGCCGCGCTCTGTCGGTTGGCAGCTGCAGCACGGGCAAGTCCGCAAGCTGCTGTTTCCAATACGCCAGTTGCTCTGCCAGTACGTCGCCCTGCAGCCATTCCCGTTGCCACACCGCAAAGTCGCCGTACTGAATCGGCAGCTCCGGAAGTGGAGAGGGAGCGCCCTGCCAGAACGCGGCGTACAGAGCGCTCAATTCGTGTGCGAATACGGTCGTCGACCATCCGTCGCAGACAATGTGGTGCATCGTCAGGAGGAAGACGTAGTCGTCCTCACCGAGGCGCAACAGCGTCGTCCGTACGAGCGGGCCACGCGCGAGGTCGAAGGGCCGCCGCGCTTCTTCGCGGGCGAGCCGCCGCGCTTCCGTCTCGCGCTCCTGCTCGGCCAGGCTGCGCAAATCGACGAGTTGCAACAGCATGTTCAATGCAGGTGCGACGACCTGAACGGGTTGGCCGTCGACTTGTCGAAATGTGGTGCGTAACGATTCGTGCCGCCTGACGATTTCGTTCAGACTTCGCTCGAAGGCAGACAGATCGAGCGGGAACGACAAGCGGGTCGCGCTGCTCTCGCAGTAGAACGGATTGCCGGGCACGAGCTGGTCGAGAAACCAGAGCCGCTGCTGGGCGAACGAAAGAGGATAGGATTTCTCCTCGCTGGTGCGCTCCTTGACCAGCCGCGCGAGAATCGCACGTTTTTCCTCAGACGACAGGTCCCGCAAATCCTTCGAGCTCGTGCTCATCCGAGTGTCTGGTCGTCGTGAATGAGGCCCTCGAGCAGTGCATCGACTTCCGCGTCCGACAATCCATCGACGTCGATGGGCACTGCGCGAGCCGGCCGGATCCCGGCGGCTGGCACCGCCTGCTTCGATCGGTCGGCGATGGCCGCTGCCAACAGCGCGACGGTCGGGGCGTCGAAGATCTGACGCAGCGGCAGGTCGATCTGGAAGGCATCGCGGATGCGCGACACCAGCTGCGTCGCCAGAAGGGAGTGGCCACCGAGATCGTTGAAGAAGTTGTCGTGCACGCCCACGCGGCCGAGGCCGAGCAAGCCTTCCCAGATCTCCGCCAGACGCCTCTCGATCGGGGTTCGTGGCGCCTGGTAGGTCGCCGCGAGTTCAGGCCGGTCGTGATCAGGAGAAGGAAGAGCCCGACGATCGAGCTTCCCACTTGGCGTCAGAGGCAGCGCATCGAGCACCATGAAAATCGCTGGCACCATGTGGTCGGGCAGGCGTGCCTGTAGGAACGACCGTAAGGCTGGCATCTGTTGGCGGACGCGCGTCGCATGAAGCGGTGTATTGGCGTACTGCGACCATGGCCTGAGCGGACGCGAGTCCTTGTCAATCCGCGCGCCTGGAAAGAACGTCTTTTCTGCGTTCACGCCGCGTCTTGTGAAGATTGCGTCGTTTCGCGCGCGTAATCCGCGGGATGAAAGCCGCACGTGCACGTCGTAAGGCAGCCCGCTCGCGGCGTCGCACAGCGTCTCAACGTCGACGCCAGCGGTTGGAAGCAGACGCAGCGTCTTCCTGACTTCGCCCACAGTTCTGGGACACTGCTCGCCTGCCAGCAACTCCACAACTTTGAGATCGCGCTGTACGCGCGCATCCGGAATGTCCCGAACTTCCAGCAGCTGCGGCTCTCCTTCGCGCAGAAGGCGCGGTAGCACCGCCAAATCCAGATCGTCAGCCTCCCAGTCGAGTACGACGCCGTTCCCGGTCATGGCCGCGCGTGCCTGGGTCAGCAGCGTCACGTCGTACCGAAAGCAGTTCAGCTCGTTCAGGTACCGTCCACCCTTCGGTTCGCTCTCGACCTGCGCGATTCGCGGAAGATGCCGTCGCAGCGTCTGAAAGAACTCCGGATCGATCACGAGCTCGCGCTCGAAGGTCAGGCGCTTGCGCACGCGCTCGCGCAGCCGGTCTACCGTGAGCGTGGCCGGCGCGTCGTGCAATTCGATGGAAGTTGCAAAGGCTTCGAGCAAAGGCAGGCTGCGCACATCGCCGATGAACACGACCCCGCCAGGAGCGAGCCGCTCGAGCGCTCCTTCAAGGACGCGCAGGAGGTATTCCACGCTGGGAAAATACTGAATGACGGAGTTCAGAATGATTGCATCGAACGCTTCCTGCGGCACGGCGGACCAATCGTCCGCGGCGGCTTGAAACAGACGCACCTGGGAGAGACCAAAACGGCCGCTGAGCGTCTCGACGTGCTCCAGCGCCGCCGACGATATGTCGGAGGCACAATAATGGGCACAATGCGGTGCAATTCGAAACAGCAGAAGACCCGTTCCGCACCCAATCTCCAGCACGCGACTCGGCTGGAATCTGAGGATCCTGTGGACCGCACAGTCCACCTGTTCTTGCATCTCCTCGGCAGGAATGGGATCGCCCGTATAACTGCTGTTCCAACCGGCGATGTTGAAGGTCGGGTCCGATCCAACCTCGCTCAGGCTGTAAACCGCGTCGTACACCAGTTTCCACTGAGAAACCAGATCGGCGTTGACGCTTGTTTCCGGCGTGCCATCCGATGCGGCCTCGTGCGGGCGAACAGATGGCACAACATACGCCACCAGCTGCTGGGCGCCTGATGAAGCGCTGCTGACTGACGTAGTGCCCAGACGCTCATCAAGCTGTAGCGCGAGCAGAGCTCGCTTCTTTGGCGAGAGCCGGGCGATCCGCGGAACCAACGACTGCGGCGAGTGCTGGAGCACCGAGACGCCTATTTGACCGCTCTGACGGCGACCATGGAATCGGCCCACCAGTAATTGCAGTCTGCAGGAGGATTCAGGGGCCGCACCACGCTCAACGTGATCGAGCGGAAGTACTTGAACAGCAACCGTTGATGTCTGCGACTGAACGAATCGATCTCGTTCGTGTAGTACGTCAGAATTCCAGCCTCCCTCAACAGGCTGCCGGCCGTGGGCAGAAAGTGTTCGGCAAAGGTGATGCTGTTGACGACCGTGTCGACGAATTCCTCTTCACTGAGCGGATAGGTATCGAACAAGATCGCGTCATACGTCCCGAGTTGGTCCAACATGTCCTGCCATCGTCCCGGGACGAGACGGATGTCGCTCTGCGGGTATCGGTCTCTCCACGCCCGATACGCTTCGATCACGCCCTCGTTGCACTCGAGAATCGTGTGCGATTTGATCCCGCACTCCTGCAGGAACGTCGCAGAGATGCCCATGCCGAAACCGACCTCGAGAACATCTCCATGGGTCTCAGCAGCGATTTCGGCCA
>JBKPDW010000552.1:0-14198 GCA_046728115.1 Acidobacteriota bacterium | reverse complement strand
AGGCGTCGGTGCGCGATGATGACGGCGGCCTATCGCATCGATCAGCAATGATGCATCCCCGAATTGCGCTGCGCGCAGTCTGCCTCCTTGCGGCGGCCGCCCTCTTATTCGGATGGGTGCCGCGTCGGACAGGCGCACAAGAATCGGATTCGCGGGAAAATGCCTATCGCCTGAACAACATCGGCGTCGCGCGTCTGGAGCAATACGATTACACGGCGGCCGAAACCATGTTCCGCCGGGTCCTCGACATCGATCCACGTCTGGCAGCGGCCCATCTCAATCTCGCACTTGCGCTCCTCTACGATTCGCAGTTCGACGCCGCCGAGCAGGAAGCGCGGGCGGCGTCGGAACAAATGCCGGCGTCGCCTCAGGCGCCGTACGTCCGTGGGCTCATCGCCCGCGCATCGGGACGATCCGGCGATGCCATCACGTGGTTTCGTCGTGTGCTCTCGATCGATCCTGACGACGCGGGTGCAAACATTCAGCTCGGCCAACTCCTGGTGGCGGAGCGGCAATACACCGA
Source organism: Acidobacteriota bacterium (assembly GCA_046728115.1). Classification (GTDB taxonomy): domain Bacteria; phylum Acidobacteriota; class Vicinamibacteria; order Vicinamibacterales; family CAVVIG01; genus CAVSWN01. The sequence continues at coordinate 13,675 of JBKPDW010000552.1, read as the reverse complement.
GGCGATTGCCCTTTTGGAGATGGCGGCCAGGAGCGAGCCATTCAACGCGACTGCCGCGTATGCCGTCGCGACGGCACTTGCCCGCGCCGGCCGCACCGCGGACAGTCGAAATGCGATGGCGCATTTTCAACAGCTTCGCGACAACCCTGCGGCGGTGACGTACTCGCCGATCTACCTGGGCCAGGGGCGGTACGCGGAGGCGATCGTCTCGACAGGGCTCGAACCCGACCTCGTGGATTCATCGACTCCAGCCGTGAGCTTCACCGATGCGACCACAGCCATGATGGGCAGCTCCGATTCAGCAGGAGCCAGCGCGCGGCGACAGCAGGTGTTCGGAGCGGTGATCGATCGAAACGTTGATGCGGCTGCCGCCTTCGAGAGTCTTCTACCGGATCTGGCACGCGGCGTCTCACTCGTGGACATCGATTCTGACGGCGACCTCGATCTGCTGTACGTCTCGAACCATTCGGTTGTACTGCGACGGAATCAGCGCGGTCAGTTCGACGCAGCCGTGGAGCTGCGGATCGACGGGACGACGCCGCTGGCGGCGATTGCGGGTGATTACGACAACGACGGGCGCCCGGATCTGTTCGTCGTCGGGTATCCGGCCAACCGCCTGTACCACCAGGAGCCCGACGGTCGGTTTCGAGATGTCACCCGGCAGGCGGGCATTCCCGCATCAACGGGAGCCGCCCGCACAGCGGCCTTCGTCGACGTCGATCACGACGGCGATCTCGACATCTTCATCGGTGGTCTCGTCAGCGCATCGTGGCGAGCGAACAGCGCCGGCGAGGCGCGCTTTCCTCGGAGCTTTGCCGCAGCATCCAACCAGCTGCTGCGCAACAACGGCAACGGCCGCTTCACCGATGCGACTGGCGAGCATCGGCTCGGGAACGACAGCGGTTACGCGGTGGCCGTCGTACCGACCGATTTTGACAACGATCGCGACATTGACCTGTTCGTGGTTCCGTACGGCGACCGCCCGGTGCTCTTCACTAACCTCAGAGACGGCACGTTCAAAGACGTGAGCGCCGACACTGGCATGCCGGCGGCGGCGGAGTATACGGCGCTCGCCGTGGCTGATATCAACAAAGACGGCGCGTCCGACTTCTTTCTCGGTCGGTCGGGCGCACCGGGAGTGCTCGCGATGAGCACGGGATCCGGTCGATTTACAGTCGCTGCAGCACCGGAAGAGTCCCGCGATGCCTTCGCCGCCCAGTTTGTCGATTACGACAACGACGGCTTGCTCGATCTGCTCGTCCTCACGACCAATGGGCCGCGACTGTGGCGAAACGTCGGCAACTCGTGGGTCGACGTGAGCAGTCGCGCGCTGCCGGCAGGGTTGACGAGCGCTGATGACCCTCCCGTGGCGGTTGCGACCGGCGATCTCGATGGCGATGGTGATGTCGATGCGATCGTTCGCCTGGCGTCGGGGCGCGTTCGCGCGTGGCGGAACGACGGCGGGAGTGCGAAGAAATCGTTGCGCGTCCGCTTGACTGCACGCGTGAGCAATCGAAGTGCCGTGGGATCCAAGGTGGAGCTGCGCGCCGGGAGTCTCAGGCAGAAGATCGAGACATCCTCTGTCACGCCGGCCGCTGCTCCGGCGGACGTGCTCTTCGGCCTCGGCTCGCGGAGCCGTGCTGATGTGGTGCGGGTGCTGTGGCCCGCCGGGATTCTCCAGGCGGAGATCGATCTGCCAGGCGCGACTACGGCCGCGCCCGTTGCGGCGGTGCTTCAGGTTACCGAACTCGATCGGAAACCGTCGTCGTGTCCTTTTCTATATACATGGAACGGATCGAGGTTCGAATTCGTGACCGATTTCATGGGTGGCGGCGAGATGGGTTCGTGGGTCGGCCCTCACGAACGCGACGAGCCGGATCCGGACGAATACGTGCGGATTCGAGGCGATCAGCTGCGCGCACGCGACGGCACGTACAAGCTGCGCGTAACCAACGAGCTCGAGGAAGCGTTGTTCGTCGATCAATTGCAGCTCATTGCCATCGCGCACCCGCCTGATGTCGACGTGTATCCGAACGAAGGACTTCGCTCGAAGGCCGCGCGCGGACCGTTCACGCTCTACACGGTCCGTGACGCCCATCCGCCTCGACGCGCGATCGACGATCACGGACACGACGTCCGCGATCGCATTGCGGCGCTCGACCGTCGTTATGTGGACGATTTCCAGCTCGAGCCGATCCAGGGGTACGCGCACGAACACACACTCACTTTCGACGTCGATCGGTCGCGCGGAACGTCACATACGTTGCTGTTACTCACCGGCTGGACCGACTACGCGTTTTCGAGCGACAACCTGGCTGCACATCAAGCCGGCCTGCCATTCCGGTCGCCGGCGCTGCAGATGGTCGACGCGTCAGGCGTTTGGCAGACCGTCGTATCCGAAATCGGCCTGCCCGTGGGGCGCCCGCAGACGATCGTCGTTGATCTGACCGACGCAACTGCTCGCCGCGGCATTCGTATCCCACCGGTCACTGAAGTCCGCATCACCACGACTGCCCGCGTGTATTGGGATCAGATTCTCGTGGCTGCATCTGCTCCTGGCCGGTACGCGATGACGCGGATGGAGGCTGTCCGAGCCGACCTGCATTGGCGGGGATTCTCCGAGCAGACGAGTTCCGATGGTCAACCGCCGTTCTCCTACGATTACGATCGCGTTTCACCGGCGGCGCCGTGGAAAACGCTCCCCGGACGATATACGAAGTTCGGTGACGTGAGACCACTTCTTGCAGCGGCAGACGATCGATTCGCGGTGTCGGCGCCCGGGGACGAAATCGCCTTGACGTTTGACGCCCGCGCACTGCCACCGCTTCCCGACGAGTGGAGCCGTACTTACCTGCTGTATGCAAACGGCTTCAGCAAGGAGATGAATCTCCACTCATCGAGTCCGGATCGACTCGAGCCGTTACCCTTTCATCGCATGACGCGTTATCCGTACTCGCGCCCCGAACACTACCCAGATACGCCGGCCTACCACAGGTATCTCGCCGAGTACAACACCCGCACGATCGGCGGGCCTCTGCCGCCGCTCGAGGCCGCGCTTGTGCGGAAATAGTGCTTGCGGTGTGGCGCGAAGGCTTCAGATGCTTCGCGCTGTATCCGTGACCAAGGATGGGCCCATGTCTCGAATACATTCGCGTGCCGCGATCGTGTTCGTCCTCCTTCTGCTCGGTCCGGCTCCTGCCGTCGCACAGTGGACGTCGCTCGGCGCCATGCCCCCGGAGCGTCGCGGCGACACGCTGGTCTTTCGCGACGCGAAGACGATTCTCTCGGTCGGTGCGGTGACGCCCGAGATCGTCCGTGTGCGCTTTTCGCCGACGCGGGACTTCGGCCGCGATCATTCCTACGCGGTCGTGCTTCGACCGACAGATGTGCGCCCGGCGCTGCAGACGACATCGGCGCGGTCGACCCTCACGACGAGCGCCCTTCGCGTGGTTGTTTCGCATGCGCCGCTTCGCGTGGCATTCACGGATCCGGCGGGGCACTCGCTCGACGAGGACGATCCGGCAAATGGCATTGCCTATTCCGGCCGCGCCGTTCGCGTCTGGAAGCGGCTTCAGGACGACGAGCACGTCTATGGATTCGGAGAGAAGAACGGAAGGCTCGACAAACGAGGACGAAATCTGGGCGGCTACAGCTACGCGATGTGGAACAGCGACACGTATGCGTACGAAGCCGACACCGATCCGATTTACGTTTCCGTTCCGTTCTTCATCGTGCTGAGAAACGGCATCGCACACGGCATCTTTTTCGACAACACCTTCCGCAGCAGCTTCGACATCGGCCACCAGTCGCAGGGGCTGCTGTCGTTCGGCGCCGACGGCGGCGAGCTGAACTACTACTTCATCTACGGCCCGACGCCAAAGGACGTCATCGCCCGCTACACATCGCTGACCGGACGCATGCCGATGCCGCCGCGCTGGGCGCTCGGCTATCACCAATGCCGGTACAGCTATTTCCCGGACTCGAAAGTGCGCTTCATCGCCGACAATTTCAGGGAGCGCCAGATACCGGCCGACGTCATCTGGCTCGACATTCACTATCTCCAGGACTACGTGCCGTTCTCCTGGGATAAAGAGCGGTTCCCGGATCCGGCGGGGTTGACCGCGTATCTTCGCCGGCGCGGCTTCCGCACCGTCACGATCCTCGATCCGCATCCAAAGAAGCAGGTCGGCTACGCGCCGTACGACTCGGGCCTTGCCGGAGATCACTTCGTGAAAAACCCAGACGGTTCGATTTTCGAGGCGCCCGTCTGGCCGTCGAGGGCGGAGCACAACCCGGGGCCGAGCGTCTTCCCCGATTTTTCACGGCCGGCGACACGCGCGTGGTGGGGAGCGTTGTACGGGTCGCTCTTGAACGTCGGCGTCGCCGGCATCTGGAATGACATGAACGAGCCTGCGGTGTTCACGGCGCCGACCTGGACGATGCCACTCGACGTACGGCACGACAACGAGGGTGCCCCGACCGATCACCGCGAGATTCACAACGTCTACGGCATGCTGATGTCGCGTTCCACCTACGAGGGGCTGCTCGCGCTGCGGCCCAATGAGCGTCCCTTCGTGTTGACACGCGCCTCGTTCGCCGGCGGTCAGCGGTATGCGGCCCTGTGGCCGGGCGACAACGTGAGCGACTGGACGCAGCTGCGCTCGACGATTCCGCTGTTGACCGGCATGGGCCTGTCGGGGCTGCCGTTTGTCGGCAGCGATATCGGCGGATTCGCCGAGTCACCGTCGGCGGAGTTGTACACGCGCTGGCTGCAGTGCGGCGTGTTCTATCCGTTCATGCGCACGCACACGACGTTTGGCACCCCCGATCAGGAACCATGGTCGTACGGCACCGTCCACGAACAGTTCAATCGGCGTGCCATCGAGTTGCGCTACGAACTTCTGCCGCACATCTACAACGTGATGCACGAGACCAGTACGACCGGCATCCCGGCCATGCGTCCGCTCGTCCTCGAATTCCCGACTGACGAAAACACCTACGGCCTGGACGACGAGTTCATGTTCGGGTCGGATCTGCTGGTGGCGCCGGTGCTGCGCGAGGGGGCGCGCGAACGCGCCGTCTATCTGCCCGCGGGCACGTGGTACGACTACTGGACGGCGAAGCCTTACGCAGGGCCGACAACCGTCACGATACCGGTCACCCTCGCGTCGATTCCAATCTTCGTCCGCGGCGGCGCGTTCGTTTTTCGGCAGCCGGTCGTTCAGCACACCGGCGAGATGGGCGGAAAGCCGTTGCAGCTCGCGATCTATCCGGCCTCAGAATCGACCGCGTGGCTCTATGAAGACGACGGAGAGACGCTCGATTACCAGCGAGGCATCTTTCTGCGTCGCCGGTTCGATGCGCGCCAGATGTCGTCGGATCGCGGCGTGACAACGACGGTCACCATCAGTGCGGCCGAAGGAACCTATCGGCCGGCGGCTCGCGATCTGGTCGTCACGGTGCGATCGGATCGTGAAGCGCAACGTGTGGTGGTCAACGGCGCCGCGCTCTCTCGCCGGAATCAGTCCGAGCTTGACACGGCACGCGAGGGCTGGACGGTCGACCAGAACGGATCGATCGTTGTGAAGCAACCGGATCGGTTCGAGGCGATCACGATCGAAATCACCGCTGAACGTTGATGGATGGCGGCTACACGAGCCAGCGGTAGATGAGCCGGCTGACCTTGGCGCCCTCGAGAGCGCCGCGGACCGCGTCGATCACGACCAGGTGGGCCGTTTCAGCGCGGCCGAACAAGGCGATCCAGTACGGAACGTGGAGCTCTCCGGTGCGTTCGAGGCTCACGCGCAGCTGCCGAATCGCGAAGAATCCGGCCCGTTGAAATGCGAAACGCTGGATTCTGGACTCGAGGATCTCACCCGCGGCCGGTTCGTCGAGGGCTACAGGCAGGTGATTCGAGGTGCGCACATATGCGACCTCGCGGTCGGATGGCACGGCCGTGAACCAGTACAGATCCAGCGACCCGGTGATCGAGTCGAGCCCGACCACATCGGTCCAGCGCCGCCGGCCATCGCTGATCTCGACGCGATAGATACGAAACGGCACGTAAACATCGGCGATGGAGCGGACCGGGCCCAGCACCGCACGACGGGACCAGCCGGTTGGTCCCGCCGTCAACAGCCGAACCGCGCGTTCGGGACTGATGTTCGAACGCAAGGCTGCGATCAGCCGCGCTTCCAACGCGGCGGTCATCGGAAGTAGACCCACAGGCTCACGACCGTCAACACCAGCACGGCGCTCATGATTAAATTCGCACGATGCTGCCCGGCAGTCTCGCGAGGCGGCCTCGGTGCATCGACGCCGATACTGCTGACGGCAGTCGTCGTGAGCTTCGCTTCGACTGTGGCGAAGGTCAGTCCGGCGAGCTTTTGCCGATCGGGTGGCGGCGTGAGGAGACTGATCGCGACCAGCACGCCCGCGCAGACCACGAACATGAAAATCGCGTAGTGCAGGAAGTTCATGTCGACCACCCAGCGCAGCGCGGCCGATTCGAAGTGGTCGCGTTTGTCCAGCACTTCCGCGATGAAGCGACCCGCTCCGAGGACGAATCCGGTGAAGAGCGAGGCGATCGCGCCCGTGCCATTGAGGCGTGGCCACAGGATGCCGAAGATGAAGCACACCGCGATCGGTGGACTGATGTACGCCTGCACCGCCTGGAGGTAGATGTACAGTTGCGAGCTGATGAGATGAATGAAAGGAACCCAGAGGACACCGAGCAGTACCAGCGCGCCGGTCGCCGCGCGTCCGAAGTTGACCAATTGCCGCTCGTTCGCCAGCGGCGAGATTTTCTTGTAGAAATCCAGTGTGACGAGCGTCGACGCAGAGTTGAACACTGAACTCATCGCGCCCATCAACGCTGCCATGAGCGCGGCGATCATCACGCCGACCAGTCCCGCCGGCAGCAGGTTGATGACGAGCATCGGATAGGCGACATCGCCGTTCATCACCTGCCCGTTCGTCACGACGAACTCCTGACGATACAAGGCGAAGGCGATCAATCCCGGCAGCACCAGGATGAACACCGGCAGGATTTTCAGGAAGCCCGCGAAGATGGTCCCCGCGCGCGCGTGCCCTTCATCTTTGGCCGACAGCACGCGTTGCACGATCACCTGATCGGTGCACCAGTACCAGATTCCCAGAATCGGTGCGCCGAAGAAGATGCCGGTCCAGGGAAATTCCGGATGATCGAACGGTTTGATCATATGAAAGTAGTCGGACGGAACCGCCGCGCGCAGACCCGCGAAGCCGCCGATCCGGTCGAGTCCAATCACGGTGAGCACCACCGCCCCGAAGACGAGGATCAGCGTCTGGACGAGATCGGTATAGATGACGGCCGCCAGTCCGCCCGCAATCGTGTAGATGCCGGTCGCGACGACGAGCACGAGCGCGGCGGTGAGCGGATTCCATCCCACGACTTTCTCGAGGATGACGGCCGCCGCGTAGAGGTGAACTGAGATCTTCGTGAAGATATAGGCGAGGATCGAGATGCCGGCGAGATACACCGCACAGGCGCGGCTGAAGCGCAGTTCGAGGAACTCCGGCATGGTGAAGACGTTCGACCGGAGATAGAAAGGCACGAAAACCCATCCCAGGATGAGCACGATCAGGCATGCGAGCCACTCGAAATGACCGACGGCGAGTCCCGACGAGGCGCCGGATCCCGCCAGGCCGATGAAGTGCTCGGTTGAGATGTTGGAGACGAACAACGACGCACCGATGGCAAACCAGCCGACGTCCCGACTGGCCAGAAAGTAGTCCGCCGCCGTTCGTTCCTTCAGCGAGAAGTAGAAGCCGATCGCGAAGATGACGATGAAGTAGATCGCGATGATCGCGACATCGATGGCCGCCAGGCTCTTGTGGGTCAGAATCGCGGCAGTCTGCTGCATCACCGACCTCGTCGGCACAGTCGCGCGAGTGTAGCACCCCGCGGCGAGTGATAGGATAAGCCGCATGTGTCCCGCGGCGCGGACTGCGGCAGCGTGCTTCGCCACGATGCTGTCCTGCATCGCGATCGCAGCCGCCGGGGATGCATCGCCGCAACGATCCGCTTCACGCCAGTCGCCATCGGCGGCGGCCGCATTGGTTTCAGAGGCACAGACCCTCCTCTCGCGTCATCAGCTCGAAGCAGCCAGCGCAAAGTGCCGTGAGGCGCTCGAGCTCGATCCAGACTCCGCGATCGCGCACGACCTGCTCGGTTTCGTCCTGGGACTGCAAGGACGCACGGCCGACGCGATCGTCGAGTTCGAGCGCGCCGTCGCGCTCCAGCCAGCATTCTTCGACGCGCAATACCATCTCGGCGCCACGCTGTGGTGGACCAAACAGCTTGATCGCGCGCGCGCGTCGCTCGCACGCGCCGTCGCGTTGCGACCCGATCACGCCGAGGCACGCTACTACCTCGGAGTGACGGAGCGTCAGCTCGGCGATCTCGATGCGGCGATCATCGATTTGCGCACCGCGCTGCGGCACGATCCGTCGCTCGCTGTGGCCCACACTCAACTCGGAGTCGCGCTTCAGGCAGTCGGCGATCTCGACGGAGCAATCGCCGAGTTGCAGCGGGCGGTTGCGCTGGACCGGTCGCTCGCCGATGCGGGAAACAATCTGGGACTCGCACTCATGCAGAAGGGCGAGGCCGACGACGCGATCGAAGCGCTGCGATCGGTGATTGAGCAGCATCCCGAGAACCGCGCGGCGCGACTCAATCTGGGCACCGCCCTGATGCAGAAGGGCGATCTTGCCGGGGCGTTGATCGTCTATCGCCGGTTGACCGAGATGGATCCGACCAACGCTGAAGCGTTTTACGACCTCGGTCTCGCGTTGAAACAGCAGGACGAATTCGGGGACGCCGAGGCCGCACTGCAGAGAGCCATGGATTTGGACCCCACGTTGCCGGAGGCGCCATTCACGCTTGGCGTGGTGCTGTGGCAGACGGGTCGCGCCGACGAAGCGATCCCGCTGTTCAAAGAAGCGCTGACCCGTCAGCCCGACTACGCCGACGCTCATTACATGCTCGGAACGATTTTCAAGCAGCAAGGCAATCTGGACGCGGGACTCGCAGAATTCCGCGAAACGATCCGGCTCAAGCCCTCGTCTGCCGAGGCGCACACGAGTCTCGGGCAGGTGCTGCAACAGAAACGAGACCTGGAGGGATCCGCGGCAGCGTTTGCCGAGGCCGGCCGGCTGCACAAGTTGAAGGCCGATTCGCAGGCGGGAGTGTTTGCCGTCAACGCCGGCTTGGAGAAGCTGAAGCGCAACGAGCTGGCGGCGGCAATCGAGCAATTTCGTGAAGCGGTTCGCCTCGGACCCGACAACGCTCAGGCTCATTTCCAGCTTGCGCTCGCGCTCCTTCGGATCGGTCGACGCGAAGAGGCGCGCGCCGAGTTCACGGCGGCGCATCGGCTGGCGCCGTATCTGAAGGCTCCGACATCGGAGCGTTGATGAGCCGCGCGCGAGAGTTCCCGGCGCGCTCGGCAGCGACACCGGTGGCTCCGGTCGTGATGATTGCGATCGGCATCCTGATCTCGATGCATCGTTCCGTCCAATCCCAGGAACCGGCCGCGTCGCTCGGGTTCTCCTTCGCGAACGTGGCGCGGGACGCAGGGTTGGACAGCCCGACCGTGTTCGGCGGGGCGACGTCGAACAAGTACCTGCTTGAAACGACCGGCACGGGGCTCGCCTTCATCGATTTCGACAACGACGGCTGGCTGGATCTCTTCATCGTCAACGGATCGACGCTCGAGGGGTTCGCCTCCGATCGAGCTCCGACCAATCATCTGTATCGCAATGAAGGAAACGGCAAGTTCAAAGATGTGACGGCGCGTGCGGGAGTTGATGCAAGCGGCTGGGGACAGGGAGCGTGCGTCGGCGATTACGACAACGACGGATATGACGACCTGTTCGTCAGTTACTGGGGCCAGAACCGCCTCTATCGCAACCGGCGCGACGGGAGATTCGAGGATGTGACGCAAGTCAGCGGCCTGTCGAACCCTCGCGCGCGTTGGGGGACCGGCTGCGCGTTCCTCGATTACGACCGCGACGGCCGGCTCGATATCTTCGTCGCCAATTACATCGATCTCGATCTGACGACGGCACCGACACCCGACTCCGGTCTGTGCCGGTACAAAGGCATCCAGGTCGCGTGTGGACCGCCGGGGTTGCCGGGCGGCAAGAATGCGCTCTACCACAATCGCGGCGATGGAACCTTCGAGGACGTCAGCGAGAAGGCCGGAATCACGCGCGCCAGCGGCACGTACGGTCTGGGTGTGAGCACGCTCGATTTCGATAACGACGGTTGGGTGGATCTGTACGTCGCCAACGATTCGAATCCGAGCGCCCTCTACCGAAACAACCACGACGGCACCTTCACCGATATCGGCATTCGCGCGGGCTGCGCGTTGAGCCAGGACGGCAAACCGCAGGCCGGGATGGGCGTTGCCATCGGTGACTACGATCGCAACGGGACGATGGACATCTTCAAGACGAATTTCGCCGGCGACACGTCGACGCTGTACGCCAACACCGGCGAGGGCTTCTGCGAGGACAAGACGTTTGGCGCCGGGATTGGCGTGAATTCACGATGGCTCGGGTGGGGCGATGCGTTCGTCGACCTGGACCACGACGGCTGGCTCGATTTGTTCCTCACCAACGGCCATGTCTATCCCGAAGTGATCCAACTCAAGACTGAAGCCGGCTATAAACAGCGAAAGGTCGTCTACCGCAATCTTGGAAACGGCAGGTTTCTCGACGTGAGCGAGCGCCTTGGACCGCCGGTCACGACGCCGAAAGCCGGGCGCGGAGCCGCCTTTGGCGATTTCGACAACGACGGCACGGTCGACGTGGCGATCAGCAACGTCAACGATCTCCCCGATCTCTTCCGTCTGCAGTCGAGCACGTCCAATCATTGGGTGACGTTGAAGCTGGTCGGCGCACCGAATCAGGACGCGATTGGTGCGCGCGTCCACATTGCCGCCGGTGGCACGCAGCAGTGGCAGGAGGTCCGGGGCGGCGGGAGTTATCTCTCGCAGAATGATTTCCGCATCAACTTCGGCCTGGGCGCAGCAGATCGCGTCGACCGCGTCGAAGTCCGCTGGCCCGATGGGCGCGAGGAAACGTGGACGGACCTGCCGGCCGATCGATTTCACACGCTGAAGGAGGGAAGCGGGCGTGGTGGTGGGTCTTAAGTCGATCGCCGCTGCGATTGTCGGTGTGGTGTCAATTGCCGGGCAGCAGGCCGCAGTGGGCGGTCAGCAGGCCTCAGCAGACGCTCGCGCGCGGGCCGTCGGCGAGGCGCGAACGCTGATCGATGCCGGGCAGCCCGAAGCCGCAATCGAAAAGCTGCGCGCCATGAACGACCCCGATCCGCGAGTCGCGGAACTGCTTGGCGTGGCCTACTACCACGCCAATGATCCGACTCGCGCGATCGAACAGCTCTCGTCGGTGGTCGATCGGCTGGCGCCGGACTCACTGGAACGGCGCGAAGCCGTCCAGGTGCTCGGGCTTTCTCACTACCTGGCGGGTCACCTGGCGCAGGCGATTCCGTTCCTCGAAGAGACGCGTCGGGTCGTCCCGAATGACGTGAAGCTCGCGTACGCGCTCGGGATGGCGTACGCACAAACGCGGCAGCCGGCGAGGGCGCGCGACGCGTTCGCGCGCGCGTTTGGTGTGCAAGTCGATTCGGCGGCTGCGCACCTGCTCGCCGGCCAGATGATGAATCGCCTCGAGTTGGAAGATCTGGCCGAGGCCGAACTCAAAGAAGCACTGCGTGTGGATCCCAGAATCCCCGAGGCGCACTACCTCCTGGGACAGATCGCCGTTTTCCGTTCGCGTCTCGACGAAGGCCTCGCGTTGATGCAAGAGGAACTCCGGTTGAATCCGGCTCACGCGATGGCGCAGTACCGCATCGGCGACATCTACTCACGCCAGAGCAAGTGGGACATGGCCATAGCCGCGCTGCAGCAATCGACCTGGATGAATCCGTACTACAGCGGGCCGTACATCCTGCTCGGCAAGGCCTACACCAAAACCGGCCAGCCTGCAGCAGCCGAAACCATGTTGCGCCGGGCGATCGAGTACGACCCCAACAACAAATCGGCGCACTACCTGCTCGCACAACTCCTCCAGCAGACCGGCCGGACCGAAGAGGCAAAACGCGAGTTTGCCATCGCCGAGCGATTGCAGGGCGACACGCCGAAATGAGAGCGGTGCCGCTCGTTGCCGGCTGCCTCGCCTGCCTTCTCGCAAGCCCTCATCATGCCGCCAACGCCGTCGAGAGCGATTGGCCTGTCACGCTGGTCGATGTCGCTGATCGTGCAGGGCTTCGCGAGCCGACCATCTATGGCGGCGTGGATCGCAAGCGATTCATCATCGAGACCAACGGTGCGGGTGTCGCCCTCCTCGATTACGACAATGACGGCTGGATTGACGCGCTGGTCCTGAATGGCACGCGCCTGAAGGACGGCACGCGCGAGGTCGAAGAGTACGCGACGGATCGCGCACCCGTCTCCCGTCTCTATCACAACAATCACGATGGCACGTTTACCGACGTGACCGCGCGTTCGGGACTGCGGCGCGTCGGCTGGGCGTCGGGCGTGTGCGCAGGCGACTACGACAACGACGGATGGCTCGATGTGTTCGTCACCTACTTTGGCCAGAACGTCCTCTACCACAATCGGCATGGTGAGGGCTTCGACGATGTGACCGCGCAGGCTGGTGTGGCGACGAATGGCACGCGGTGGGGATCCGGGTGCACGTTCATCGATTACGACCGCGACGGACGGGTCGATCTCTTCGTGGCCAACTATCTGCGGTTCGAGCTGGCATCGGCGCCGGAGATCGGCAACGGGCCGAATTGCCTCTGGAAAGGGATCCCGGTCAACTGTGGGCCGCGCGGCCTTCCGACCGACACGAACCTGCTCTATCACAACAATGGCGACGCCACATTCTCGGACGTCTCGGACACGTCACGCGTGAGCACGGTGCGAGGACGGTACTCGATGACCGCAACCTCTGCCGACTTCGACGGAGATGGGTGGAGCGACATCTACGTCGCGTGCGACTCGACGGCATCCATCCTGTACCGCAACAATCGCGATGGCACGTTCACCGACACCGCCGTCGAGAGCGGTGTGGCATACAGCGAAAACGGCACGCAGCAGGCGGGCATGGGCATCGCTGCCGGCGATTACAACGGCGACGGTCTGCTGGATCTGTTCAAGACCCACTTTGCTGACGACATCCCCGCGCTCTACCGGAGCCTTGGAAGAGGGTTGTTCGAAGATGTCGCAGAAGCCGCGGGAGTCGGTGTGCTGAATCGCTACGTCGAGTGGGGCGCCGGCATGCCGGATCTCGACAACGATGGCCGCCCCGACCTGGTGTACGTGACCGGCAACGTCTATCCCGAAGTTGAAGCGCTGTTGAAGCAGTATCCGCATCGCGGACCACGAATCGTGTTCCACAATATCGACGGGAAGCGATTCGAGAACGTGAGCTCGCGCAGCGGACCCGGTGCGACAGCGCCGCATTCGAGCCGCGGCGCGGCTTTCGGCGACTTCGACAACGACGGCGACATCGACGTACTCATCATGAACATGAACGCGCCGCCCGCGCTGCTGCGCAACGACCTCACGGTCTCGCGCAACTGGATCGACGTCGTACTCGAGGG
>JBKPDW010000551.1:0-15761 GCA_046728115.1 Acidobacteriota bacterium | reverse complement strand
GTGCTGGTGTGCGTGCACGGCACCGTGGGGACGCAGCACGCCGCCATGGCGGTGTACGACGCGTGGTGCGATCGCGTGCCGATCTACCTCGCGCTCGGCAACACGCAGGATGCGACCGAGCGGAACGGGGAAGTGTTCTGGCTGCACAGCGCGCAGGATCCATGCGCGATCATCCGCGACATGACCAAGTGGGACGACAATCCGGTCTCTCTGACGCACTTCGCAGAGTCAGCCGCGCGGGCCTACGCAATCGCGATGACGCCGCCCATGGGTCCGGTGGCACTCGTGGTGGACGACCACATGCAGCAAGGCGAGGCGCCACCGGAATTGCGCCTGCCGAAGATCAACGTCCGCACATCGCCGTCGGGCGACCCCGGCGCCGTCCGCGAAGCGGCAAAGCTGCTGGTCGAAGCCGACAACCCGGTGATCGTTGCGAGCCGTGCGGCGCGGACTCCCGCCGGGATGAAGCTGCTCGTTGAGCTCGCCGAGACCCTGCAGGCAGGCGTCGTCGATCAGCATCGCCGCATGAACTTCCCGACGCGCCATCCGCTGAACGGCGGCAACGCGGCCCAGGCCGACGTGGTGCTGGCGCTCGAGGCCGGCGACATCTCGAACCTCGCGCGCCAGGCGCATCAGCGTTCCGCAAGAGTCATCAGCGTCACGGCCGGCGATCTGTTTCAGCGCAGCAATTACGGCGACTACATGCGCTACGCGGAAGTGGACCTGTCGATCGCCGCCGACGCCGAAGCGACGCTGCCGGCCCTGATCGACGAAGCAAAGCGGCTGACGAGCAGCGACCGCAGGCGCGCGTTCGCGGCGCGGGGCGCGAAGATCGCCGCCGCCAACCGCGAGACCTACGAGCGCGCCAAAACCGACGCCACCTACGGATGGGACGCGAGTCCGGTCAGTACCGCACGACTGTCGATGGAGCTCTGGCAGCAGATCCGGAACGAAGACTGGTCACTCGTGACCGGCTGGGTGAACTGGCCGCTGCGGCTGTGGGACTTCACGAAGCACTACCAGTACATCGGACGGGCGGGCGGAGAGGGCGTCGGCTACTACGCCCCCGCGGCGGTCGGCGCGGCGCTGGCAAACAGGAAGCACGGACGGTTCACCGTGGCGATTCAGCCTGACGGCGATTTGATGGTCGCGCCGGGGGCGCTCTGGACGGCCGCGCATCACAAGATCCCGCTGCTCATCGTCATGCAGAACAACCGCGCGTATCACCAGGAAGTGATGTGGTTCCAGCGGCAGGCGCTGTTGCGCAACCGCAGTACCGAGGGGCTCTACACCGGCTTCGGCCTGCGCGATCCGAACATCGACTTCGCCGCCCTGGCGAGAAGCATGGGTGTCGGTGCATCGGGTCCGATTTCCGATCCCAAGGATCTGGCTGCGGCTATCCGCCGCGGCGTCGAGGTCGTGAAGCGCGGCGAGCCGTACCTCATCGACGTGGTGACACAGCCGCGATGAACAACGTCTTGATGCTCGTGCTGCTTGTCACGGCGATGAGAGTCGCCGCCGTGCAGGAGGACGCTGCCCAGGCGCCGTTGCGGTCGGGCGATGCGGCCAGAGGGCAAGCCGCATTCATGAACGCCGGCTGCTACACGTGCCACGGGACCGTCGGCCAGGGCGGCGCCGGCGCGCGGCTCGCGCCGAAACCACTCGCACAGGCCGCGTTCGCTGCCTACGTCCGCAGCGGCCGCCGCGGGTGGTCGGTGGCTGGCGGGATGCCAGCTTATCCGCCCCGCGTGCTGTCGGACGCGGCGCTCGCGGACATCTACGCGTACCTGGCGTCCATTCCCGCCCCTCAGCCTGCCGCCGAGAACCCGCTGTTCAAAGACTAGGGTTGGAGAAAGCCATGCCTCAGTCACTGCGAACCGTCGTTCCGATCGCGCTCCTGGCGGCGCTAGCGGGGCCGCGCCCCGCGCACGCGCAGATCGATTTGTCGGGCGAGTGGGGGACGACGTTTTTCGAGGACATCCTTCATCGGGGCGCGACGCTCGTCCCCGGCGACAACACCGGCGTGCCGCTCTCGGAAGCCGGGCGCCGCAAAGCCGAGAGCTGGGATGAAGCCGTCGTCGCCACGCACGAACGCCAGTGCATACCGCACCCCGTGCAGTATGCGGTGCGCGGGCCTGGCAATATCCGCATGGTGAAGGTCGTCGACGAACCAACGGGGCGGCTGATCGGCTACAGCCTGCAGGGCAGCTATGTCGGACACTTCAGGACGATCTGGCTCGACGGCCGGCCGCATCCGTCGGAGCTCGCGCGCCACAGCTACACCGGATTTTCCACCGGACAGTGGGTTCGCAACACGCTCGTCGTGAAGACGACCCATATGAAGATGGGCTATCTCGATCGCAACGGGATGCCGGTCAGCGAGCTCTCGACGATGACGGAACATTTCATCCGTCATGGTGATCACTTGACGGTCGTCACGTTCATCCACGATCCCGTGTTCCTCAGCGAGCCGTTCGTGCGCAGCACGGATTTCGTGCTGAATTCGGGCGGCAATGCCGGCGCGTGGGGGACGTGCGGCCCCGATCAGATCGTCGATGAGCTCGTCAACCGCCCGGCCGGATACGTTCCGCACCATCTGCCAGGGACCGTCGACCCGGGCCGGGAAAACTTCCTTTCTACGCGTAAAGTTCCGCTCGAGGCAGCGCGCGGCGGAGCGAACACGCTCTATCCCGAGTACTCCGCGCGACTGCGCGAGCTGGAGGGCACCCCGGGCCGCGCGGCGAGCACCGAAGGGCCCGCGTGCGGCGGCGGCCGCTGCGTGGCCCCGCCGACCAATGACGGGTCTCAAGTCCTCGTCACGAAGGTGCAGGGGAAGGTGTACATGATTTCCGGCGCGGGCGGGAACATCGCCGCCCAAATTGGTGACGACGGGGTGGTGCTCGTCGATGCCGGAACGGGCAATGCCACCGACAAGGTGCTCGCGGCCGTGCGGGAGCTGACTGACAAGCCGATTCGATTCATTCTCGATTCGGCTGCCGATCCTGAAAACATCGGCGGCAACGAAGCCCTCGCGAAGACGGGCGCCAGCGGCGGACGCGGGCAGGCAGCCGGCGCCGCCATCATCGCTCACGAGGGCGTGATTGACGCGCTCAGCGCTGCTAAAGGAAAGAACCTGCCGCTCTCCTCGGTGTCGGCAGGGTCGTGGCCGACGATTACGTTCGCTGGCGAGCTGAAAGACGTGCAAACCAACGGCGAAGCGATCCAGATGCTGCATCAGCCGGCCGCGCACGGCGCCGGCGACGCCGTCGTCTTCTTTCGCGGCTCCGACGTCGTGGCCGCCGGCGATATCGTCGACATGACGCGGTATCCGATGATCGATACGGCGCAGGGCGGCACCTTCAGCGGCGTGCTCGCGGCGATCAACCGGATCATCGACATCACCGTGCCGCACGACTGGCAGGAAGGCGGCACGCTCGTCGTTCCGGCGCACGGCCGCGTGTGCGACGAGGCCGATCTCGTCGAGTATCGTGACATGCTGACCATCGCGCGCGATCGCATTCAGGATCTGATCAAGAAGGGGATGACGCTCGAGCAAGTCCAGGCGGCGCGCCCGACTTTTGAATACGACGGGCTGTACGGTGCGACCAGCGGTCCGTGGACGACCGCGATGTTCGTCGAAGCCGCGTATCGCGACCTGAGCCGGCCGGTGGGATCACCATGAGGCACGTGGACACGGTGAAAACGACCGTCCAGGCGGCAATCGTCGTCGCCTCGATTGCGGCATCCGGCGGCGCCGCGCTCGCGCAGCGCGGCCGTGGCGCGATACCGGCGGCGGGCGCGACACCGAAGGCTGCCGCCCCGATCGACTTGACCGGCACCTGGGTGTCCGTCGTCAGCGAAGACTGGCTGCAGCGCATGCTGATGCCGCCCCGCGGCGATTACGCGGGCGTGCCGCTGACGCTCGAAGGTCGCCGTGTCGCCAACCTCTGGGAGCCGGCAAGCATCGCCACCGACGGATGCAAGCCGTACGGCGCTCCGGCGATCATGCGCATTCCTGGCCGGCTGCAGATCTCATGGGAAAACGACACCATCTTGAAGATTGAAACCGACGCCGGTCTCCAGACGCGCCTCCTGCATTTCGATCAGCCGAAGACTCCGGCGACCGAGCGATCGTGGCAGGGTTACTCGCAGGCCGATTGGGAGCAACTCATCCAGCGTGGAGGCCAGGGGGGCGGCCTCGCGCCTCCGCCGCCTCGGCCCGGCGCGGCGCTCAAGGTCATCACCACGAGACTCAAGGCCGGCTATCTGAGGAAGAATGGCGTACCGTACAGCGAAGACGCCGTGTTGACGGAATACTTCGATCGCCTGTCGGAGGACGGAACCGAATGGCTGCTCGTCAAAACGATCGTCAGCGATCCGAAGTACTTGAGCCAGGAATTCGTCACCAGCACCCATTTCAAGCGCGAGCCGGACGCGTCAAAATGGATGCCGTCGCCGTGCGGGGCTGGGCGAGGGAAGAAATGACGCGGCGCGCTGTTCTGTTGATGCTGGCTGTGCTGGTTCTGTCCTCCCGATTGATCCTTGCGCAGGCCTCCGAGCCGTTGATCGGCGTCTGGAATGTCGACGTCTTCAAATCCACGTACGTCACCGGGCAGCCCCCCGTGAGGCGCACGATTACATTCGAGGCTGCGGGCGACAGCCTGAAGTTCACCCAGGAGACCACCAGCCAGGGCTTCAATATCTCGGAGACGGTCAAGGTCGAGTACACGGCGAAGATCGACGGCAAAGACTATCCGATCATGAACTCCGGCCTCGACACAGTGGCGTTGAAGAAGATTGATGCGACGACCTACGAGCGCATTGGCAAGATCAAAGGCATGCAGACCGAAACGGCGGCGATGAAGCTGTCGAACCGCAACCGGACGCTGACGATCACGACGAAGGGCACCACCGACGCCGGCGCGGAGTACGCGCGTACCGAGGTGTTCAACAAACAGTAGCGCCGCCTGGAGCGCATACGAGAGCGATGCCAGTGGCGATACCGGTCGCGAGTTCTGTCGGAGACAGCGAAGGGGCGAGGAGCAGTCTGATAACGGATCTCCGTCAAACTGGCGCGCGAACACCCGCTTAATGCGGACTCCTATGAGGGCCTCCGCTGTCGAGTCCCCTGAGGCCACGACCCTCGGCAACCTCGCGCCCGGCAACCGGGACATCGATCTGTTGGCTGAAGCAGCACTAACCGTTGCGCGCGAGCACCACTGCGAGCTCGGTGAGGCCGGCCGGATGCGAGATGAGCGGGTAGGGCGGCTTCGGCCAGGACCAGCGCGGATCCGGGAAAAGCGCGCGCATGGCGTTGATGTCGCAGTGATAGGGCGGACCGAGGATCGCGCCCGAGGCGGCGTCGAGGCGCAGGAGCTGCACGAAGAGCGCGTAGAGCCTGCCGCCCGGCTTGAGCCAGCCATAGAGCTGGTCGGCGTACGCGCGCCACTCATCCGGGTAGAGCGCGCACAGGCAGGTCTGCTCATACACGGCATCGAAGGGCCGCTCCGGCCGCCAAGCGAGGACATCGGCTTCGACAAGGGTCGCCTTCTGGTTCGCCTCCTTCAGCGCCTTGCGCGCCTCCTCCAGCGCGCGGGGAGCATAGTCGAGACCGGTGACCTCGAATCCCGCAGCCGCGAGCGCCGCCACTTCGTAGCCGGAGCCGCAGCCTGGCACCAGGATGCGGCAAGGACCCAGCTCACCGACGGAAAGCCAGGCGGCGAGTTGCGGGTTGGGCTCTCCGCGATCCCACGGTGTGTCGCCTTCGCGAAAGCGCTGCTCCCAGAACTCCTTGGTCGGCCCGGCCATGGCCGTGAGCAATCTTATATTCTCGGGCGTCGATGACGCGCGTGTACTCGCAAGGCTCGTCGTGGTCAGGTTTTTCGGCATCGAATCTCCATGGAGATGCCGCAATCGTAATCGGCGACTGTTTGTCATCGTCCGACATCGGAACCTCCGTGGTAGGGTAAACGTTCGGCACGAGGCTCGAGAACAACGCGTCGCGGACCGGGAGGACATCATGAAGGTCGTTGTCGATGTGAACGTGTGCAACCTCCATGGGCTCTGCCTGGAGACGGCGCCTGAGGTGTTCGAGATTGGCGACGATGGAGTACTGCACGTCCTGAACGAGACGCCACCGGAGGGTCTGCGCGCGAAGGTGCACAAGGCCGTGCGGGAGTGCCCAACCGGAGCGATTTCGATCGAAGAGTGAGCAGCTCCGCATGCTCGATCGCATCCTGATCGTTGGCGCCTCGCTCGCCGGCCTGCGCGCGGCCGAGACGCTGCGCGACCGAGGCTTCGACGGTGCGCTAACGCTCATAGGCGAGGAGCCGTATCGTCCCTACGACCGCCCACCGCTCTCGAAACAGGTGCTCCAGGGCACCTGGGATCCGGAGCAAACCTTTTTCCGCAGGAAGGACGGGTATTACGCGCTCGAACTCGACATGCGGCTTGGCGTGCGCGCGACGTCGGTCGACCTTCGCGCCAGACGCGTCACGCTTGCCGGTGGCACGTTCGCCGACTACGACCGGCTGATCATCGCGACCGGCGCGCGCGTGCGGACCCTTTCTCGCATGGTGCCACGGACCGGGCTGCTCGTCTTGCGCGGCCTGGACGACGCGATCGCGCTGCGCCGGGAACTGATGAACGCACCCCGTGTTGCTATCGTGGGTGCTGGGTTCATCGGCCTCGAGGTCGCCGCCTCCTGCCGCGCTCGCGGCTTACACGTCACGGTGATCGAGTCGCTGCCCGTACCGCTTTCGCCAGCCTTGGGGCCGGCTATCTGTGAGATGGTCGCGGCCATGCACCGCGACCACGGCGTCGACCTTCGCACCGGAGTCGCCGTAACTGACGTCCTCGGCGAGTTGCGCGTGACCGGGGTCGCGCTCTCCGACGGCTCACGGATCGGCGCCGACGTGGTGGTGGTCGGGATTGGGGTGACTCCAAACACGGAGTGGCTTGAAGGCAGCGGCCTCACGCTCGACAACGGCATCGTCTGCAACGGTTCCGGTGAAGCCGCGCCAGGGGTGTATGCGGCAGGCGACGTGGCTCGGGTCGCAAACCGATGGCACGGCGATTCGCCGCGAATCGAACATTGGACCAACGCGGTGGAACAGGCGGTGCACGCAGCGGAGAACGCGCTTGCCGGTCCCGCGGCGAAGACCAGCTTCTCGTCCGTACCCTACTTCTGGTCGGACCAGTACGATCGCAAAATCCAGTTCATCGGTCGCGCCCGTCCGCACGACGAGATGGTGATCGTCGACGGGTCGCTCGCCGACCGACGGTTCACGGCGCTCTACCGTCGTGGCGATCGCGCGGTGGCATGTCTCGCAGTGAATCAACCGCTCGCCCTGGCCAAGTACAGGAAGCTGATCGCAGGCGATGCCCGGTGGGAGGCTGCACTATCGCGAACGGCCCCTTCGTAGCGCATCGCGTCGAGGATGGCGCCGCCTTGGACGCGCCGTGCGCCCAACCGAATCGACCCGGATGCCTTTCATCGGCGCCATCCTTGAGTCTGGCCGCACGGCATTCGAGGCAAGGGACGCGCTTCGAGAAACAATCGGCGGAGGCAGATCACAATTGTGCCAAGGTTTGAGCGCTCGACCCTTGCGGAACGGGAAGCTTTGTCAGCGCGAGAAGGTAGAAAGGGGATACCCTCGTTTGACACTCCCAACACTCGGAGATATAGAGTTACAGGGGCTTTTCGGACTCCCATGAAACACTGGCGTGAAACCGCGGAGATCGTCGAGCGGGTCGTCGCACTGGCAGCGGTGGGACGACAAGCCGCGATCGCCACGGTCGTTCGAATCGAGGGCTCCTCGTACCGCAGGCCAGGCGCCAAGTTTCTCATCGAAGACGACGGACG
Source organism: Acidobacteriota bacterium (assembly GCA_046728115.1). Taxonomy (GTDB): domain Bacteria; phylum Acidobacteriota; class Vicinamibacteria; order Vicinamibacterales; family CAVVIG01; genus CAVSWN01. The sequence continues at coordinate 7,897 of JBKPDW010000551.1, read as the reverse complement.
GACGCTGGGCGGCGTGAGCGGCGGATGCCTGGAGGCCGACGTGCGCGCCATCGCGCTCCACGTCATCCAGACCGGCACGCCGCAGCTGCTTCACTACGACACCGGCGCTGACGATCGAACCGTGTGGGGGCTCGGTCTGGGCTGCAACGGCTCGGTCGACATTTTCGTCCAGCCGGCTACCGAGCTACGCACGCTGGAAACTCTGCGGGAGATTCGTGAGCGTTTCAAGATAGCGTCAACATTTGCCGTCTCCACAATCGTCGATGGTCCCAGGAATGTCGGCCATTCGGTCGTCCTCGATGTCGATACGCGAGAGGCCCGGTCGCGCGTGGATGTCGACGGCTCGCGGACTGTCTTCACCGAAGTGCTGAACCCGCCGCCCGCGCTGGTCGTGTGCGGCGCCGGTGACGATGCGTGTCCGCTTGTAGCGTATGCGTCGGAGGCAGGGTTTGCGGTCACCGTGGTGGATCATCGGCCGGCATTTCTAGTGGCGGCACGCTTTCCATCGGCGAAGCGGCTTCTACAGCTGAGAGCCGACGGGGATGTCGAGGCGCTCGCCGTCGATCCTCGCACGCTCGTCGTTGTCAAGACTCATTCGTTCGCCCACGACCGCGACTGGCTCACAGTGTTTCTGAAGACCGGCGCGTCGTACATCGGCCTGCTCGGGCCGCGCGCGCGCGCCGATGAGATTCTCGGCCAGCTCGGCGCCGCCGCCGACGGCCGAATCTTCGCCCCGGTCGGCCTGAACCTTGGCGCCGACGGCCCTGAACAGATCGCGATCAGCGTCGTCGGCGAGCTGCTGGCAGTGCTCGCACACCAACACCCTGGACACTTGCGCGAAAAGGGACAGATGATCCATGCCTTCTGACCGTGCGGGAGCGGTGGCCGGTGTCGTGCTGGCGGCTGGATCGTCGACGCGCATGGGAAAGAACAAACTCTTCATGGAGCTCGAGGGTGAAACGCTCGTCCGTCGTGTTGTCGGACGCTCCTCGAAGGCAGGCTTCGATCCGCTGATTGTGGTGCTCGGCCACGAGGCCGAGCTCGTACGCCGGGCGCTCGAAGGCATCCAGTATCGTCCGGTTCTCAACCCCGAGTACGCGCGCGGCGTGAACAGCTCACTGCGCGCGGGCATCCTCGCCGTGTCCGAAACGGAAGCCCGAGCGGCCGTCGTCGTACTCGCCGACATGCCGTTTGTCACGACGGCCATGATCCAAACCCTTCTCGAGAAATATCGACGGAGCGACGCGCCGCTCGTGATATCGGACTACGCCGGCGTGAACGCTCCGCCGATGCTGTACGACCGGTCGCTTTTCGGCGAGCTGGCAGCATCCGAAGGACAGGGCTGCGGCAAGCACGTGGTGAAGCGCCATCGTCACGAAGCGGAATCGGCGTCGTGGCCGGTCGAAGCGCTCACGGATCTCGATGCACCCGAAGACTACGATCGGGTGAAGGCGTCAGTTGAAAGTCGGCACTGATATGCGCGCCGAGATTCTGCAGCTCGCCGCCGAACTGACGCAAAAGGGCGAGGCGTTTGTGATGGCTGTCGTCGTCCGGCGCGAGCCGGCGAGCTCTGCGCAGGTGGGCAACACGGCCCTCATTACCGAGGCCGGCGACTACCACGGTTGGCTGGGCGGCAGCTGCATTCAGCCAACGGTCGTGCGCGAGGCAGTCGCGGCGCTCAAGGACTCGTCGCCGAGGCTCATCTCGCTCTCGCCCGATCCAGGCGCCGATCGTCGCGCGGGCGTGGCGACGTTTCCGATGACCTGCCACAGCGGAGGCAGCGTGGACATTTACCTGGAACCTGTATTGCCCGCTCCCAGACTTCTGCTGTTCGGCGTTTCACCGACGGTGCAGGCGCTGGCACGCCTTGGCAAGGTCATGGGCTATTGGGTCGCCGTCGTCGATCCTGACGTTGATCGCGCCAGCTTTCCCGACGCCGATCGCCTCGTCGAAACGTTGAGCATTGAAGATCTCGCTCGCCGCCCGCCGTCGCAGAAGGGACGGCTCTTCGCGGTGGTCGCCACGCTCGGCCAGCATGATGAAGACTCGACGCTGGCCGCTCTTGGCGTCGAGCCGGCTTACCTGGGCGTCGTGGCCAGCCGCAAGCGCTTTGCCCAGATTCGGGAGACGCTCGTGGGGCGGGGCGCATCGGCACAGGCGCTCGACTCGATCACGAACCCCGCGGGGATAGATATCGGCGCTCGCACGCCGGAGGAAGTCGCGCTCAGCATTCTGGCGGAGATCGTCAGCGCCCGACGTGCGGCGGGCGAACAAGCGGCGGATGTCAGCACACCACCAGGCTCCGCGCGCGAGGACCGCGATCCCGTGTGCGGTATGACCGTCGTGGTCGAGACGGCGCGCCATCGTACCGAGCATGCCGGCCGCACGTACTACTTCTGCTGCGGTGGCTGCCGGAATAGCTTCCTGGCTGCCCCCGAACGCTACCTTGTCCCTGTCGTCTCCTGAGACGGCCGTGAACGCCGACATTCAATCGCTCCAGCGCGCGATGGGGAACCTCGGCTACATTGCCGACGAGGCGATTGCCACGGCCGTGTTCCTCGCTCGAGAGATGCGCAAGCCTTTGCTGATTGAAGGCGAAGCGGGCGGCGGGAAGACCGAGCTCGCGAAAGTGCTGGCGCAGTTGCTCGATACCGAACTGATTCGCTTGCAGTGCTACGAAGGGCTCGACGTCAACACGGCGCTCTACGAGTGGAACTATCCCCGCCAGATGCTGCGCGCCAGACTCGCCGAACACGACGGGCGCAACCCTTCGGAGATCGAGGATCTCATCTTCAGCCGCGAGTACCTGCTCGAACGCCCGCTTCTTCGCGCCATTACACGGAGCGGCGGTCCGGCCGTCCTGCTGATCGACGAGATCGATCGCGCGGATGAAGGCTTCGAGGCTTTTCTGCTCGAAATCCTCTCTGACTTCCAGGTGACGATCCCCGAGCTTGGGGCGATCCGCGCCGTCCACGTCCCGTACGTGATTCTCACATCTAATCGGAGCCGTGAGATCGGCGACGCGCTGCGCCGCCGGTGCCTGTATCTTTTCGTCGAGCACCCGACGCTCGAGAAAGAATTACAAATCCTTCGGCTCAAGGCGCCTGGCGCGAGCGAGCAGCTTACACGCGAGATCGGGCGTTTCTTGCAAGCACTCCGGCGACGGCGTCTTTCGAAAGCGCCAGGCATCGCCGAAGCGATCGACTGGGCGCAGGCGCTCGTCCGGCTGCACCGCGCTCACCTTGACGCGGAGGCCGTTGCCGAGACGCTCGGGTGCTTCTTGAAAGATCGTCACGACGTCGAAGACCTCGACCGCGCCGGGATCGACTCCTTGGTTGCGGAAGCGCGAAGCGCCGAGGTGTAGGCGTGATGACGGGCGCCGATCTCATGTTCCACCTGGCGCGCTTTGCTGGTGTTCTACGCGAACAGGGCGTTGAGGTCGGAGTCGGCGATGAAATCGACGCGACGAAAGCGCTCACGCTGGTCGATCTCTTCGATCGCACCGAGGTCCGGCGAGCATTTCAGGTCGCCTTCAAGATCCGGCCGCGCGACCGCGCGCTCTTCGACGCCCTCTTCCATCGGTTCTGGAGCCTCGCTCAGCCCGACGCGCCACTCCGCGAGTTGGTACCCATTCGGATCACGAGCGGCGCTTTGCCCAACGGGAAAGCAAACGACAACAGCGACCGCGTTCCGGACGAGGGCGCTCCACGGCAGCCGGCGACCGATGGTGGTGCTCCCGGCTATTCCAGAGACGTCGTTCTTCGCCGCAAGCCGTTTGAGGAATGCTCTGCCCGAGATCTTGCGGACATGGAACGTCTGCTCGCCAGGCTCGCGCCGCGCTGGGCCGCGCGAAAAAGCCGTCGGCTGACACCCGTTCGTGGCCGCGGCCTGCCCGATCTCAGGCGAAGCTTTCGACGCGCCGTCAGCACGGGCGGCGAGATGGTGTCTCTCGCGCACCGGGCCCGCGCCCTCGACGAGCCGCGTGTCGTCGTCTTGTGTGACACGAGCGGGTCGATGGACGTCCATGTCAAGTTCCTGCTGGCGTTCGTCCTGGCGCTCAAACGTGTAGCGAAGACAACCGAGGTCTTCGCGTTCAACACCTCTCTGACGCGGCTGACACCGTGGCTGTCGCCCGGCAGGATCGGCCGCACGATAGCGCGCCTCGCGACTGATGTGCCCGGCTGGTCGGGAGGGACGCGAATTGGCGAGAGCCTCATGGAGTTCGTCGCGAAATATCAGCAGCAGTTCGTCACGCCACGGTCGGTCGTTGTGATTCTCAGCGATGGACTGGATCGTGGCGACACGACGATGGTCGCCAGTGCCATGCGGACGCTTCGCTCCAAGGCGCGCAAGATTGTCTGGCTGAATCCGCTGTCGGGTGATCCGCGCTACGAGCCGACTGCCCGCGCCATGCAGGCAGCGCTGCCTTTCATCGATCGTCTCGCGCCTGCGCACAATCTCGAATCGCTCGAGCGGCTCATCCCAGAGCTGGCGGCGGTATAGCCATGGCGATGGAGATCTCGAAGTCCTTCGTCGTCAAAACCTCTCCGGAGGCGGCATGGAATTTCCTCACCGATCCGGTTCGTGTCGCGCGCTGCTTGCCCGGGGCTGCTATCACGAATCAGGTTGACGAGCGCACACACGCCGGCACCATGACGGTGAAGGTCGGGCCCGTGGCAGCGACTTATAAGGGCACAATGCGATTCGAGCGGCTCGACCCGGGCGCGCGGACGGCGGAGATTGTGGCCGCCGGTCAGGACATTCGTGGCAAAGGCGGCGCCGACATGCGCATGACGAGCAAGCTCGTCGAACGCGCGCCGGACGAGACCGAGGTGATCATCACGTCGCAAGTCAATGTGATGGGCATCCTGGCGCAGTTCGGCCGCGGGATGATCCAGGATGTCAGCGATCAGATGTTCGGCAAGTTCGTGTCGGCCGCGCGCGCGGAGCTCGAGAGACCGGACCATCGCGCTGACGCTCGAAACGTTGGCACCGCCGCGGCTGAGCCTGCTGCCGGGCAGACGGCCGCGGTCGCGGGCCAGGCCGACCCAAACCAAGGCCAGCCCGGCGCTCCGCCCATCGAGGTGCTGTCGTTCGGATCGGCGGTCGTGGGCCGCGCGGCCGCTCGGACCGCTGCGAAGCCTGCGGTCTGGATTGGGGTGATCGTCGTTCTCCTGGTCCTCTACTGGTTGTGGCTGCGTTGACGCTGGAGGCCCCACGCGCATCGACAACTCAGAAGCGCCCGTGGCCGCGCGGGTGAGCGAGTCTTCGAGCGCGGCAGCGCGAGCAAGTGGGGGTGGGGCCCCACGTGCATCAAGAAAGGAGTCGTTTCGATGATTCCCGCGCCGTTTGATTACCACGCGCCCACGTCACTGTCGGAGGCGATTGCGCTCCTGCAGCGCCATGGCGACCAGGCCAAGGTGCTGTCAGGCGGACAGAGTCTGCTTCCGCTGCTCAAGCTTCGTCTGGCAGCCGCCGGTCACCTCGTCGACATCGGGCGGATTCCCGGGCTCGAGTACATCAAAGAGGAAGGCGGGTTTTTGAAGATCGGTGGGCGTACGCGGGAATCGGCTTTGGAGCGCTCCGAGGTCATCAAGGCGAAATACCCGATTCTCCACGACACGGCCCTCGTGATCGCGGATCCACTGGTCCGTAATCGCGCGACCGTCGGAGGCAATCTCGCTCACGCCGATCCAGCCAACGACCATCCGGCCACGATGCTCGCGCTCGGCGCCGAGGTGACGGCGACGGGCTCGAGAGGCCAGCGTACGATTCCCATTGATCAATTCTTTACCGGCATCTTCAGCACGGCCCTGGCATCGGACGACATCCTCACCGAGATCCGAATTCCGATCCCGCCGCCGAGAAGCGGCGGCGCGTACATGAAGCTCGAGCGCAAGGTCGGCGATTTTGCAGCGGCCGCGGCGGCCGTGCAGGTGACGCTCGGGTCGGGCGGCGACATCGAGCGCGCCGGCATTGGGTTGACCGCCGCCGGCCCGACGCCGATCAAGGCAACGGAGGCCGAGCGATTCTTGCTGAAGAAAAGGCCGGATCCCGCAACGATCGCCGAAGCGGCACGTCTCGCAGCCTCCGCCACGGCGCCGACGGCCGACCGTCGCGGCTCGGTTCAGTACAAGCGGGAGATGGCGCGTATCTTGACGGCGCGGGCGCTGGCCAAGGCGATTGAACGAGCGGGAGGACACTGACATGGCGACGCACGTGATTCGCGTCACGATCAATGGGACCTCCTATGAGAGGCCAGTCGAATCGCGCCTCCTGCTGGTCCATTTCCTGCGCGACCACCTCCGACTGACAGGCACACACATCGGCTGCGATACGACGCATTGCGGCGCCTGCACCGTGATCGTCGACGGTGAGCCCGTGAAATCGTGCACCGTCCTCGCCGTGCAGGCAGACGGCAGCGACGTCCGCACCGTCGAAGGGCTGGAGCAGAGCGGCAAGCTGCATCCGATCCAGGAGGGGTTCTGGCAGGAACACGGACTGCAGTGCGGGTACTGCACGCCGGGCATGATGATGGCGAGCGTTGCGCTGCTCGGGCGCAACCCGAATCCGTCCGAACCTGAAATCCGGCACGCGATTTCAGGCAATCTGTGCCGCTGCACCGGATACGTGAACATCGTCAAGTCGATCCAGTACGCAGCCTCACGGCTGCGTTGAGGGAGGAACGATGGCGCCGCGAACGACCGCCGACGTCGGAGGGATGGGTCATTCAATCAAGCGCAAGGAGGACCCGCGGTTCATTCGCGGGCAGGGCCACTACGTGGACGACATCCAGCTTCCGGGCATGCTGTACCTCGACATCGTCCGCAGCCCGTTTGCTCACGCGCGCATCAAGGCGATCAAAACCGAGCGGGCGCTAGAGGTTCCCGGCGTGCTCGCCGTCATCACAGGAGAGACGCTCGCCCAGTACAACCTGCATTGGATGCCGACGCTGATGTCGGATACCCAGATGGTACTGCCGACCGAGAAAGTGATGTACCAGGCGCAGGAAGTCGCGGGCGTCATCGCCACAGATCGATACGCCGCCGCCGACGGCGTCGACGCCGTCGATGTCGATTACGAGCAGCTGCCTGTCGTCGTCGATCCGTTCAAAGCGCTCGAGCCTGGCGCACCGGTGCTCAGAACCGACAAGAAGAACAAGAATGACAACCACATCTTCCACTGGGAAGTTGGCAACAAGCAGGCCACTGACCAGGCCTTCGCGAGCGCCGACGTGGCGGTGAAACAGGATATCTATCTGCCGCGCATCCACGTCGCGTCGATCGAGACATGCGGCTGCATCGCCGACTTTGACCGTGTCTCAGGCAAGCTCACCGTCTACATGACGACGCAGGCGCCGCACGCCATTCGAACTGTCGTGGCGCTCGTGGCCGGACACGTCGGACTGTCGGAGGAAAAGATCCGCATCGTCTCGCCCGACATCGGCGGCGGATTCGGCGGCAAGGTTCCGGTGTATCCGGGCTACGTGATCGCCATTGCCGCGTCGGTGGTCCTCGGCAAGCCGGTCAAGTGGATCGAGGACCGGATGGAGAATCTGCAGGCGGACTCCTTCGCCCGCGACTATCACATCAAGGCTGAGCTCGCTGCCAAGAAAGACGGCACGATGACGGCTCTTCGGATCAAAACGGTGGCCGATCACGGCTACACTGACGCCGCGGCAAACCCGTCGAAGTTTCCGGCGGGCCTTTTCTCGATCTGCACCGGCTCGTACGATCTCAAGAACGCGTTCGCCGAAGTCGACGGCGTGTACACGAACAAGCCGCCGGGCGGCATCGCTTATCGCTGTTCGTTCCGCGTAACCGAAGCGGTGCACGCGATCGAGCGCATGGTCGACGTCCTGGCGCAGGAGCTCAAGATGGACCCGGCGGACCTGCGG
>JBKPDW010000550.1:0-14395 GCA_046728115.1 Acidobacteriota bacterium | reverse complement strand
CCAATCATCAATCGATCGAGACGTAGTTGCATCGGTCGCGCGGTAGGGTACCATACCTCGCGCAATTTCAAGCCGTGATTTCGCATGGCGAAGTGCGATGTCGACGTACGATTCGTTGAATCCCGTCGAGCTGTTCGCGTCGATTCCGGGGGACCGCACCGCGATCATAATTCCCGAATCAGGCTTTCGCCTTACGTACGCGTCGCTGCTGCAGCAGGTACATGACCTAAAACGATCGGGCACCCCCAACGCGGTCTCGCTGATTGCGCAGTACCTATCTGAGTCATCAGTGGTTCTCTTCACCAGCGGCCGAAACGGTCGAGCAAAAGCCGTGCGATTGTCGTGGGCGAGCCTGAACCGTTCCGCAAGGAACGTCGCGCGCAGCCTCGCGCTGGGACCCGACGATGTCTCGCTGTGCGTGATGCCGCTGACTCACGTCCATGGCTTGATAGCATCGACCCTCGCGGTCTTCGCGACTGGTGGAACGGTGGTCATCCCGGGGGCGTTCCACCCGCTGTCATTCTGGCGGATTGCGCGCGATCACCGTGTCACCTGGTACACGGCCACTCCGCAGATTCATCAGATGTTGCTGGCGCGTACGGCGGCGCCCGGCTCTCGCAAGCCCGCTGGCGCCGCACATCTGCGATTGATTCGATCGGCCGGTGCGCCGCTGTGGCGTCAGGTCGTCGCGACGCTCGAACTCGCGTTCGAGGCGCCCGTGATCGACGCCTACGAAGTGACCGAGGCCTCCGGCCAGGTGGCTTCGAGTCCGCTGCCGCCGGCAGAACGAAGTCCGGGTTCGGTCGGGCGGCCGAATGGTGTCGAGGTCGAAATTGTCGACGCGGACAGAAAACGGCTGAGTTTGGGTGAGCATGGCGAGATTGTCCTTCGAGGGCGCACTGTGGCCGCCAGCTACGAGAACGATCCTGCCGCAACGGCGAGATCGTTCGTCGATGGATGGTTCCACACCGGCGATCTGGGCTATCTTGACGCTCACGGTGTGCTTACGCTGACGGGCGACAGGGTTAGCGGAGCAGGATTCGGGGTTAGGGCATAGGGCTGAGGGCGTGGGGATTGCGGATTGGGATGGTCGTTAGGGATTGGGGATGGTGGAGGGTCTATGCGTACGCGTGTCGTTGTCGTAGGCGGCATTCTTCTCGTGTCGATCCTTGGAACCGTGCATGTGAAGGGGCAGTCCTCGACTGCCGCTCGCACTGGCGGGCGCAACGTCGAAGGCCAGGAACCGTCCGATGAAGTGCGCACCGGCACGATGCGGCCCGTCATTCGGGGACGCACGCAGGCGGCTGCTTCGATGAAGCCCGAAGCGACGCGCGTGGCCGAGCGCATTCTGCTGGCCGGCGGCAACGCGTTCGATGCCGCCGTCGCGAGCCAGGCGGTGCTGGGTCTCGTCGACGCCGCGTCGAACGGGGTTGGCAGCGACGCCGTGATCCTCGTCTACGACGCGAAAGCCAAAACGGCCGTTTCGATCAACGCCGAAGGAACGGCCCCTAAACTTGCAACGATCGACTGGTACAAGAACAACCTCGACGGCAAACTGCCGCAGAGCGACACGCTGCTCTCGGGCACCGTGCCGGGGGTGGTCGATGCCTGGTACCTGCTGCTCGATCGCTGGGGCACGATGTCGTTCGCGCAGGTCCTGCAGCCGGCGATCGAGGTGGCCGAGAACGGCTTCCCGATCGGCGAGCGGATGGCCGGCGCCATCGCGAACTCGCGCAAACTCAAGAAGTACCCGTCGAGCGTGAAAGTGTACTTCCCGAACGGAGAGGCACCCAAGGCCGGCGATCTCTTCAAGAATCCCGATCTTGCGCGGACGCTCAGGAAGCTCGTTGAAGCGGAGAAAGAAAACGCAGGTAAGGGCCGTCACGAGGCGCTGAAAGCAGCACGCGACCGCTTCTACAAAGGCGACATCGCCCGTGCGATGGCCAAGTTCTCGGAAGAGCAGGGTGCGCTGTTCCGCTATGAGGATTTCGCGTCGTACACCGCCAAGTTCGAGACGCCGGTATCGGTGGACTATCGCGGCTACCGCGTCTACAAGAACGCGTCGGCCACACAGGGTCCGACCGAACTCTTCGCGCTGAACATCCTCGAGGGGTACGACCTGAAAGGTCTGAAGCACAACAGCGCCGACTACATCCACACGAGCGTCGAGGCGGTGAAGCTCGCGCTCGCCGATCGCGAGAAGTATCTCGGCGACATGGACTTCATCCAGATTCCCTACGAGGGTCTGCTGTCGAAGGACTACGCCCGCGAGCGGCGCGCCCTGATCGACCGGGCGCACGCATCACTCGAGTTGCGTCCGGGCGTCGCGGAGAAATTCACCAAGTCGACGGCGCCGCTCGACCGGCCGATTCACATCAACCTCGAGGGAGAGTCGGATCACGAAGGCGATACGAGCTATCTGGCGGTGATCGACAAGGATCGCAACATGGTCAGCTTCGAGCCGAGCCTGCACAGCGGTTTCGGCACGGGCGTCGTGATGGCCGACCTGGGATTCATCTTCAACTGCCGCGGCGACTACTATTCGCTCGTGCCCGGCGAAGCCAACGCGCTCGAACCCGGCAAGCGTCCGCGCAGCACGCTGCAGAGTACGCTGGTGATGAAGGGCGACAGCCCGTTCATGATCGTCGGCAGCCCGGGCGGCGACGACCAGGTATTCCGCACCATGCAGACGTTGTTGAATATCGTCGACTTCGGGATGAACGTGCAGGAGGCAATCGAGGCGCCGCGGTGGGCGACGCGCAGCTTCCCGGCTTCACCGTTCCCGCACACGATGTATCCGGGCGAGATGTCCGTGGAGGCCCGGGTGCCGGTCGCCGTCCGCGACGAACTCGTCAATCGCGGCCATAAGCTCCGCGTCGGCGGAGCATGGACCATGGGCTCTCTCGCGGCGATTGTCGTTGATCCAAAGACGGGCGTGTTGAGTGCCGGAACGGACCCGCGGGTCGACGCGTACGCGATTGCCTGGTAAATCTGAAATGTGGCAGTTCAGAATTCAGGTTTTCAAAGTTGTATTTTTTCGGAATTCTGAACTCAATCTGAATTCTGAACTCTGAAATCTGAACTGCCACGTTCGATTTCAATCTTCAAGGTCTTCCCTGAAGACCGGCTGCGACGGATCCACTCGTCCGTCGAGCACCGCCAGGACCAGCCGCTCGTACGCGGTCGTCGCCTCCTTCTGCGTCGCGTACCCGCGTTCCCACTGCAGCGAACCGGTATTCGAGTAGATCAACGTGAAATAGCGGCCTGACGCGTACTGAAGTTCGAGGAGCGAGTTCGGAACGGCCGGGTCGCCTTCCTGGCCGAGCACGTCCATCAACGCGACCGACCACTGCCGCCCTTGCGGGTCGGTGATGATTTGTCGCTCCAGGTATTTCCAGTCGTCCATCGACCAGGGCGGCATGCTTCCTCAACGCTGCATCAATGCACTACCACCGAGGACAAGCGTTTGCGTCGTTTTGGCGACGAAAATGTTTGACGCCGTCCTCAATCAGCGTGTCCGTCCCGCGAACGAAGTTGCGAACGACAAGGCGGCAGTTGGCTGAAACCAGGTTTCGTCGGCACGTACAGCCCCGACGCCGAACGGTCTCGCCCGAGACGTGACCCTCGATCACGGGCAAGTCACAGGTAGCGCGTGTCCTCAGTTTGAATCCGTGTCCTCCGTTGTCGTGCTGGCCGCAGGTGTCAGCAGGTCCTGAAGTGCACGTGCGACGTGGGATCCGGTGAACGGTTTCGGGATCAGCAGCACGCGATTGGCGGAGCGGGCGCGCAAGCTCGCGTCGGCTTTCTCGAGCGTGTCGCTGATGATCACCACCGGCAGCGCGGCGTGCGGTTCGCTCGCACGGATGCTGTCGAACAACGACTCGCTGATCTCGTAGACGGAGCCATCGAGGACAACCGCGTCGGCGCGTGTCTGGTCGATGAGGTCGTTGATCTCGGTCGTGAATCCGTAAGAGGCGACCTCGAATCCATGGTCGCGCAATGCGAAGGTCAGCAGATCGGCAATTTCGGGGGTGTCGTCGATCAGGAGGACTCTCAAGTCGCGATCCGCCTCTTCTTCCCCGCCGCCGGTTCGAGGTCGAGCACCCACACGCGGCCGCCAGCGGTGTAATAGCCCCGCCGATCGTTTTCGACCGTAGCGCCCCACGCTTCCAGGGTTCGCATCTGGAAGGTGTAGCCTTCGAAGTTCTTGCGGGCGTGATCGAGCACTTCGTTCGTATGCCAGTTGTCGGTCAGGATCGCGTCGCCGGCGTGGACACGGAGCACGGTGTAGAACTTGTCGTGCGCCGCCTCCGGCCGCACATCGCGCGTCGCGCCGCGCTTCTTGCCTTCGGCGACGATGTAGCTTTCTTGTGGCGCTGCGTTTGTCGCTTCGCTCATGGCATCACCTGAAATGCAGTACGACAGAGGTGACGAAACATCATCAGGACACCGTTTCCTGAAGGGTTAACCGTGTCCTCTGTTCGTATCCGTGCCCACCGTGGTAGAGCAGTTCATTCGTGTCGCTAAACAGTATGTGCAACCGCCGCCGCCGCCTCGGCTGCCGCCATGTTCGTGTTCGCGCTGGCATCAGCCGCTTTCAGCAGCCCGTCTGGAATTTTGACGCCCATCATGCGCCATTGCTCGTTCGCGAACCGCTGCAGTGTGGCGATGTGCTCGGCATGCAGGTGCCCGAATCGTCCCTGCAGCTTCAGATACTCGGCCACCGGCCGCATCGTCTGCGGGCGGAAACTGTAGTCGTATTCGCGCTTTTCGTTGTTCCATTGCCAGATCGGATAGAGCCCGCACTCGACGACCAGTCGCCCGAGATCGATCGAGCGCGGCGTCTCGTAGACAAAACCCTTCTGGCACGGCGTGTACACCATCAGGAACGAGGCGCCCTTGAAGTTCAGGCCCTTGCGGACCTTGTTCATCAGATCGATTGGGTAGCCTACACTCGCCGTCGCGACATAACAATGCGGATGTCCCGCCGCCATCATGCGCGCCAGATCCTTCGGGAAGAGCGTCTTCCCCTCCGGGACTTTGGGTCCTGGCGGCGAGAACGTCGTCATTCCGCCGTAGGGCGTTCGCGACGAGGCCTGGATGCCGGTGTTGGCGTACTGCTCGTTGTCGTAGCAGATGATCAGGCAGTCGTGGTTGCGGTACAGCGCGCCGGAAATCGAGCCGATGCCGATGTCGGATGCGCTGCCGTCGCCGGCCTCGCAGATGATGTTCGGGAACTTGCCCTTCCACTTGCCCTTGCGGATCATCGCCTCGTACGCGGCCGCGACGCCGGCCGTGAAGCTGCCCGCGCTGCCGATCTGCGTGTGCGCCCAGGGCACATTGTAGGGAGTGCACAGGTACGAGCTGTTCGCCACGTACATGCACCCGGTCGGACCAACGAGAATCGTGTTATCGCCGGACGCCTTGCTCGTCATCCGGTACTGGATCGACGGTCCGCATCCGGCGCACGTCCGGTGCCCCGGCACGAACGGCTCGGTCGCCGGCAGATCGGGGTTGTAGAACCGCGCCCCCTGGTTCGGGCTGCCCAGCATCGGCAGCATCTGACGTTCGATTTCAATCACCGCCATCATCGTCTCCAGTGTTCTGAACCTGGACTCTGAAATCTTGAATCAATCTGAACTCAGCAATCTGAATCCTGATCTGCCGGTTCACCCGCTACTCTTCAAACCCCACCCAATGCGTTCGCTTCTCGATTTTCCCACGCTTCTGCGCCTCGAGCATCTTGTTCGTCATCCAGTAGAACTCCTTCAGCACGATCGCCTCGCCGCCCATTCCCGCCATAAACGACATCACGAGCGGGCGCTTGTCGCTCTCGTAGAGCGACCCGCACACCTCCGCATACAGCGATCCGCCGCTGCTGACGCTGCCGAGGCCCATGTTGGTTTCGACGACGCCCACGACTTTGACCTTGCTGAGGACTTCCATGACGCGATGGGTGGGATATGGACGGATCGTGCGCAGTCGGGCCATCCCGACCTTCGCGCCGCGTTCGCGCATGTGCCGAATCGCGTGACGCGCCGTGACGGCGTGTCCGCCCTGCATGAAGAACACGACGTCCGCGCCGTCGGTCATGAATTCTTCGACCCACGGATCGTAGCGTCGACCGAAAATCTTCGCGAACTCGTCGTGCGCCTCTTCGATGACCGGCATGCAGCCTTCCATCGCGCGCGCGCGCTCAAGCTGCAGCGGCGGCCCCTGCTCGGGCATGATCTGCGGTCCGTGCGAGACGGGATGCCGCGGATCCAGCGGATACGGATGTCTGTACGGGGGCAGGAATTCCCTGACCTGCCCCACGTCGGGAAGCTCGACGTCGGTGGTGATGTGCGACACGAAAAACCCGTCCTGACAGACCATCTGCGGCAGCAGCACACGCGGGTCCTCGCCGATGCGGTACGCCATCAGGTGGTTGTCGAACGCTTCCTGCGCGTCGCAGGACCATCCCATCAGCCATCCCATGTCGCGCGTCGACAGCGCGTCGGTGTGTTCCGAACCGAAGTCGCCCGGGGGATCGAGCGTCCGGTCCGCAATCATCATCTGCACCGGCATCCGGCTGCCCGAAATCGGCGAATAGAGCTCGTAGGCGTACTGCACGCCGACGCCGGAGCTGCCGGTGAACACGCGCGCGCCGCTCGACGACGCGCCGTGCGCGATGCTCAACTGCGAGTGCTCGCTGTCGGCCACGATGTACTCGGCGTCGAGTTCCCCGTTCGCCACCATCTGCGCCAACGCCATCATCGTCGCCGTGTACGGCCGAATCGGATAGGCGGTGATGACGTCGACATCGGCGAACTTCGCAGCCTGAGCCGACGCGACACAGCCGTTGATCCTGACCGTCTTCTTCTTCCTTTCGACCACAGTTGCCATAATGACGCTCCGCTACGCCAAGTCTGAACTGCTCTCAAATCCGAAATCAATCTGAACTATGAACTCTGAAATCTGAAGTGCCGCTAGATTTCCTTCGCCGGCTGCTCCGCCAGCCTCCGCAATTCCTCCGCCTGTCGTCCATGGAGTCCCTGCGTGATGGCAAACGCCGTGTCCATGCGCACGACACCGGTATCGAAATCGAGCTCAGGGACACCTTCGAGGCAGCCGGTGGGGCACTCCTCGATGCAGACGCGGCAGCCTTTGCAGTAGTCCACCAGAATCTTGTACAGGCCATTTGACCGATCCTGCCGCACGATGCACGGCTCCGGGCACACCAGGTAGCAGTTGTCGCACGCGTTGCAGGTGCCGCAGCTGAAGCAGCGGTTGGCCTCCTCAACGGCCTGTTCCTCCGAGAATGCCTGAATCACTTCTTCCTGCGTGCGCTTCCGGCTGGCCGGCTGCAGCATGGCCTGCTGCACGCGCGGGAACTTCGGGAAGTACGTCATGTTCATGCGGTTCAAATCGGTGATGACGTCGATCGAGGCCATCCGCTCGAAGATTGGTTCGCCGCGCACGACCTTGTCGAGATTGAAGGCGACGCGCTTGCCGTCCCCGACGGCGTTGACGACCATCAGCGGTTGACCCGATCCGACCTGCACGACATCGCCAGCGGCAAAGAACATCGTGTCGCCGAGACGGCCGAAGCGATCGATCGTGATCGTGCCGCGCTCGTTCTTGAACTCGTCGGGCAGCCACTTCAACGCCGCGTGCTGGCCGACGGCGATGATCGCGTTGTCGCACGCGAACTTCGCGGCCGGCGCTTCACGATTCACCGTAATCGGCGAAGCGTTGATCGCGCCGGAGAACTTCGCCGGGTGCAGCTGCAGCGACTCGAGCTTGCCATTGCCGAGCACGGACGTCATCGCAAAGCCGTGCATCAGCTCGACGCCTTCTTGGAGCATGTCGTGAAGATCTTCGGGGACGGCCGGCATCTCGCTCGTGTTGGCTTCCACCGTGATCATCGTGACTTCCTGCGCGCCCTGACGCAGCGCTTCGCGCGCGCAGTCGATCGCCGTGTTGCCACCGCCGATGACGGCGACGCGCGGCCCCAGCTTCACCTTGGATGTCCCCATGCCGATGTCGCGCAGGAAGGGCAGTCCGTAAAGCACTCCTTCCTTGTGTTCACCGTCCGCCTTGACGCTGTTCGGCTCGGTCAGACCGACCGCAAGGACACAGGCGTCATAGTGCTTCTTCAGGTCGTCCCACGTGACGTCCTTGCCGACCTCTGTGTTCGTCTTGATCGTGACGCCGAGGTCGACGAGCCGCTCGATTTCGCGATCGAGCACGTCCTGCGGAAGGACCCAGTCGGGAATGCCGCCGCGATTGAGGCCGCCGGCCTTCGGCGACTTCTCCAGAATCGTCACTTGGTACCCGAGGCGCGCAAGCTGGTATGCGGCGCTGTGTCCGGCAGGACCGGATCCGACAACCGCGACCTTCTTGCCGTTCGGCGGACCCGCCTTGACGACGTCGTGCTTGAGTGCCTGGCCGAGATCGCCCAGGAACCGCTCGACGGCGCGGATGGAGATCGCCTCATCGTACTGGCCGCGGTTGCAGGCTTGCTCGCACGGGTGATAGCAGACGCGGCCCGTCACCGACGGGAACGGCATGTCTTCCTTGATGAGCGCGTACGCGTCGAGGTACTTGCCGCGCTTGACCAGATCCAGATAACCCTGAATCTTCTCGTTCGTTCCACACGCGTTGTTGCACGGCGGCATCTTGTCGCGATACACGGGCCGAATGGCGCGCCAATTGCCCGTGGGGAAGAGATCCTGACCCTTCTGCGACGGCGCAGGCGTGATGCCCGCGAACGGAACCTGAAGCCAATCGGGAATGTGAGTGCCCTTCGTCGACATTGAATCAACTCCATGGGGATTGTGGCCATCCCCAACCCCTAATCTCCAAACCCAATCCCCACTCCCCGCCTTTACGCTACTGCCGCTCCCAGCGGCAGAATGTGCAGTTCTTCGAGGGCGGCATGGAACGCACCCTTGTTGGCGATCATCGGTTCGATTGTTTCCTGCTTCACGATGCCTGTCGTCTTCACGACCGCGGCGATCAGGGGCGCAGCGATGTCGGGCGCAATGGCTTTGCTGCGCTCGGCGGCGCCTTCCGTCGAGAGCCGATCGAGGCCCAGCTCGCCGAGGCGATAGTACAGCCACTTGTGATCGGCGAGCTTGGCGGCATCCACGCACACGAGCTGCGACAATCGCTCGGGCCCTGGAACGAACCGTATGATGTACTCGGGACGGTAGTGCGTGTTGATGATCAGAGTCCCGCCCGGCGGCATTCCCCTCATGTAATCCCATCCTTTCACCATCGTCTCTTCGACGAGCACGACGATGTTGGGATGTTCATTCTCGTACGTGAGAGCATTTTCGATTTCGCTGTCGCTGACGCGGCAGTATTTGCGCGTCGGAGCGTTGGTGCGATCGGGGTTGTCCACGTAGTTCTCCATCGCCTGCGCGAACTTTCCCTCCAGGCGCGCCGAAGCCGAAACGGAGTTGACGATGTCGCGGCCTTCCTTGTCCATGATGATGCCGCGGGTCCAGACTGTTAATTCGGTGTACATGTGTCCCTACAGTTCAGAGTTCAGATTTCAGAGTTCAGATTGATTTCAGATTTCTGATTTCAGATTCAGCACCGCCGTGAAATCGTCTCCGTTGACAATGAAGTTCGAGCCGCGCCGGCCGTTCTGGAACTCGGCAATGGCCAACAACGTCGCCTTCTTGCAGGTACTCTCGATATCCGCCCCCGTCAGTCCGTCCATCCAATTCGCCAGATCGTCGATGGACAGATCGGCGGCGAGTGGAATCTGGCGGCAGCAGAGGCGAACGATGGCTGCACGATCGGCGGCGTCCGGCTTCGAAAAGCGAACGATATAGTCGAACCGGCCGCTGCGCAAGAGCGCCGGTTCGACGCGTTCGGGCCGGTTCGTCGCGGCCAGCAGAATCACACCCTTGACGTCCCTCAGGTTGTCGATCTCGCGCAGCAGCTGGCTCAGAATCCGCTGGTAGACGTCGGCGTTGAAATGGTCGGCCGCCGTCCGCGGTGCGACCGCGTCGATGGTGTCGAAAAACAGGATGCAGGGCGCCGTTCGCCGCGCTTTCTTGAACACCTCGCGCAGCGCTTTTTCCGATTCGCCGAGCCATTTCGAGTACAACTGCGGGCCGTCGATGGCGATGAGCGGCAGCTGTTTCTCGCCCGCGAGCGCGCGTGCCATCGCGGTCTTGCCGGTTCCGGACGGGCCGACCAGCAGGATCCCGCGCGGCGGCGCCAGTCCGGCCTGCTCGTAGAGCTCGTCGTGCATGTGCGAATGCTCGACGACGGAATCGAGCAGCCGCTTCACGTCGGCAAGTCCGCCGAGCGATGCGAAGGTGGATGTGCTCTTCTCGATGAAGAACTCGCGAGTCGCGCTGGGTTCGACTTCTCGCAAGCCTGCGACGAAATCGTCGCGCGTGACCTGCAGCGTCTCGACATCGTCGGTGGCATCCGCCTTCAAACGCACCTCATCGACCGGCGTGGTGCGGCCGCTGCCGTCCGTGGACGAAGGACCGTAGGCCGCTGCCGCTTGCGTGTTGAGGAATCGCCGCAGGGCGATCATGCCGACTTCCTGGCACAGCGCCTCGAGATCCGCGCCGACGAAACCGTGCGAGTGTTCGGCGATTTCCGCCAGGCTGACGTCCGGACCGAGCGGCATCGCGCGCGTGTGGATCTTGAGAATCTGCAGCCGCGCCTGCGTGTTCGGAACACCAATCTCGATTTCGCGATCGAAGCGTCCTGGACGACGAAGCGCGGGATCCAGCACTTCGGGGATATTCGTCGCGCCCATCACGATGACTTGCCCGCGCGACACGAAGCCGTCCATCAAACTGAGCAACTGTGCGACGACCCGTTTTTCGACGTCGCCGACGACTTCGGCGCGCTTGGGCGCGACGGCGTCGATTTCGTCAATGAAGAGAATCGCCGGCGCTCGCCGCGCTGCTTCCTCGAAGACGTCCCGGAGCTTGGCCTCGCTCTCCCCGTAGAACTTCCGCATGATCTCGGGGCCGTTCAGGTGAATGAAATGGACGCGGCTCTCGGCCGCGACGGCGCGGGCCAGCAGTGTCTTGCCGGTGCCAGGCGGGCCGTAGAGCAGCACGCCTTTTGGCGCCAGAATGCCAAGACGCTCGAACAGCCGCGAGTGCTTCAACGGCAACTCGACGATCTCCCGCACGCGCGCGACCTCGCGCTCGAGGCCGCCGATGTCTTCGTACGACACCGCGGGCGCGTGCACGACGGTCGCTTCGCCTTCGATGATGCGGATGTCGGTGCGCGGACCGATGACCACCGGGCCCGATGGAATGGTTCGGACCACCTGAAAGTTCACCGCCTTGGTGAACGTCGGCACGCGCACGGCGGATCCGGTCAGCACGGGAACGCCGACGAGATCTGCAAGTATGCGATCCGGCGCGATGATCGCGGGCGCAGCGCCCACCCAGAGCGGTGCGAAGCGGACCGCGACGGCCTGCGCCGATTCGGCGGAAGCAACGACGACCTGCTCCTCCAACCCGGCGCCGCAATTGCTGCGCAACGTCCCGTCGATTTGAATGACGCCCGCCTGATCGGCTTCCGATACCTCGGCGCGCGCAACCGCGACCGTACGTCCCGTGATTTTCAGGACGTCACCGGCGTGCGCGCCCAATCGCTCGAGATCGGCCGGTGCGACTCGAGCGATCGCATGCGCGATGTCCTCGACGCGCGCCTCCGCGACGCGCAGCGTGAGCGACCCAGCTACGGTAAGCGAGGGTTCGCCTGTCACTTCAGCTCCGCCCCTGCCTTGAGTCCGTCGCGGCCGGGTCCCCAAGACGTTGCTCGATGTCCCTGGCAAACCGCTCGAACACCGCGACGAGCCTGGCTCTGTCCTCGCGATCCGGGTCCGCTGCGACGATGCCGACGCGCGTGCCGTCGCTTTCGGCCGTCAGGCTGATCGTGCCGAGGTTGGTGTGCTCGATCGCCCAGCCGTCGCTTTTGACGAGCGTCACTGCCATGTTGAGCGTCGTCGTCGTGCTCTCCCACGGGACGACCAGCGCGGTCACATTGCCCTGCGCGCGCGCATAGCGCTCGATGGCCTCGGACACCTCGCGTGGCGATCCGTTCACCGCGAAATCCATCTGCCGGCCCATCTCACAATCTGCCAATTACTCTGTACCCGCACGCTGAAGTTTCCAGTGGCCACGTATGCTAGACTGGCCCTGTGGTCGGACCAGTTAAGAGCCGCAGTCTGACAGTCGCTGCCGTGCATGTCAAGCGTCGGGCCGGCCGATCCGCGACGACCACGGGCCGCGGGCCGGCACTCCGCGCGACGCTGATCAAACCCATCAAGAAAATGCGCGTGGCTGAAGAGATAGCCGACCGGATTCGCGTCCTGATTCTGGACGGGACGCTCCCGGCAGGCCGTCCGCTGCCCGGCGAACGGATCCTCGCCGCACGCTTTGGCGTCGGCCGCGGATCGGTCCGCGACGCGCTCCGGATGCTCGAAACGGTCGGTCTGCTCGAAACGCGCCACGGCCAGGGGACCTTTCCGCACGAGCTCGACGTCAACAGCCTCGTCGCACCCCTGGCCTCGATTCTGACGTACCAGCGCGACTTGCGCGAAGAACTGCTCGACGTCCGTCGCATGTTCGAACCCGCCGTCGCGCGCGCCGCCGCGTCGCGGATCACCGACGACGACCTGGCCGACCTTCAACGCATCCTCGACACGCAGCGGCGCAAACTCAAGAGCGGTGGATCGACCATCGTCGAAGACACCGCGTTCCACGCGGTGCTCGCGCGGGCGACGCGCAATCGCGTGGTGATGCGGATCATGGAGACGTTGAACGATCTCCTCATCGAATCGCGAAAGCTGACGTTGAAGCAGAAGGGGCGTCCTGAGCGCTCCGTTCAAGGCCATCAGGCCGTGGTCGACGCGCTGCAGCGGCGCGACCCCGACGCCGCCGCGCTGGCGATGCACCGGCACATCGATCAGATCGCGCAGATCCTGCACCGCACGGACGAGACGTCATGAGCGACCGCGCGCTCGGCGAACAGCGTGATGCGTCGCTTGCGCTGCTCCACCGTCTGATCCGGCGCGGCCTCGAATTACGAGGTCACAGGCTGACACCGCAGAGTTCGCAGAGCCAAGCTGTTTCTTCGGACTCTGCGAACGGCGCGTTGTACGTCGTGGATAGCGAAGTCCGCATCTGGCAGAATGACTGTGCCGCGGCGATCAACGACCTGTCCGGTGGCAGCAAGGCGCATTGGCTGTCGCGCGCCTTCAGCTCGGCCCTCCTGGTGCGTGGCACAGACGGGAGTGCGCTCGTCGAAGCCAACCTGAGAGACATCGTGTCGCGGATTCTCGAGGTGCTGCAGCAGGCCGCTGGTTCGTTGGCAACTCTCGACTCCGATTCGATTGGCGCCGCGGGAAGCCAGCCGCGGCCGCGCAAATTCGAGTTCGTTCACGATGCGACGCTTCGACCTGTGCTCGAACAGGCGTTCGCAGCCAGCCATCGCGCGCTCGAGGTGGGGAACTTCGAGCAGGCGATGAAGACAACGTGCGGAATCCTCGAGGCAATCATTACGGACGCGCTCGAACGTGACGCTCGGTTACTGTCGTCGCGCGTTCGGCCCTCTGGCGCGCCTCGCCGCAGCTCGCCAGAAGGGCGTGCGAATGGCGGAAAGCCGCGCGGCGAAGCGCCGCGTTCACATGACGAGCACGCTGCACGCGATGGCGGCGCCGAGCGTTCAACAGCAGCGAACGAGCGCGATACGCGACCGATTCTGGAATGGACATTCGATCAACGCATTGCCGCAGCCGAGCAACGTGGGCTCGTCGGTCTTGGGTGCGCACGGCTGACGCCCGCAGCTCGTGCGTACCGGGATCCGCCGGCCCGCGTCGTCTCCGAAACCGATGCAAAGATTGCGGCTCAGGTGCTGCGCGTGGTGATGCGGGATCTGGATCCCGGCCGCTAGGAGCCTTGATGGCCAAGAATCTTTGCAAATGACTCAAGTTTCTCCATCAAGGCGACTGCCCCGCCGGAGGCGGGGTAAAAAGCATAGAGGCTAGCGAGGCGGAGCGGCCTGACGTGCTTGCGGGTGCGAGGCTGCGCCTCGCTAGAACTGGGCTAAGCTAACGCCGCACCCGATCCCAAGGAGGCAGCACGCAGGCAATGACGACGAGCGACACTTCTCCCAGCACGGTCGTTCCGGTGAACCGATGGCTGCAACTGGTGGCAGGTGTCATCTGCATGGTGATGATCGCCAACCTCCAGTATGGCTGGACATACTTCGTCGATCCGATGGACGCACGGTTCCATTGGGGCCGCGCGAACATCCAGGTGGCCTTCACGATCTTCGTCGCCACCGAAACCTGGCTCGTCCCCGTCGAGGGCTGGTTCGTCGACAAGTTCGGCCCGAGGATCGTCGTCATGTTCGG
>JBKPDW010000549.1:0-17949 GCA_046728115.1 Acidobacteriota bacterium | reverse complement strand
ACGCTGACGAGCGACGGATGGACGGATGGCGGCACGATTCCCGTGAAGTACACGCAGGCGGCCACGCAGACGTCTCCACCGCTGGCATGGACCAACGTGCCGGACGGTGTGGCGAGCTTCGTCCTGATCGTCCACGACGTCGATGCGGCGATTGGCAACGGCACCGACGACGTCCTGCATTGGATGCTGTGGAACATTCCCGCTGCGTCGCGCAGCCTTCCCGAAGGGATACCGCAGGGGAACGAACTGCCCGATCAAACCCGCCAGATCAGCATCAGCGGTCCGTATTATCGCGGCCCAGGCGCGCTGGCCGCCGGTCCGCCGCACCATTACGTGTTTGAGCTGTTCGCCCTCGACACGATGCTGCCCGACATCCCTGCTGTCGGCGCGTCACCCCCGCAGACGCGCGCGTCCGTCGTGGCGGCAATGGCCGGTCACATCCGCGGCAAAGCGGCATACGTCGGATTATTCAAGCGGCAGTCGAGCTAGCGCTTGTCACGGTCTTCCGTTTCGTTCGACTTTGCCTGCGACTCGATCGATGCCGTGCTGACCGGCGACGCGC
Organism: Acidobacteriota bacterium; assembly: GCA_046728115.1. GTDB lineage: Bacteria > Acidobacteriota > Vicinamibacteria > Vicinamibacterales > CAVVIG01 > CAVSWN01. The sequence continues at coordinate 17,387 of JBKPDW010000549.1, read as the reverse complement.
GCCAGTCGATCGGGCACGACCTGTCGCAATCAAGCGATCTTCGCGCTGCGCTCGTCCGTGTTCGCGACAACATGCGTTCGCACGCGTGGAAGATCGGGGACCGGCTCGTGACGCTCGGCAGGTTCGTCAAGGAGTACGACGCTCTGACCCGCGACGATGGGTTTCACGCGCTACACGACTGGGACGGCAACGCCGATCGCGTGAACGAGGACATGATTCCGGTCGACGTCCTGAACTACCTCATGGCGCTTCGCGGTGCGGACGCTGTCGATACGCACGCTATCGCCGTCCTGATCGACTACTACTTCGCGCACCTGCTTTCATTGTTGACACTGAGAATCTGGGATGGAGGAGATGCGGACGCCAACCTCAATCGCGTCGCGGCTCTGCTGGACGAACTGCAAAGTGCCGGCGGCTCCGGCCAGCGTTTCGTTGCGAACGCAGAAACGCTCCTGCTGATCGCCACGTCACATTTCGAGGTGGTCGAGGTCGGCTACGAGAAGCTCCTGAGCCGCGTCCGCACGCTCGACCGGCGTCATCGAACCCCCATCGCGCTCGGTCACGCTGCCAGCATCGGCAGCCATCTTCGATTCGGGTTCGAAGCCACGTACGCACGCGACACCGTCGTCATGCGCGACGACAATGTGGCCGACTACCCGTGGCTCTGCTTTGCGTTGAACACGCTTGCGCACGAGTACGCGCGCATGCGAGACGAAAGCGTCGCGGAGGCCGGGCGCCGGCCCCTTGTCGAGGCGCTCTTCAGCGGTCTGTCGGCCGATCCGCGGGCCTTCATCGGCCAACCGCCTTCGTCGCTATCGGCCGCTGAACGCGACCGGGCGGAATTCGCGGAGATATTTCACACGTTCAGGAATGATCTCCTGCAGGAATTCGAGCCGCTGCGACCGAGCGATCGTGCGTACTCGCCGCTTGCGTTCTTTTTCAACTTCTCGCACAACGTGCTGAAAGGTACGATCGTCGATTCCGTGTTGCGAGGACACACCTGGCGTCTCACATTCAATGACCTGCTCACGAGCGATCCGGCGAGCGACAAGGTGGATCTGGCGACGATCCTGATGGGCTATGCGCGCAGAAATCCCGATCGAATCCGCGGACGCCTGATGCCGGTCATCGTCTACGATCCATCGACGGGTCGCGAGGCGTTCTCTGCCGCGATGCGCAAGCTGCGCGAGTGAACAACCAGCCATCCAGTCATCATTTCGATCCAGCCTTCGCCGTGTACGCCTTCGCCTGCTGTCCCACGATGTCCAGCAGATTGCCCATCGCGAGATTCACGTCGATGAGGTGAAGTCCCCAGTTCGCCGCCACGTTGCCGCCAGCGCCGATGTCGCCCGTGATGTCGCTGACGCGCGGATCCGACGGGTGGCCGTTGATCGTAATTTCGAGATACGTGGCGTTTTCGTTGGTGGCGCATTTCGCGGTCAGCAGCCCGGGCACGCTGACCCACGGCGTGTCGATCGGCTGATCGGGCGTGACCCACGGCTTGAGCTGGGGTGTGCTGGTGATAGTGCGACCCGTGCGGTCCAGGTAAGCGTGCAACTCGCCGCTGCCGCCGCCGAGGGCCGCAGGGTTCGTGCACGCCGCGACCATGTCGCTTTCCGGCACCTTGCCGAACAGCGTGTTGGCCGGCGGCGGAACCGTCGATCGAAACGAGGCGTATGTGATCACACACCCGGTCTGAGAGGCCGAGTGGCAGAGCGGCACATGCTGGAACGCGCCACCGACGTCTTTTCCCTTCGGCACGGCGATCGTCGTGCCGAGCAGAATCGCCGAGACGAGGCGCGCCTGAATCGGCTTGCCGTCGATTTCTTCACGAATCAGGCGGTTCAGGATGAACGAGCCCTGCGAGTGCGCCACGAGCGCAACGCCGCGGCCCTGGTTGTCGTTGTTCAAGTAGTAGTTCCACGCGTCTTTCACATCGTCGTACTGAACGCCGCGATCGAGCGTGACCGTCGCTCCCGGAGCGAGCATGCGTCGAAGGCCTGCGAGCGTCACCTGACGGTACATCGGGGCATAGACGCGGCACTTCGCGGCGAATCGCGCGAACTGCTGCTTGATGACGTTCAACTCGGCCGGGTCCGGGTTCATGTCGCTGTTCGGATTAGTGTCGGTCGAGATCGTCGGATAGACGTAGAAGCAATCGATCGACGCGTTGGGATCGGCCGCCCACGTTTCCTTCGTCAACTTGCCATCAGCGGCGACGACCGTCGTTGTCTCATCGATGTCGCACGCATCGCCCTTGCGTCCCGGACGGCACAGCCAGGACTTCGAGTCGCCGTAGTCGTTGGGTTTCGCGGGCGCCGTTTCCGCGGCCGCCTGCGGAGTCGGGGGCGTTTGCGCCAAAACAGGCCTTGTGCAGAACAGACCGGCGGCCGCGGCCGCGATCAGAACGTATCTCACTGTGACCTCCCGTGCGGGCGGATGCTACCACCAAGCGCCCGCATCCGCATTAGTATTGTGCATGCATCCACGCATCCGGGAGCTGAGCGAGTACCTTGACAGCCAGCGCGTCGTCCTTCGAGACGCGTTTCAGGCGGTGCCTGCGTACATGCGCGACCGATCGCCAGGAGACGGCCGGTGGTCGCCGGCCGCCGTCATCGAGCATCTGGCCATCATCGAACAGCGAATCGCGGGCATGTTCGCGGAGAAAATAGCGGCGGCCACGGTCGCCGGCGTTGCACCCGAAACGTCGATGGAACCGATTCTGCCGACGATCAATACGGCCGCCGTGCTCGATCGGTCAACTCGGGTCACGACGCCGCCAATCGGCCAGCCAACGGGGCTGCCGGCCGACGCCGCATGGGACGCGCTCGAACGAGCGGGATCGGCCGTTCGCGAGGCTCTCGCGGCGGGCGACGGACTGGCGCTCGGTACTATTACACACAAGCATCCGCTGTTCGGACCGATGTCGTTGTATCACTGGTTTGGATTCATCGGCGCCCACGAGGCGCGGCACGCCGAGCAGATTCGCGAGATCATCGCGGAAACAGTCACGTCGTGATCACCGGCGCCCACGTTCTGATCTACACGACGAACCCTGATGCGGATCGCCAGTTCTTCCGCGACGTTCTCGAATTCCCATTCGTCGACGCGGGGCACGGGTGGCTGATCTTCGCGCTGCCGCCGGCCGAGGTGGCGGTTCACCCATTGGACGGCGGATCGCCGCAAAACGCCGATGGCCATACGATGCTGGGCGCACATCTCTACCTGATGTGCGACAACCTGCAAGCGGTTATTGTCAGGCTGAGGGACAAGAACGTGCACTGCAGCGACGTGGCGACCGAGCGATGGGGAATCCGCACGACGATCCGAATGCCGAGCGGCGGCGAGATCGGGCTGTACCAGCCTGCGCATCCCACGGCGTTCAAGCGCGAGGATTAGAGGCTCGGCGGCGTCGTGATCTCCGTGATCTGCGCTGCCGCGGACGCCGAGACGTGCCACGCCACGATCGCACCACCAAGCGCCTTCGTGTGAAACCTCCCGCGGACCGATCGTCGCGCGGTGTTCCGCGGGACACCGTCCCGATGTTTTTACAAACGCCCACGGTATTTCACGAGCCCGAGCACGGATCCTGGATTAGATTAAGCGCCGCGGTATCAACCACTTGCGGCATCAGCGGCTGGATCGCACTAGCAGGAGCTCGAAGTGGAGTTTTCGAGCGCCTAACCCCCTGTCTTCAGGACGGTGTCTAACGGTGGCGCGGCTCAGCGGGCAGACACCGCGCATCGATCGACACACCGGGACTCTCAAGAGATGGAATTCAAGCAGTTCGTTCGGTTGATCGCCATCGGCTTGCAGGCACGCATCCCGATGCACATGACCGGCTTTCCCGGCGTCGGCAAGACCGAGTTCACCAAGAGTCTCGAGGCCGGCTTCGCACGCGCGGGGCTCAAATGCAAGGTGGTTATTCTGGTCGGCTCGATTCGAGAGCCACAGGACTTCGGGGGCTTCCCCGTCTCGACGCCGGACGGCGTGCGGCTGCTGCCGATGGCATGGGCGCACGACGCGAAACGTTTCTCCGAAGAGGGCTACATGGTGATCGTCTTCCTCGACGAGCTGACCACCGTGCCGCCGACGACGCAGGCGGCGATGTTGCGGCTGTTGACCGAGAACGTGTGCGGTGAGCTCACGCTGCCGAATTACGAGCCGGGGAAAGGCGGTGTCGTCTATCTGTGCGCCAGCAATGCCGTTGAATGGGCCGCCGGCGGGCAGGAGATCCAGCCCCCGATGGCGAATCGGTTGTGGCATGGCGAGTTCCCGATGGACCATGAAACATGGTCCGACATGATGGTCAGCGATTTCCCGGCGCCGAACGACCTGCCGCTCCTGCCACCCGACTACCTGCACAAACACCATCACCGCCAGCGGGCGACGATTGCCGCGTATGTGAAGGCCGCGGGGCGTGATGCCTGGCTGGCGCCGCCCGACGATCCGGCGCGGCGAAGCGGTCCATGGCCATCGGGGCGCACCTGGTATCTGGCGTCTCGACTGCTTGCCGCGATCGAGGCTGTCTCGCCCGGCGATCGCGCGCTCCAGGGTGCGGCGCTCGCCGGCCTCGTGGGTGATCAGGCGTTGCCGTTCCTCGAGTACCGCGAAACGTTGAATCTGCCGGATCCCGAGGACATCTTGAAAGATCCGCGCAGGTTCGTGCTGCCCGACCGCGTGGATCGGGCGTATGCGGTTTGCTATTCGCTCGTTGGCGCCGTCATCAACAACAAGACGCGGGAACGTTGGGAGGCCGCAATGATTGCGCTCGGCGTCGCGTGTCGGAAAAACGCCGACATTCCGGCCGCTGCGGCGCGCACCTTGTGCGACAAGACGAATCGTCCGGAAGGTCTGATGAAGCTCCCCGAGGAATGCCGTCCGTTTTACGAGCTGATGCAGGCAGCCAGGCTCGTCCCGCGGGAGTGATGTGAAGATCAGCCTGGTCGATCTGATTCGCCGATCGGAGCCGAAGACCGACGGCTATTCGCGCGCCCTGCAGGCCGCTCGCGTCCGCGCAGCCTATCAGCGTGCCTACTTCGCGCCGGCGCTCTTCAGCCTCGTGCCCGTCCAAACCGATCTCGTCGGCAGCATGGCTGTAGATTCACAGTGGCGCCTGTATTACAACGAGGCCTGGGTGGCGACACACACGGTCGAGGAGAATGCCGCCCTCCTCATTCACGAAGTCAGCCATCTGCTGCGCGATCACGAAGGCCGGAAGAAGGCCGCGGCGATCAGGGATCACTACCGTTGGAACACCGCGGGCGACTGCGAAATCAACGACGATCTGCAGCAGGAAGGTCTGCCGTTGCCCGGCGATCCGCCGACGCCAGGCAAGTACGGGCTGCCGAGTGGGAACAGCGCCGAGTGCTACTACGACCGATTGCCGAGGTCTCCCCGAGCAGATGAGCGCAGGACGCGCACGGACACGCAACAGGTCGCACCCGACTGCGGGTCGGGTGCGCACGGCGAACGGCGATTCTGGGAGCTACCGGCGGATGAAGGGAGTGATGGCGGCGTCCCGGGTGTCGACAGGATCAAAGCCGAGCTCGTCCGGCGCGAGGTGGCGCGGCTCATCGACAAGATATCGCCGTACAGTACTGACGTGTCCGTTGCCTGGCGCCGCTGGGCCAGGGCGACACTCGCGCCAAAGGTCGACTACATGGCCACGATCCGCCACGCTGTGCGCCGGGCGCTGCGCGACAGCACGCTGGGCCGCTATGACCGCACCTATCGGAGGCCGCACCGGCGGCAGGCCTGCTACGGCGAATTCATCATGCCCAGCTTTCACCAGCCGCGGCCGAGGCCGGGATTTCTGATCGACACATCCAGCTCGATGGAGGATTCGCAGCTGGCGAGAGCCGTCGCCGAGCTGGGAGGTCTGACGCGACAGCTCGGGTACGGCGCAGAAGTGGTCGTCGCGTGCTGCGATGCGGCCGTGCACGACGTGAGGGAGGTGTTCTCGACGACCGAGGTCGAATTGTATGGAGGCGGTGGCACGGACATCGGTGTCGGCATTCATGCGTTCATCGAGCGAAAGAGCGATCCGATCGACCTGCTGATCATTGTCAGCGACTGCCGCACGCCGTGGCCCGCGAAGGTTCCACCTTTTCCGGTCGTCACTATCCGCGTCGGCGACGGCGCTCCGCCGCCCTGGGGAAATCGCGGCGCGAATAGAGTGATCACGATCGCAGAATCCGGCGGCCCACGCGAGCACGATATGGGGCCGCGGAGATAGAGATGCCCCGTTGGGTCATGCCCGAGATGAGCCCCTGGAAGCGTCAGTCGCTGACCATTCCGCCAGACTTAGTGCAGGCCTGGGTCAGGCTCGCCGTGTGGGAATGCTGGATGGGCGTGCTCCTGGCCGCCGCTGCAGGCTTCGGGACCGGGCTCATCGTCACCGCTCCAGGCAGCATCGTCACCGTCTACGACTTGTCGAACTGCTATGCCGCTCCGCCGGTCATCCAGCCTTGCGAGCGTGTCGCCTACCGCGCGGGCGCGCTGAACGCGGTGTTCAACCTGTGGTGCGGCCTGCTGCTGTTCGTCGTCGCGGCATGGCTCGCGTGGGAGTTGTGGAACGCAGTTGCGCCGAAGCCGATCACCGACGATTTTCTGAAGCTGCTCGACGACTCGTTTGGACGCAACTGGCGGCGCCCGCGCACCTGGCCGTGGACCCGAATGATGTGGGCCTACGGGTTTACGTTCGTCGGCGCCAGCCTCGCGCTCGGCATAGGGCTGCTGATCTCCACCGTTGTTTCGTCAAGATCAGCGAGGTCGCCGACGGTCCATGTTGAAACGTCGCAGCGCTTCAGGCCAGTTCAGTAGCCGCCCCCAGATCCGCCGGATGATGATCCAAAGGGCCTGCAGACGACCTGCAGGCCCTTTCGCCGCGCGCGCTGATCCGCTGCCACGGGCCGGCAGGAGCCTTGATGGCCAAGAATCCTTGCAAAATGAGTCAAGTCCTCTCCGTCAAGACGACTGCCCCGCCGAAGGCGGGGCAAAAACCTGGCGGCTGGCGTAGCGAGGCCGAGCGGCCTGACATGCTTGCGCGTCGCGAGGCTGCCTCGCTCGCGTCGACATTCCACTAGCGAATGGCGCCCTGCTTAAACAGGTCGAACAAGTCGGACGCCGTGGCGGCTGCGCCCAGCCACGGATAGCCAGCGGGAGGGTCGACGTGGAAGATTTCCTGCATCGTACGCAGCGTTGAAGAGTGCGAGTACTCGACGCCGCTCGCGAACGCCAGCCCCGACGCGAGCGGCGTTCGTCGTGCCGCATCGCCGAGGATCGCAGGCTGCTGTAACAGCGTCATGTCACCACTGTGATGTTTGCGACAAACGTGCTGGTGTCCGCGCCCGGGCTTGCATCGTTTCAAGCTAGCATGAGAATGGCGATGTCCACATCCGGCCGCCGCGCAGTCGTTGCCGCGTTTGTCGCTCTGATCGTCGTGGCCGGTTACACCGTACGCATCCGCGGCAAGATGACCGACTTCGCGGTCAACTACCTGGCCGGCCAGCGGCTCGAGGCTGGTGAAACGCTCTACCAGACCGCCGACGGCCATTACATGTTCAAGTACCTGCCTGTGTCGGCGCTCATATACCTGCCGCTCGGTCATTTGCCTATCGAATTCGCGAAGGCGACGTGGTTCGCGCTCACGCTGCTGGCGCTCGTCTGGTCATTTGCGCTCGTACGAGCGCTCGTTCCACTCCCGCATCGGCCCTACCTGCTCGGCATGTCGGCACTCGTCCTGGCCAAGTATTTCCTTCGCGAGCTTGGCCTCGGTCAAATCAATGTTCTCGTGATGCTGGTGATGCTGCTCGCGACTCGAGCCCTCTCGGCCGGCGAGCAGGTAAGGTACGAGGCCGGCGCGGGTGCGCTGCTCGGAATCGCCACTGCTCTGAAGCCGTACGGCGCGGTGTTCTTCCCCTATCTTCTGATCACTCGGAACTGGATTGGCCTGGCGGCCGGCGTCGGCGCGCTTGCGATAGCGCTTCTCGCGCCCGCGATGTTCTACGGCGTGGACGGAAACGTCCGCGTGCTCCGGGAATGGGCCGTGACACTCTCGCAATCGACGCCCGCACTGCTCACGAGCAATGACAACGTATCCGTGATGGCGTTCTTCGCGAAGTGGCTGGGCCGCTCAACGAGCGCGCTGATCACGGGCGGAGCCGTCATCGCCATCCTCGCGGTGTTGATGCTGGTTGTGATTCTCAGCGGCAGCAGGAAACGCCATCGAGCCGTGCTCGAATGCGCCCTGCTCATGACACTGATTCCATTGGTCTCGCCAATGGGCTGGGACTACACGTTCGTCATATCCCTGCTGGCCGTTGCGCTGCTCGTCAACCGTTTCGACGCGTTTCCACGCGTTGCGCGAGTGGTTCTTGCGGGGAACTTCGTCATCATCGCGCTGGCAGTGTTCGACCTGATGGGCCGCCACGTGTACGCCGTGTTCATGCAGTGGTCAGTGACGACGATAAACTTCTGCATTGTCGTGATGGCGCTCGCGTACCTCCGGTTTCGAGCTGACCTGTAGCAACTCGTTCGCCGCCGCCAGTACTTCGTCCGGCGAGATCGATTTCAGGCAAACGTTGTCGCCATCGCACGGTGACCGTCGATGGTTGTAGGCCGTGACACAGGGCGAGCACGACAGCGGCTTGTGCAGGTTGACCGCGCGCGATGAAAGGTTGCCGTACAACAGAGGCGTCTCCGGCCCGAAGAGCGCGATCGTCGGGACAGGCGTGAGTGACGCGAAATGGTTGGTGCCGCCGTCGTTCGTGATCAACAGGACGCCGAGGTGCAACAGCACCGCGAGCTCGCGGACCGACGCCGTGAAGCCGGTCAAGTCGACGCACAACGGGCTCCTGCACGCGCGTCGAATGGTCTCTGCCAGCTCGCGGTCGGCCGCCGTACCGACGATTGCCACGGCAAACCCGCGCTCCGCGAAATCGCGCGCGATGCAGCCGAAGGATGAGACGGGCCACGCGCGGATCGGCAGAAGGCCGGCGCCGGGACAAAGAAACACGACCGGCCGGTTCGCGATAGCCGGGTGCGCGCGACAAAGCCCGTCGCGCGCCGCCTCGACTTCGCCCGGCCGCAGCCGGAGGGGCGGGAGGCGAAGCGCGCCGGCCCGCGTGAGTTGCTTGGCCGGCGGGACGGTGGTCGATCCAATGGCGTCGGCGAGCGTGACGAACTGCTGCGCGATGTGCTGATAAGGGTTGTACAGCACCGGCCGATTCATCAGCTCGCCACGGTAGAGTCCTTCCTGGGTATGTCGGTGAAATCCGACACGGATGCTCGCGCCGCTCAGCCCCGCGAAGATCGCGCTCGCGCGGGCGAAGAGCTCCAGATCGAGAACGACGTCGAGCTGGAGCGACCGCATCCGTCTCAGCGCACGAAGGCCGTCGATCGCGAATGCACCCGCCGACCGGGTTCGCACCACGATGACCTGCTCGCCGGGGACGACCTCCAACAAGTCGAGCGCACCGCGGTTCTGTTCCGAGCAGAGCACATACAGAGTGGCCAAGGGGTACGTATCACGCAGCCGGTCGAACATCGGGCGCGCGAGAACGACGGCACCCATTTCCGACAGGAGGATCACGAGAATCCGCCGCACGTCGCGCGGCGGATCCTCGGCGCGTTTCAGACGATGAAGGATCGTGAGAAGCCAACAGAGAGGCGGACCGAGAACGCGATCCAGCCAGCGCTGGCGATCGAAGGTCAGCGAGCCGAAAGAATTCGACAGTGATCCCAAGCTGCGTCCTCCGCCAGGCAAGAGTATCGCGATCGAGTCTTATCGGCGCGACACTGTGGACCCGCCTCAGCCGGAACGGGCTTGACGCAAACAGGCAGACGGTTCATCGGGACCCGGTTTCTAGTCCGGCCTGCACGGTTTTTGGCCCGCGGCCGGCCGATCCGGGCCATCTCTGATTACGATCGAGCGAATGGCGATGGATCTGCTCGCCGCTCTTCAACGCTATTTCGGGCACCAGGTGTTCCGCGCCGGACAGGAGGACCTGATCCGCGCCGTGCTCGACGGCCGGGACGTGCTCGCGGTGATGCCGACCGGGTCAGGCAAGTCGCTCGGCTTCCAGCTGCCGGCGGTCCTGCTTCCCGGTCTCACGCTCGTCGTCTCGCCGTTGATCGCGTTGATGAAGGATCAAGTCGATGAGCTCACTCGACGTGGCATCGGCGCGGCCGCGCTGCATTCGATGATGCCCCCCGAGGCGCGGCGGGATGCGTTGGTCGACGCCCGCACCGGCGCGGTGCGGCTACTCTATGTCGCGCCGGAACGGTTCGCCTCGGAGCCTTTCGTTCGTGCGCTCGGCGAGCTGGCCATCGCGCGCTTCGTCGTCGATGAAGCGCATTGCGTCTCGGAGTGGGGCCACGATTTTCGGCCGGACTATCGCCGGCTACGTGCGGCAGCCGCGCGGTGTCGTCGCGACGACGGGCGGAGCGGACGGCCGCCCGTTGCCGCGTTCACCGCGACAGCGACACCCGAAGTCCGCGACGATATCATCGACCTGCTGGAACTGACTACGCCCACGCTCGTTGTTGCAGGCTTCGATCGGCCGAACATCTTTCCCGCGGTTCGACCCGTCGACGACGAATTCGAGAAGCATCGACTCTTTCCCACTCTCATCCGAGAGGGCCGGGCGCTCGTCTATACCGCGACGCGGAGGAAGGCGGAGACCGCTGCCGACGTGCTGCAGGCCGCGGGCGTTCGTGCGGCGGCGTACCACGGGGGCATGAGCGACGCGGCGCGCAACCGTGTCCAGGACGCCTTCGCTTCGGGCGAATGCCGCGTCGTCTGCGCGACGAACGCATTTGGAATGGGGATCGATCGACCCGACATCGAGGCCGTGGTGCACGCCGACATCCCCGGATCGATCGAGGCGTACTACCAGGAGATTGGCCGCGCCGGGCGCGATGGCCGCCGAGCGACGGCCACCCTGTTGTGGAACTACGCGGATGTGCAGACGCGTGAATTCCTCATCGACCGCGGGCGCGAGGACGATGCCCGGCACAAGCGGGCGCCGATTGATGCCGCAGAGCTTCAGCGGCGCAAAGAGCTGGAGCACAAGAAGCTGCAGCGCATTGTCGCCTATGCGGGCACGACCGCGTGCCTTCGTGCGACCATCCTTCGCTACTTCGGCGATCCCGCGGCCCGCGAGCCGTGCGGCTCCTGCGGCAATTGCGATCGACGCGAGCCGCTCGACGCGAACGGACGGCTTCTCGTGCGGAAGATTCTGTCGGGCGTCGCGCGTGCGCCGATACCGTACGGCCGGCGAAAGATCGCCGCGATGCTCGTGGGCGCCGTCGATGACCTGCCCGAGCCGCTGACGCGGCTCTCGACGACCGGCCTGCTTCGCCATCTGGACCCACGTGTCGTCGAACGGTGGATCGAGTCGGCGTGCGCGGCGGGATTGCTGGCGGTCTCTGGCGATCAGTATCGGACGCTCACGCTGACGCCGCTCGGCAGAGAGGTCATGGCGGGTCGCATCGACGAGGTGCGGCTGACCGTACCCCGCGCGCCGCGCCCCCGCGCCGGCAGGCGACGCCGCCGCCGGATGCGGACGCGCTTGTAGTCCCTAACAAGCCACTGTCGATCCCATCGAAGTCACTGTTTCAGCACCTTGCTAAAGTATGCGGATGAGTGTCATCGAGTGGCTGCTCGACGCGGATCCTTCGATCCGGTGGCAGGTCATGCGCGACTTGATCGGCGAGTCGGATGCGAGCGTTGCGCGTGAGCGATTGCGTGTGGCCTCGGAGGGTTGGGGGGCTCGCCTGCTGGACCTTCAAGGAGCCGATGGCCATTGGGGCGGCGCGGCGTTCGTGCCGCACGCCTGGATCTCCACCAAGGACACGCTCCAGCTGTTGCGAGATCTCGGTGTGGACCCGGCGAGCGATCGCGTGCGAAGAGCCATCGGGCAGGTGCGCGACCGCTGCACGTGGGGAGCGGGGTTCGGCGACTCGCCGTTCTTCGAGGGCGAGGTCGAGCCGTGCATCAACGGACGCGTTCTCGCGATCGGTGCGTACTTCGGCGAGGCGAGCGACCGGCTCGTCGATCGTCTGCTGGGCGATCAGCTGGAGGACGGCGGCTGGAATTGCTACGCACCGCCCGGCACGCGGTCGTCGTTCCATTCGACGATCTGTGTGCTCGAAGGACTGCTGGAATACGAGACGGCCAAAAGTCCGACGCCCAACGTCACCGCCGCTCGCGTGCGCGGACAGGAGTACCTCCTCGAGCGGCGTCTGTTTCGATCGCGGTCAACCGGACAGGTCATCAATCCTGCGTGGACGCAGATTTCGTTCCCCACGCGCTGGCATTACGACATCCTGTGGGGGCTGGACTATCTGCGGAGAGCCGGCGTCGAACCCGACAACCGCATCGCCGAGGCCATCGATCTCATCGCGAACAAGCGGGATCGGCTTGGCCGTTGGCCGCTCGAGAACCCGCACGCGGGACCGGTCCACTTCGAGATGGAAGGCAGCGCCGGCGAGCCAAGCCGCTGGAACACGCTTCGAGCGCTTCGCGTGCTGCGCTGGGCGAATGCCACTTTAGACTTCAGACTCTAGAAATCCCGAGTCCGGCGGGATGGACGCGGCCGATTGGACGAAGGCGGATCATGTTAGCATCCCGCCTATGCGAGGACTGATTTTCTGTGCGCTGTTCGTGATCGCGGCGTCCTCGTCGTCATCATCGATTGGCGCCGCGCCCGCCGACGAGATGCTGCAGATCGCGGGACTCGGCGAGCCGGTCGACGTCGTCCGCGATCGCTGGGGATTGAATCACATCTACGCGAAGAACGAGGCGGACTTGTTCTTCACGCAGGGGTATATGGCGGCCCGCGATCGGTTGTTCCAGTTCGAGCTGTGGCGCCGCCAGGCGACCGGGACCGTCGCCGAGGTGCTCGGCCCGAAGGAATTGAAGCGCGACATCGGCACGCGGCTGCACATGTTCCGCGGCGATCTGAAATCCGAGCTGAATTGGTATCACCCGCGAGGCGAGGCGATCGTCACCGCCTACGTGCGCGGCGTGAACGCCTACATCGCCGAAGCGCTCAGGAATCCGGCAGCGCTGCCGATCGAATTCAAGATGCTCGGCATCAAGCCGATGCCGTGGACGAGGGAGGTCGTGATCTCGCGCCACAATGCGCTCCTCGCCAACATCGGGCAGGAAGTGAACATGGCGCAGGCGGTCCGCGTGCTCGGCGCGGAGAAAGTCAAGGATATTCAGTACTTCCAGGGCGGCGATCCGAACATCACGCCCGATCCCGCCATCGACGTCTCGCTCATCAACAACTCGATCCTCGAGTTGTACAACGCGTTTCGACGGCCGGTGAACTTCGGAGCAGGGCCGGTGGCGGAGGAGCCGACGGCACTCGAGCTGAGTCAGCGTCAGGAGGACATCGGCAGCAACAACTGGGTGGTCAGCGGCAAGCTGACGCAGAGCGGCTACCCGATGATGATGAACGACCCGCATCGCAATCAGGGTGCGCCGTCGTTGCGCTACTGGGTGCATCTGGTCGCGCCGGGCTGGAACGTCATCGGCGGCGGCGAGCCGGTGCTGCCGGGCGTTTCAATCGGTCACAACGAGTACGGCGCGTGGGGGCTGACGATCTTCGGATCGGATACCGAGGATCTGTACGTCTACGACACGAACCCGGCCAATTCGAATCAGTACAAGTATCGCGGCACGTGGGAAGACATGCGCGTCATCGCGGACACGATTGCGGTGAAAGGGCAGTCGCCGGTGGCCGTGGAGTTCAAGTACACGCGTCACGGTCCGGTGCTGTCGGAGGACAAGGCGCATCACAAGGCGTACGCGCTGCGTGCCGCATGGATGGAAATCGGCGCGGCGCCGTACCTCGCGAGCCTCCGGATGGATCAGGCGAAGAGCTGGGAGGAATTCGTCGACGCGTGCAGCTACTCGCGCATCCCGTCGGAGAACATGGTCTGGGCCGATCGTAAGGGTAACATCGGGTATCAGGCGGTCGCGATCACGCCGCTGCGGCCGAACTGGTCCGGGCTCGTGCCTGTGCCCGGTGACGGCCGCTACGAGTGGAACGGCTTCCTGCCGATCACCGCGCTGCCGCACGTCGCGAATCCGGACAAAGGGTATGTCGCGACCGCCAACAACTATCTGTTCCCCCGCGATTATCCGTACAAGGAAGCGCTGCACTACACGGGCGCCGATCCGTTCCGCGTGTCGCGCATCAGCGAAGTGCTCGCGTCAGGTCAACTGCACACCGTCGCCGACATGATGCGGCTGCAGAACGACAACATCTCGCTACCCGCGCGCAGTCTGGTCCCGCTCCTTCGGGCGGTCGTCGTCAAATCCGACGGCGCCAGGAAATCTCAGGAGATGCTGCTCGCGTGGAACTACAGCGTCGATGCCGATTCCGTCGCCGCCGGCATATATGAGATGTGGCAGCGGCGACTGATGGCGAACCTGCGAAATCTCGTCGTGCCGAAGGAAGCGCAGTCGTTCCTTGGGCAGCCGAGCATGAAACGGGTGATCGACTGGCTGAACGCGCCCGATGGCCGGTTCGGCGCCGACGCGCAGAAAGGGCGCGACGAGATCCTCGCGCGCAGCCTGACGGAAGCGGTCGATGAACTGACGAAGAAACTCGGACCGGATCTGAACGCGTGGCGCTGGGGCCAGGAGAAATATCACCACGCGCTGATTCGCCATCCGCTGGCCGACATCGCCATGCCAGACGTGCGCGCGAAGCTGAACGTCGGCCCGTGGCCGCGCGGCGGAGACAGCTTCACGGTGAGCGCGACTGGCAACGCCGACAATCAGACGTCAGGCGGATCGCTCAAGATCATCGCGGACACCGAGAACTGGGACAACTCGCTCGGACTGAACAATCCTGGGCAGTCGGGCGATCCTGACAGTCCACACTACCGCGATCTCTTCGAGATCTGGTCGCGCGGCCGGTACTTTCCGATCTTCTACTCGCGCGCGAAGGTCGATTCAGTGGCCGAGCAGCACCTGACGCTGCAACCGACGGCGCCATCGACGGCGCCGAGTCGTCCTTGAAGTCTGAAGTCAGAAGTCAGAAGTCAGAAGTGAAACCGAGCAATCGATTCCTTGCGGTCTTCGCGGTCTTTGCGGTCCTCGTCGCAAGGCCGACCGCGCAGATACCATCGATCACCATCAAAGCCGCGTCCGCCTTCGACGGCAAGGGCCGCTCCATTCCCAACGCCTCGATCGTCGTGCGCGACGGCAAGATCGTGAGCGTCACAAGTGCGGCTGCCGGCAGCGCCACCTACGACCTTCGCGGGATGACGATCCTGCCGGGCCTCATCGACACGCACGTCCATCTCGACACGCATTTCGGGGCAGACGGCCGGGCGACGAGCCGGGGCGAGACACCGGCGCAGTCGATCCTGTACGAGGCCGAGAACGCGTACATCACGCTGGCGGCCGGATTCACGACCGTGCAGAGCATCGGTTCGCCGCTCGACGTGGACGTCCGCGCGGCCATCGCGCGCGGCGTGCTGCCCGGACCGCGTCTGTTGACGTCGATTCGTCCGATCAACGAGAACACCGGAACGCCGGATCAAATCCGCGCGTTCGTGAGGCAGCTCAAAGTCGACGGGGCCGATCTCGTGAAGCTGTTCGCATCGAAGAGCAGCCGCGAGGGCGGTGCCCAGACGATGATGGATGAGCAGATTCAGGCGGCGTGCAGCGAAGCGAAGTCGGTGGGGCTGCGCTCGTGGGTCCACGCGCACAGCCCGTCCTCGGTCCGCGCGGCGGCGCTCGCCGGCTGCAGCGCGGTCGCGCACGGCAGCCAGGTGACCGACGCCGAGCTCGCGCTCATGGCGGAGCGGCACGTGTACTTCGAGCCGAACATCGGGCTCGTGTCGCAGAACTACCTCGCGAACCGCGACCGCTACTACGGAATCGGCAATTTCGACGACCAGGGGTTCAAGTTCACCGAAGAAGGCATCCCGCTGAAGCTCGCGATGTTCAAGCGGGCGCTGAAAGCCGGCGGGCTCGCGCTCATCATGGGCACGGATGCCGGCGCCGGCGCCCATGGGCGGAACGCCGAGGAGATCATCTACCGTGTGCAGGTCGCCGGTCAGCCGGCGGCCGACGCGCTCGTCGGCGCGACGTCGCTGAACGCGAAGTCACTCGGGCTCGACGATCGAATCGGGACGATTGCGGCCGGCATGGACGCCGATCTCGTCGCCGTGGACGGCGATCCGCTGAAGGACATCGCCACGCTGCGTCGGGTCGTGTTCGTGATGAAGGGCGGCGTTGTGTACAAGAACGTCTCTCATCAGCAACGATGAGCACATCCTGCGTCGGGGCTGAGGAGCAAGGCGCGGCCGGACTGCAGAGACTGGCGCCATCGGTTCGGGCGAGGCGCATCGTGCTGCGCTAGGATCAGCACGGGGGGATTGCCGTGGACCGATTGATGCCGAGCCCGAGCACACACACCTTGGCGCCGGGCCGTGAATTGAGACTTCATTTTCCGTCGCGCGTGTCCTTCGGCTTCGTCAGCCGCTCTAAGAGCAGCGAGAATTGCTTCCCGACCAGCCTCATGTGTTGTGTATTATTGGTAATCAATCGCTCTACTAAAATAGGGACGGCTTTCAGGGACGACTGAGCTCGCATCTCCGCTCTAATCTTTGCGTAGTCTAGTTCGAGCGCTTCAATTTCAGCCTGTAAAGAGGACTCGAAGAAATCGGCTTGACCGTCGGAAATACTCACGCCGCGCTCCGCAGCGTCCCTGTCGATCATGTTCATGTCGCGATTGGCGCGCTCGAGTAGCTCCCTCGCGTCACGCTCATTGTCACCTAATTGTTTTGCTGCGCGATACATCGGAACGATGCACTCCCAGCGCGCGCGAATAAGGACCATAGAGAGTCTGATCAAGGGCGGCCACAGCGGCGGCATTGTCGTGGGTGGAACCCAGACATCCAGATATGCTCTCATCTGAGACACGTCTGCCTCGACGAATATCAGATTTATCTTCCTTAAATGTTGATCGACGGATTCCGCCTTGGTAATTACCGGAACGTAGATTCTGTTATCCTTAGCCCGAAACGGCGTGAATGGTGGTGGAATTGGGCCACGCGTGATGCCTCGCAAAGCCTCAACCAATTCATTTGGCCAGCTGGCTTTCAAAGTGGTTTCAGCCATCTCTTGGAGCACGCTCCACCTAGTGTGCGGTTTCAAAGAAAGCAGCTGAAGAGCTTGTTCATCGCCACTAATGATCGCCTTGTCTATATCGGTTGCCAGATCGAATGGTTGAAACTGATCGTCGGGGGACGTGATGGAAATTCGATGGGTAAAATAGTCTTGTCGAATTCGAGCTTGGGCGAAACTACGCTTGAGGGCCTGTGCCGCTTCTTCACTGCGCCTTCTGGCTTCC
>JBKPDW010000548.1:0-9485 GCA_046728115.1 Acidobacteriota bacterium | reverse complement strand
GGAGTGCACATAGTCGGCACTCCTGAGGTACCGATCAGCCAGTGGCCTGGGGCGATCAATGCCGTCGTTGCACCAACCTATTTCGAGGTACTTCACATCGCTCTCCTCAGGGGCAGAACGTTCACGTCGCGCGATGATGATCGCAGCCCACCCGTTGCGATCGTCAGCCAAGGCTTTGCGGCCCGTTTCTTCCCAAGTGCCGATCCGATCGGCAAGCAGGTAGTCATCCAAGACAATGGCCGGAATCCCCGCGAGATCGTCGGCGTGGTGGGTGACGTGAAAGCGAGGACGCTGGTACGCCCCTCGATGCCTCAGATCTATGTTCCTTTCGAGCAACTGCCGCAACGAACAGCAACCGTTCTGACGAGCGCGGGTTCTGATCTGGTCGCGCTGGCTCCCATTGTCCGGGCCGCGGTCGCCGACATCGATCGTACGCAGGCAGTGGGGAGCGTCCGCCCCATGCAGGCATTGGTCGACGATGCCAGCGCCAAGTACACGGTCACGACGTTCGTGTTCGCGACGTTCGGTCTAGCGGCGATGGTGATGTCGCTGTCCGCGCTGTACGGCATGACGATGCATGCGACTGTTGAACGCCGACAGGAAGTCGGAATCAGACTCGCCCTCGGCGCGACGCGGCGGCATGTCCTACGCGTCTTGATTCAGGAAACCGTCGTCTTAGCCTTAGCGGGCACGGCGTGACGCTCTCGTGGATGCTCGCCCGTTTCCTGGAAAACATCCTGTTCGGTGTCCAGGCGCGAGAACCGGCCGTGTTCCTATTCGCGGGGCTCGGAAGTGTGGTCGTGGCCACCGTGTGCGCTCTTGCTGCGGCGGGACATTTTGTTCGAATGGACCCCGTCGAGGCGCTCAGACGCGGCTAGAATCCTGCTGATAGATTGACGGCGATCGCGCGCAGTCCTGTTTCGGCAAGTAGCGGCGTGGTGGGCGCGGCACCATGTCAACCCGTTCGCACGCGAGACGCTGTGCAGATGAATCCCGGACGCGTCTCGCCTCTCGGTGGATACGCGCCCGCCTCGCGCACGTCCTCGATCTTTTTGCGGAGGATAATCGGCTCAATGTTTATGGGGGTGAACTCGAAGTGCGCCCACCAGGCGCGCCCACCATCCCGCCTCGGGAGAGCCGGAACCGCGGCCGATGGCGCAGTACGGGAAGGGCGCTTTCGAACGTTGCGAGTTGCGCCAAATTGGCCGTGCGACGACGGCGACTGCAGTTGTGCGGATTACGTGGTGACTCGTGAACTACGACCCTGTGCCTATTTGACGCTCTAATACTAAAGGTGATACTCCATTTGCGTGTCTAATAAGAGCAGCCCAAAGGCTGACGTCCTGCAAGGAACGCTTGACCTGATGGTTCTCCAGACGTTGCGTTCCCTCGGGCCGCTGCATGGTTATGCGATCGCCGCTCGCCTTGAACAGGTGTCCGGAGGCGCGCTCCAGCTCAACATGGGCACGCTCTATCCGGCTCTGATGCGGCTGGAGCAGCGTGGCTTCCTGCGTGGCGATTGGGGGAAAACAGATACTAGTCGCAAAGCGCGCTTCTACACGCTGACATTAGCGGGCCGGCGTCAATTAATTGAAGAGAAACATGCGTGGACCCGCATGGCGGGCATCATTCACGCGCTGTTGGATGCCGACGCATGAGAGGTCGCGGCGTTTTTCGCGAATGGGTCGCGCGTTTCTGGGGAACGCTCCATCCACATCGGGGCGACGGCGACCTGGAGCAAGAGCTTCGCATACACCAGGAACTCGCCGAGGAGCACGCGCGGCGTCACGATCAGGGTCTGGACGATTCTGCGCGGCTCGCCCGAATTACAGCCGGAGGAGTCTCGCAAGCGATGGAGGCTCTACGCGATCAGCGAAGCTTGCCATGGCTCGATGGGGTCCTGTACGACCTTCGGTTTGCGCTTCGCGGATTACGGCGCGAACGCGCATTCACGCTCACGGCCGTTACGACTCTGGCACTGGCGATCGGCTTGAATGTCACTGTGTTCGCCGTGATGAACACGATGCTATTCCGAGGCTTTCCTCTGGTGAAGCGGAACGAGCGCTTGGTGTATTTGCAGGAGCGTTACCCAGCAGGCCTGTGTTGTGGCACCGTGTCGTACCCTGATTTCGAGGACTGGCGCGCGCACGCGCAATCGTTCGAAGGAATGGCGTTCATCGGCGCCAAGCGGATCACGTTCGCCGACAGCGGCAGTGAACAGTTGATTGACAGCCTCACATTTACGATCAGCGCCAACACATTCAGCCTGCTCGGTGTGTCACCGTTACTGGGACGAGATTTCGTGAAGGCCGACGAGGCCTCCGACGCGCTGCCAGTCGCGATTCTCAGCCACCGCTTTTGGAAACGCCGCTTTGACCAGCGCCTCGACATCGTGGGCCACATCGTCCGCATCGACAATGCGCCGGCCACCGTGATCGGCGTGATGCCGGAGGGTTTCGACTTTCCGAGCGAACGGGACCTATGGATGCCCCTGGCTCACACCGGGGAGCTGCACAAGCGAGGCCCGATGCAGTATATGGCGGTGGGACGCCTGGCAGATAGCGCCACGGTCGCGGGCGCTCGCGTCGAGCTGGAAACCATTAATCGCCGTCTCGGCACCTCCTATCCCGCCACTAATCGTGACGTCATGCCGAGGGTATACACGTATTCACAAATGTTCGTCGGCCCGAACGCTCCGGTCGTCTATGGGTCACTCTGGGCGGCGGCGTGGTTTGTCTTGCTGATTGCGTGCGCCAACCTCGCGAACCTGACGTTGGCGCGGACGCTTGGCCGATCACGTGAATTCTCGACGCGGATTGCGCTCGGTGCGGGCCGCTGGCGGATGGTCCGCCAGATCCTGACCGAGAGTCTGTTGCTGGCAGGTGCCAGTGGCGTGCTGGCTTGGCGGATCGCCGCCTGGAGCGTGCGCACTTGGGCCGTGGCGACTGCGTCTACCCACCAGGTCCTGGACTACGCGGTGGATGCCGGCACGCTCGTGTATCTGATCGCGATTTCGATCGCCGCCGCGCTGCTGTGTGGTCTGGTGCCGATCGTCCGCGTGCTGCAACTCGATGTGAACGGCACCTTGAAGGGCGAAGCCCGAGGCACCACGCAGGGACTGCGTGGCAAGTATCTGTCGGCATCGCTGGTGGCCGGACAGATGGCGCTGGCGATCGTGCTGCTGTCCGGGGCGGGTGTGCTTGCGCGCAGCCTCTTCAACATCGTCGGCGCCAAGACCGGCGTACGCGATCCCGGGCACGTGCTGGTCGGCTCGCTGCGATTGCTCGCCGACAAATACCCAAGCCCTGCGACACGGCTTGCGTATTTCGATCGGCTCGCGGCGCAGCTGAGGGGCATCCCCGGCATCGACAATGCCTCGGTCGCCAGCGCCATTCCGGTGGATGGCGGGCGTGCGCAGGCATTCGAGATCGAGGGAACGTCGAGCGCCCTGGGCGCTGGAGAGTCCGGCCAGTTCTTAAACACCGGATCGGACTACTTCCGGGTGCTCGGAGACTCTCCGATCTCCGGCCGCGATTTTAACGACGACGATCGGATGACAGGAGCGCCAGTCGCCATCGTGAATCAGGCGTTTGCCGCCACGTTCTTCCCGGACGGACAAGTGCTTGGGAAGCGTCTCCGCTCGCTGGATCGGGACAAGAAGCCAAGCGAGTGGCGAACCATCGTGGGAGTCGTCCCGAATGTGATGCAAGGGGACGTCACCCGGCAGCGTTTCAAACCTCTGATCTATGTGCCCCTCCGGCAGGAGCCGCCGGCGCGTGCGTTCTTTCTGGTGCGTACAACCGTGGCTGCGGACGGCGTGGCCCAAGCGGTTCGAGCCGAGGTGCAGAAGCTGGATCCCGGTGTCGTACTGGAGAACTTCACGACCTTGAAGGCCAGCTTCGCTTTTGATCGTGACCAGATGGATCGGGAACATCAGGAGCTGGGAAAATACGCGGCGGTGGCCCCCATCTTCGCACTGATGGCGTTCGTCTTGGCCGCCCTTGGACTTTATGCCGCGATAGCGCATTCGGTGAGCCAGCGCACGCCAGAGATCGGCGTGCGGATCGCGCTCGGCGCGGCGCCACCCCATATCCGTGGTTTGATTTTCCGCGAAGGTATGCGACCCGTGGTGTTCGGATTGTTTATTGGCCTCATCCTGTCGCTGGTGGTGAATCGCATTCTACAATCACAACTCGTCGGCGTCTCGCCTTACGATCCGGTCACGTTGACGGCCGCCCCTGCGATGTTGACGTTGGTCGCGCTGCTCGCGTGCCAACTTCCTTCGCGGAGGGCTCTGCGGATCGATCCGATGGTTGCGTTGCGACACGATTGAACCCAGACGCCCCTGCTTCAAGCCCCAGGACTAAGGGATCTCAGTCGTCGGCGCACGACGGCGCACATCTGGCGCAAATCCTCGATCTTTTTGGCGAGGATAATTGGCGTAATGTCTATGCGGGTGAACTCGAAGTGCGCCCACCAGGTGCGCCCACCACCGGCTCGACTGTGGCAGTGGCTGAAATTGCGGCTATCGATCGGCTGAACTGGGCCTCAGGAGATTCGGCGTTCCATCACGATCGACAGACCCTACTCCGTCCGCAAGGCGACGATCGGATCGATGCGGCTGGCCCGTCGGGCAGGCACGTATGCTGCTGCCAAGGCCACCGCGATCAGCGTCACGCTCGCCATCGTGATGGTGAACGGGTCCGTAGCGGTGAGTCCGAATAAGTATCGAGACACGACCCGAGTTGCTGCAATTGCCAGTACAAGGCCAGAAGCGGTCCCAGCGGTCACGAGTGCCATGCTCTCGCGCAACACGAGCCAGAGCAGTCTGGACCTTGAGGCGCCCAGTGCCATCCGCACGCCAATTTCGCTCGTCCGTCTGGCCACGCTGTACGAAAGAAGGCCGTACAGACCAAACGCGGCCAACGTCATCGCCAGGATTCCAAAGCTGGCGGACAGCTTACCGACGAGGCGTTCCATCGCGATCGGCCGATCCACTTGTTGTGCAACGGTTCGCACATCATCGACTATCAACTGCGGCGCGATTTCTGACAGTACGTGGCGGACGGTCGGCCCAAGGGCGATGGGATTCGCCGCGCCCGCGGTGCGAATCTCGACCGACTGTACGGGCCGCACAAGCTGAACCAGAGGCACGTAGAAAAGCGGTCGAGTCTCTCGTCGAAGGTCGTTGTACTTCGCATCTCCGACGACGCCCACGACTTCGCGCGGCTGCCATGTACTCTTGGGTCCTACAGCGATCGACACCACCTTACCCAACGGGTCTTGACCCCCGAAGTACTGTCTGACGAAACGCTCATTGACAACCAGCACGCGTTGAGCGTTATCGGCATCTGTCGACGTGAAACCACGGCCCGCCAGCACCTTCATGCCGACGGCTTCGAAGTAACCCCAGGACACCGCGTTGTAGCGAGCCATGACCTTTTCGCCCTGACGCGGCAGATAGCCGTCAATCGATAGCGGCGCGGATAAATCGGTGAATGGGTCGAACAAGGGTATCCACGAGAAACTGACTGCCACAACACCCGGGAGCGCCATCATGCGCTCGCGCAGTTCGACAGAGAACGCGGTTAATGCAGCTGCCGTGGACGGTTGGTCGGTGTGTACATCGGCGAGAAGGACGCCATCGCGATCAAACCCTGGCTCGATTTCATGCAGATTGCGCACGCTCGTCACGAGCAGAGCGGCAGTCACGAGTAACACGAGGGATAGCGCCATCTGTGAGGCGACGAGCACCTTGACAAGCCGCTGGCGTGGCGGATTAGCGCGCTGAACGCGTCCGTGAACGCTGACCGATGGACTAACCCGGTGCTCGGTTGCTTGAAGAGCGGGCACGACTCCGAAGAGCACGCCTGTACCTATCGAGACAGCGCCGGTGAACAGCATTACGCGAACGTCTGGCGTCAGATTGAGCGTGAGCGGCAACAAACCGCCAGCCAGCAATGTGGTCAGAAGACCACCACTCACCCACGCCAATATCAACCCACCGGCACCACCGCAGCATGCGAGCAAGAGGCTTTCCGTGAGCAATTGGCGTATCAGGCGCCACCGGCTGGCCCCCAACGCAAGGCGCACGGCGATTTCGTGTTGCCGCGCGACGGCGCGCGCCAGCAGAAGTGTCGCGATGTTCGCACAGGCGACCAGCAGCACGAGCGCCACGATCGCCAGAAGGATCAGCAGCGCCCGCGCAAACTGCCTTTGCAGGAACTGCAGCCCGCGGCCGCCCGGGTCGAGTGCAATGTACGAATCTGTCGAAGCCGACCCGCGACTCATCGCCGTAGCGCTCTGCCGACCAAGGTCCACTGATACCGACCGCTGGTAAAGAAATGTAAGCGCACTCTGTGCTTGTTCGGCACTCACCTCCGGACGCAGCCGTCCCATGATCTGGAAAAACGATCCCGCCCGATTCCGCAATTCGTCCGGCGTTCGGAACTGTGCGATCAGCAGCCAGAGGTCTGAAGCCAGGCCGGGAACTTCGCCTTCGAATCCAGACGGCGCCACGCCCACTATGACAGCCGGCGCGCCGCTCACCTGAATCGTCTGACCCAGCACACTGGGATTGCGGAGGAATTCGCTATTCCACAAGGAGTCGCTGATCACAACAACGCGACCGGCCGTTACTCGTTCGTCTTCCGGCGTGAAACCCCGTCCCACCGGGACCGTCGCACCTAGGACTGAGAAATAGTTGCTCGATACCTGAGTGCCCATGACTCGTCGAGGCAGCGTCGACGCGTCCCGCCGGACCGAGAGTCGTTGGGGTCCCGTCGTCGCCAGCAATCCGCTACAGACTTGCTGCTGCGCCTGCAAATCTTGCAAGACTGGGTACGAGACGATTCCCGCTCCACCGGTTCTGATAACCACAAGGCGCTCGGGGTCGACGACCGGCAGGCTCCGGAACATGACTGCGTCGAGCACACTAAAGATCGCCGTGTTCGCGCCGATGCCGAGCGCCAAAGACAGCACGGCGCTCGCAGCGAAGGCGGGACTGCGACGTAGCGCCCTGAATCCGTACCGCAGGTCTTGCCCAAGGTGGTCCACCCACACGAATGACCGGGCATCACGATGATGCTCCGCGGTCTGCGTCACACTGCCGAAGCTGCGCAGGGCTGCCACGCGCGCGTCCTCGCGAGACAGGCCCTGCTGGACGTACTCGTCTGTCGCCTCTGCGAGATGACTAGCGATTTCGTCGTTCATGTCGCGATCCATCTGCTGTGAACGAACGACGGCCCACAGGCGCAACAGGAAGACGCGAAGTCGTTTCACGACACGTCCTCAGAAATCCTGAAGAAGCGTTCCACAATGCCCGTCGCACGTTGCCACTGGACTGCTTCCATGTGGAGTTGCTTACGGCCGGCTCGCGTCAGCGAGTACACCTTCACTCGACGGCCGCTCTCGGACTCGCCCCACTTCGAAGCGACCCATCCCATCTGCTCCAGCTTCAGCAGCGCCGGGTACAGAGTGCCTTGATTGAGGACAAGCTGGTTCCCGCTGATCTGCTCAATTCGCCGAGCGATGCGATAGCCGTGTAGTGGACCGATCGCCTCCAGTGTCGTAAGGACCATCAGGCCGAGGCTGCCATAAAGGACGTCGCTCTTGCCGGCCGCCATATGTGGGAAGCCTACACCTTAGATGTGTTGGCAGTCAACCTGTCTCAGCATATGCGTTCGCGACAACCGCCCGGCTCGCGCAAGTCCTCGATCTTCTTGCGGAGGATAATCGGCTCAATGTTTATGCGGGTGAACTCGAGGTGCGCCCACCAGGCGCGCCCACCACCCGGCGGGACTCAGAGGAGCGCGGCAGTTGGGCAAACCTCCCTAATCCGCGCGTAGGACGTGCACCGGGTCGGGCCGCAAGGCGCGGCACGCCGGTACCAGGCTGGCCATCAGAATGCCATTGGATCGTGGGCGCGTCAGGTCTGCTACCGCGCGGCCCTACTCATGTCGGAGCGCCGTCAGTGGCTCGATGCACGCGGCGCGGCGCGCAGGCGAGTAGGACGCGAGCACGGCGATGGCGCCCAGCAGCACGACGACGATCGCGTACGTCGGGACGTCGTACGGCGTGACGCCGAAGAGCAGCGTGCCGAGCGAGCGCAGGAGCAGCAGCGAGCAGGCGATGCCGATTCCGGCGCCGATCGCGACGAGCGCGAGGCCGCCGGCGACGACCGATCCCGTGATGCGTGCCGGGCGCGCGCCAAGAGCGATGCGGATGCCGATGTCCTTGGTCCGTTCAGCGACGAGATAGGCGAGCAAACCGTAGAGTCCGAGCGCCGCCAGTAGCAGACCGCCGACGCCGAAGCTCGTTGAGATGAGCGCGCTGATGCGTTCGCGCGCCAGGCTCTCGGCCAATGCGCCCTCAATCGTGCGAACGTTCGAGACCGTCAGCGTCGGATCGAGCTCGTGCAATGCGGCGGTCACCGGCTTGACGAGCGACTCCGGTTCGCGTCCGCGCACGAAGAGCGTCATCGTCGTCCACGGCATGCGGCCGTGACTGTAGAACACGGTTGGCTGCGGCGCGACCCTCACCGAGCCTTCGCTCACGTCGCCGACGACGCCGAGAATCGGCAAGTACGGGTTCTCATCCATCATCCGGACGGAAATGGACGTCGTCAGCGGATCGCGTCCCGAGAGGTACGTCCGGGCGAACGTCTCATTGACGACGAATCCGCCCATCGGACTCTCGTTGTCCGCGTCAGTGAATTCGCGTCCACGCAGCACGGGAACGCGCAGCGTGCGGAAATATCCTGGCCCGACCATCCGTACGACGGTGCGCGGCCGGTCGTTGGGCGGCGGTTCCGCCGTGCCGAGCTCGTGAAACCTGCCCCCACCGCGAGGAATGCCGATCATCGGCAGGCTTGCCGCCACAGCCGCGGATTCGATGCCCGGCAACGCGCGCAGGCGCGTCAGCGCATCGCGATAGAAGGCCCGGGGGCGCTCGTCGGGATATCGCGCCGGCGAGATCGCCACCCGCATCGTGAGCACGTCGTGGGCGTCGAATCCCATGGGTGCGCGATCCAGCGCGATGAGTGTGCGAACGAGGACCCCGGCGCCGCAGAGCAGGACGACGGTCATGGCGACTTGCACGACGACGAGCGCCTGTCGCACACGGGGTGCGTGACCGGCCTTCGAGCCGCGCGTCCGCAACGCATCAGCCATCGATCGCCGCGCGAACAGGATCGTCGGCGCGAGCCCGGCGATCGTGCCGGTCGCGAGCGACAGGCCGAACGCGTACATCAGCACGCGTCGATCGATGAACAGCTCGGAGACGCCGAGCACGTTCGTGGGGGCTACGGCGAGCAGCGCGTCGAGACTCCAGCGCGCGAGCCCGACGCCGAGCGCGCCGCCGGCGCCGGCCAGCAGCAGGCTTTCGAGCAGCACCGATCGCGCGATCACCCAGCGTCCCGCCCCGAGTGACGCGCGAATCGCGATCTCGCGCTGGCGCGACGCCGATCGCGCCAGGAGCATGTTGGC
>JBKPDW010000547.1:0-4720 GCA_046728115.1 Acidobacteriota bacterium | reverse complement strand
CGTGATCGCCGCGTACACGCTGCTGTACGCGGCGGCGCGATTCGCGCTCGAATTCTTTCGCGGAGACGCCGACCGCGGGTTCGTCTTCGGCGGGTTGCTGTCGACGTCCCAATTCATCGGAGTGATCATGTTCGTCGCCGCGCTGGTCACGCTCGCCATTCGACACCGCGCCCGGCGACCGGAACGCGAGTCGCATTAATTGACGACTTTCTACGAACGTCACGGACGCAGTTCGTCACTACTTCTGAATCGTCAACGGATCGCCTGTCCGATGCTCCGTAATCTGGTAGCGGACGAACTCGTGAACGCTCATAAGCGCCTCGGGATCGGCCGTTGTGATCCGCACCCTTCCGCCGGATTCGATCTCCTCGAAGGTAAACCTGATCGAATCTTCAGCTGGCGCATGGTCTCGACACCGGGTGGGTTCTCGCCATGCGTCATGAACAGTTGCTGAAATCACCGCTCGCAAACTCGGTTGCGATCTCCGTGAGGTGCGCGCGAATCGCGTCGCGGCTCGCTACGTCTGACGGATCCTTGACCTGCACGTGGATGTACGCGCCCGTTGTCGTCAGCCCGAAATGATGCGTCGCCGCATCCTGATCGAATCCCATCGCCGCGGCGCTCCGCTTCTTCATCTCCGCGTCTTTTTGCATCTGCGCGAGGTGCGCTTCGTGCGACATGCCTGCCGGCATCGCAGGATGTTGCGCGGAACTGACGGCCGCCGTGAGCACCATTCCGAGCAACGACCCACAGACCAATAGACGATTCATGATTGGTTCCTCCTGACGGACGATTCGTCCGGTCCAATAATCGTCCGGCCTCGAACGATTCCAAGGTCAAGAGGCGTGTCGTCTTTGACCTTGGAACGATTCCAACGTTTATGATGGGCAGGGTGACGGGGCGAAGCCTTCGAATTGGCCAGATCGCGGCGCAGGCAGGCATCATTCGTGACACTGTTCGGCACTACGAGCGCCTCGGCATCATCCCAAAGGCGGCGCGCACGACAGGCGGCTATCGACTATACTCAGAATCCGCAATCGAGCGCATTCGATTCGTGCGCAATGCCGTGCGCTTCGGTTTCTCTTTGAAGCAAATCGGTCGCTTTCTCAACGCGCGCGATTCTGGCCGCCCGCCTTGTCGCGATGTTCGCGATAGGGCCGCGCAAATGGCGTCCGAAATGGACCGACAGATCGACGACATGATCGCGGCGCGGACGGCCATCCGGCAGATGCTCAGCGATTGGGACCGTCGATTGGCTACGACGCCGGCTGGACACCCCGCTCGGCTTCTCGATACGTTGTCACCGCGGTTTCCATCCACCATATCGGCTATGGGTTCACACCTCAATCGCACGCGGAGATAGGCAAGGTGTGCATCCAGTTTGAAACCTTGCCGAACATCGAGACAACGTAGCGTTGTTCGGCCACGGTGAGGTCACCACGCCGTCCTGACGCAAGCGGCTGATACACGATTGGATTTGTTCGGCCAGGCGACAAGGCCTCCGAATCCGGCATTCGCCGGGCGACCACGACCAGCCAAATCATCGAGCCAGGTTCAGGACTTCGGCCCAGCGCGATTGAGAGCGTGTGGGTTTCCGTCGGAGCCGGCCGGCCAGCCCTGCACCAAGTAGGTTTCTCTCTGAGCGACATGGGTGAGTGGCTGTGACGACGACATCCAAGGGAGCCTGCGCGGAGGAGACCATATCCTCCGATCGAGAGTAAGCATCCACGCACCACACCGTCGTCTGACTACGGTTGATGCGCCGAAATCCAGAAGCCACAAGAATCGCCTCCATCGCTGACGGTGAATGGACGAACGTCCGGAACGGGTTTCGGAACACGCGGCGGCGCAGATTGTCGATCCGCACCCACGCCCTCGTGTACCACCGATCGCGCGGGTACGAGAAGGCAAACACACGGCGGCACCGCGACGCGGCTTCGTGAAGCAGCGAATCGAATCGAGGTGAACAACACACGACGCGGTGCATCGTCACAATGTCGGCGGGATCGAGGTCGCCGGCAACGGCCGCAAAATCGCCGATTACGACGCGCACTTTGCTCGAGTACCCTAGGCTAGTCGCTCCGCTTCCGCCGCTGCCGTCTGCGCGTACGAGGGCGAGCCATCCACGAGCGTCGCCTGAGCGAGACCGTCAGCCAAGAGCTCGAAGGTAATGACACCGACGCCACTTCCGACGTCGAGAAGCGACCCGCCGGCCGGCAGTACAGCGCGAATCTCTGCAAGCAATGCCTGCGTCGCGGCATCGGGGCCTTTGCCGTGGTACCGCTGGATGTCGCGCCGAGCGACGGCTGGTCCAAACTGTCGTTCAGCCGCGGCACACGCGGTACTACTGCAGCACTGCATGGTTATCCTAGAAAACCTGCAAAGTCATCAGCGACGCGGGGCCTGCTGGCGCCGGCGAAATTCGATCGAGTCGAGTACCTGTTTGAACCGAGGATGGCCGCGGATATTGGACAGCAGTGCGTCGCGCTCGAACCACTCGAGCCGTTCGTCGCCATTGCGCACTGCACGCTCGAACCACTCCAGCGCCTTCGTTGCATCGTGCAAGAGCGAATATACCTCGGCGCCCTCCAGGGTGCTTCCGACCGTCGGAACCACATGCACTTCCGCGAACTGGCGGACGTCTGCATCGAAAGTCTTCAGGGCTTCTGCACCGTTCCCGCGCCGGGCGTGAATCAGTGCGCGCACGAGTCGCATCGCGTAGTTCTGATCGGCCGCCGCTCCAGCGCGGGTCACGGTGGCCTCCGCCTTTTGCGTGTCCCCGATGTCGACATACGTGCGAGCCATCAACCAGAGGGCAGGAGTGTTCTGCGGATCCTGGTCGAGGACCTTCTGGAGTTCCTGCAGGGCAAGGTCGGTGCGGCCCTCGACGCGGTGAACTCCCGCCAGTGTCGTGCGCGATGGCAGAAACAGAGGATCGCGTTTGAGATTCTTCTCAAACCTGGCGCGCGCTGCGGCAAGATCGCCGGTCATCAGGTAGTACTTTCCGAGCCATTCCACCGAGGTGAGTTCATCCGGAGCGAGCATAAGCGCCTTGTCCAACTCCGCTTTCGAAAGATCACGGCGTTGGAGATACAGATAGACGGCAGCCAACGCGGCGTGACCTCGAACCAGCTGAGGATCATCATCGAGCGCTCGTCGCAATTCCTCTTCTGCCCGGTAGAGCAAGCCCGCATCATTGGATTCGCCGCTGTCCAGACGAAGAAGATCGACGAATCCGAGAAACGCCCGTGCTTCCGCGAATTTCGGATCCAGTTCCAACGCGCGCAGCAGTGTCTGCCGCGCGGCCATCGTCTCCCATCGACGACGAAGCAGCACCATCGCACGTTCGAAGTGCTCGTTGGCTTCCGAGTTGGCTGATCCTGGCGCACCGGTGCTCACTCGCGGGGGTGCATCTGCCGGGACGGCGGTGGGCGGCGGCACGTGGCCGACGCGGCTCAAGCGTGGAAGCCCCCACAACGCGAACGCGAGACTTGCAGCAATGAGCACGCTCGCTGTTCCATAGCGCCACCACACACGGCGTGTGGTCGTCGAGAATGTGAGGGTCGGCGGTCCAGGTAGAGGATTGCGATCGACGGTTTCGAGAGCCGCGCGTACTTCGCCAGCAGTGCGGTATCGTTGCGATTTGTCTTTGGTTAGCAGCCGCTCTAAGACAACTCGTAGTCCTGGCGCCACATGTGGGGGAAAAGTCGAAGGGGCTTCGCGTAGAATCGCGGAACTCAATTCAAATCCCGTGATGCCGCGGAAGGGCAACTGCCCCACCGCCATCTCGTAGAGCAGCACGCCGAAGGCCCAGAGGTCGGAACTCGCATCCGCAGGTTCCCCGCGCAACAGCTCCGGTGCCATGTAGGGCAACGTCCCGGCGATGCTGTCAGCCCCAAGGATGTCCCGCGAGCGTGTGACCTGCTGAGCCTCGAGCTCTACATGACGTGCCAGGCCGAAGTCCAATATCTTGGCGTCACCTTCGCTGCTGATCACGATATTGGCGCTCTTCAGGTCGCGGTGCACCACGCCACGGTCATGCGCGTGCGCGAGTGCCGCGGCGATCTGCCGGCCGTAGCGCAGCAGCGTTTCAACGGGCAACCCTTGCGACGGGATGTGTTCCCTGAGCGACCGCCCCTCGACGAGCTCCATCGCGATGAACACGCATCCATCGATTTCGCCGAGGTCGTACACCACGGCGATGTTGGCGTGATTGAGCGCAGACGCGGCGAGGGCCTCGTGCTGCAGCCGATCGCGCTCGATCTCGTTGCTCGCGATATCGTCCGGGCAGGAACTTCAGGGCAACATCGCGTCGCAATTTCAAGTCGTGTGCACGGTACACGACGCCCATGCCACCGGCACCAAGTTTCGCAACGATCCGGTACTGTCCGAGCGTGCGACCGATCACAGGACGTTATCGAGCGCAGTATAGACGGTTGTCGATGAAACAACGCCCGCGCCCGGATGGCTGGTTGAGCCGGGCGCGGGCTACATGCTCAGAACGTGACGACGCTGGACTCTGCGCTCAGGTTCGCGAATCGGATTGGGTCGATGAACGACGCGTTCAATGATTTGAGATTGAACCGTACCGGGTTTGTCGGAGGGCGTATTCCGAGAGTCGGAGTAGGGATGCCCATCACTGAGCACCCCCTCCACAGATCCGGACGTGCGGCTTGCCCGCATCCGGCTCTTACCTTAGGGAATGACGCCAAAACGCCGA
>JBKPDW010000546.1:0-5626 GCA_046728115.1 Acidobacteriota bacterium | reverse complement strand
GTCGACCGAAACAGGAGACCGACAACCTGTAGAACGCGCTGAAGAACGACGTAGAGGCTCGACAGGAACACGGCTCCTCCGGAAGATAATCAAAAGAGCCGCTATTTTTGCGCAGATCGAATTTGCGCACCCAACACGCTTTCGGATCGCAGCACAGATGCGCGTCGGCGGCGTCCGGGAGGACGTGGTGCGCTCGGCGCTGGGGTGGCTCGAAGCGAAATATGAGGACGACGTCGAGGCCTTTTCGGCGTCGGTTGGTGGCCCGCTTGCAACCGTGACCTCTGACCCGTCACGGCGCGCACATCTTCGATTGCCCCTGTGTTATTGCGCGATCGTAACCCCCGCTTGCCGCAGCGCGGCCTCGAGCTGGCGGGTCGCCTTGATCACACGAAAGAGCGAAGCAATCTCCTCGCGGGTCAGCACCAAGCGCACCTCGTCCGTGCACGTCGGGCAGCGGAGCACTAGTGTGCTGGCGGTGGTAGGAAGCTTGGACACCGCCTGATCGATGGCGGTCCAGACATGCTCGAACTCAGACAATGCCGCGTACCGCTGGCGATACTCGCTGAGTTCCGCGAGCGCCTGGGCCTCAGGCGCCTGAGCATCAGTCGTCGCCTCGATCTGGTACGCGACCTCGCCGCAATTCTGCATGTGCTGATTAGCGAACGCCAGCATCGTGTCGAGCTTGCTTCGAAACGCGTCATCAATCGACATGGGCCTCCCCTTCGCGGGTGCGAGGCGCGCAAATCGGCCTTGCGTGCGTGCGGGCGCCGATTCTACGCCAGAAGTATTCGCACGTGTGGCGATGTTGCCGGATGTGAACCTGTTGGACACCACGTCCAACAGACGAGTGACGGCATGACTATTCGCACGCGAATCCCGCGTAGAATGCCGGGCGTGGCGTCGTCGTCACGTCCTCGCGGCCGGCCACGTGTGCCGGAGGATCACCGCCTGCTGCCCGCCACCTGTGCCTTGAAGCGGGGCGAGTACGACGCCGTGTACGCAATCGCGCAACGGCACGGGGCGTCCGTCAGCGCGACGCTGCGAAGCCTCGTTAAGCGCGCGCGCCCGCCGCGCGGCCGCGAATAGATCGTCGCTCTGGGAAGCTGCTGACGGCCTTCTCGCTGTGTCCCCGGTGTGTCCCCAGATTGAAAATTGGTCGGGATGGCCGGATTCGAACCGGCGACCCCCTGACCCCCAGTCTAACCAAAGGAGGCAACTCGGGGCAGCCCAACGCGGCTGCCCCCGTTTTCATTGGGGTTCTGTCAACTCCCCCACCACCCGAGACCACCTCGAGCCGCTACCGATTGTCAGCCATTTGTCAGCCGAGTTCTTTACGACGCAAAGTCCTCTTCAAAGCCAGACTTGGGCGGACCCTCGCTTCACGACAATTCTACGAGCGTCTCTCCTCGTTCGAGCGCGGCGACGATCTCGGGGAACTCGCGCTCGAAGCGGCTCAACAGTTGTGCGCGACGGCTATTTCCGATTCGGATCCATACGATCGCCGGACCTTCCCGCATGACGCGGTGGACTCCGAAGTCCTCGTCTTTCGTGATGATCACAGCTCCGGTTCTTCCGGCGTGCGCCCGAATCTCATCGTCCTTCGCCTTAGCAAGTCCGAGATCGAACACGTGCTGCGCATCGTGTCCGAGGGATTCAATTCGTCGTGCGAGCGCCGGCGGGAGCTGAGCGTCGACGAGAAAGCGCAATCATGCGCTCCGCAGAACAGGATGGTCGTTCTGCTTTGCAGCGAACTCGAGGACTGCGGTAATGTCGTCTGCCTCCAGATAGGGATAGTCCGCCAGGATCTCTTCGCGAGTGGCGCCGGCAGCAAGAAGATCAAGTACGTCCTTCACGCGGATGCGCAGACCGCGAATACACGGGCGGCCGCCGCACACGTCCGGACTCACCGTGATTCGATCGATCAGGCTCATACAGCCATTGTAGCGCCCATGGTTGCCCGAATGGGCGAAACGAGTCTCGCGGACGCTACTCCGCCGGCAAGCCAGCTGCCGCATGGATGCGACGGCGCGCCTCCGACCAGGCAATCGTCGTGGCGGTGCCCGAGTCGATGCGATCGAGCCGCGCGCGAATTTCGGCCGACCACGCCGCCTCGGCGTCGGCGTCTACTTCGCCTTCGAGGCTCTGAATCAGTTCGCCAGCGAGTGCAGCTCGCTCTTCATCAGACAGTCGTAGCGCTTCGACGAAGAGCTGTTTGGCATCCATACGGCGTCCATTGTATCGCGGCGTAGCGACGAAGGCAGCAACATGGATTTCGACCCGCGGGACTACGACTCGCGTGACGACGATCGCTTTGCGTCCCATCATGGCGGCCGAGGCGTTTCGCACGATGATCTCGAGCGCGATGACGACCTGAACCTGCCTGACACGCGCGGCCGCAATCGTGACGATGGAGCGCGCGAACTTGGTCGCGGTCCAGGCGACTCAAAACACTCGAGCGGCGGCGAACACGACCCGCGTGATGACGCGCGCTGGCCCGAGCGCGATCGCGACGCGCCGGAACGGAACTTCGACCCGCGTGAGCCGTTCACCCGGCACTTGCAGCTGCCGCGCGGAATGGATCGAGAAATCGTGCGCGACCGCGATCGAGAGTACACGTTGCGCGGCTCTGAGACGCGGACGCTCGCGACCGTCGGTGCCTTTCGAGTGGTCTCCAGTCGTGATCTCCGGGACCAGCACGATCGTCCGCTCGACCCGCGCTCAGGGGACTTGCGGCACCTGCGCGAACAAGGTCTCGTTGAGACAGCTCGCGTGCCCGGCTCCCGCGAACATGCCGTCGCGCTGACGAAGGCAGGCCGCGGCCTCCTCGAACGTCATCGAGACCGTGGCCAGCGTGACCGCCAGACGTTTTGGGATGGCCTGAAACGCGAGCGAGAGCGGGAGCACGACCTCCAGGTCTATCGCGCCTACGAACGCGCCGCCGAGCGCCTGGCAGACCGTGGGGCGTGTGTCGATCGAGTCGTCCTCGATCACGAGCTCAAGCGCGAGTACCAACGCTGGCTTCACGAGCGGGATCGCGACCGTCCGGATTACGACGGCCACCCCGATCGGACCGACGAGGAGATCCGCGAATGGGCGCGCGACCACGACCTCCCCTACTTCAATGACGAGGTGCATTTCCCCGACCTGCGCATTGAATATCGGGAGGCGGACGGCCGCTGGGATCATGACGACATCGACGTCATAACGGAGCACTACCGCGGCGCGCATGGGGCAAGCGTGGCCCAGTCGGGCTTCTCGTGTTACAGCGGGTCGAGCCTGCGCATCGGCGCACGCGGCGGCGGCAGTGGCGGCGGCGGTGGACATCACGGCGGACTCGCCCAGGAGATGTGGGAATGACTGCAAACGAACGCGTCCAAGCAGTCGCCGATTACGGCTTCACGGAGCGCCAGGCGCGGTTCCTGGCGCTCGTGATGCGGCATGCCGGGCTGTGTGTCAAACGGCAGTACGCAAGCTTCGCCGGCGTCGCCAATGGCGGGGAGAAATGCAATGCGTTTTTCGAGGCTCGTCCGGCGCGGATTTGCCGTTGCCGTGGACTGCGTCCACAACCGCGCGCGGCTCTATTACATCCACTCCAAGCTGCTGTACCACGCTATCGGCGAGCCCGACAGCCGGTATCGTCGGACGGTGCCCGCACGCGCGGCCGCTGAGCGGCTGATGCGAGTCGACGCCGCGCTCACAAGTCCCGATTGCGACTGGCTGACAACCAGGTCCGAGAAGCTCGCGTACCTCCAGTCGAGGACCGCCTCGGGGTCGCCGCGGGATGGCGCGGAGACGAGGATTCAGGACGGACCGAACGTCGCCAAGCAATTTCCCGGGGCGTTCCCGATCGGGGTCGATGTCGACGGGCATTCGCTGCTGCTCTACCTTGCCACCGTGCCTTGGACGGAGACTTCCGAACGTTCGTGTTGGGCCATACCGCATTGCTCACCGTGACGTGCGACTGGACCCTGCGGGTTCTGTTTCCGCAGCCGCTCCATCGCGTCCTGGCCGCCTATCAGATCGTGGTTGATGAGGAACTGAAGAACCCGCTCACTGCGGAGAACATTTCAGAGCTTAAGCGCTACTTCTTTCACCGCCGTCGAGGCACCGATCTGGAGGCGATTCCGGAAGTGCTTCGAGCCTTTCTGAGACGATGCGCGGTGGTGTACGGTGGCCCTCGATTCGCCCACCTGTACCGGCGCTGGCTGACCGAGCACGACGCAGCGTTCACACCCCTCTCGCCGCTCATTCAGGACGCGATCGCGTCGGGCCGCGGCCGGGTCGAATACGTTGTCTTGCCGCACTCCTATGAGCATCTCTCTCCCTTGGTGAACCGTCGACGCGTTCAGCGCAGAACACGTCGACAGGGGGACGAAGGAGGGGACGAGACTCCGCGCAGCCTCAACCCGTTCGTCAACCCGGCTCCTTAACCCGGTCGTCCGTCCAAAATCGATTCGTTGCGGACCAAGTCAATCGCGAAAGCGAGGGCAGGAAGGCGTTCTGCCTCCAAGCAATTACGCGCAACGCGCCGGTCGAGAGATGGAGCGGCGTTCTCTGCCGCTCCCGGATGCGGTTCCGATCAGCGGAAGCGGAACCCAGGACGTGAACGACCCCGCCCCCCGTTCGCGATGCAGCCCGGCACCTGTCCCGAGGGGTCGTTCACATCCTGGGTTCCGCGTGTCGTTGATAGTGTCAATGTCGCACGGCTGTGCGGCGCGAAACGCGTTGCGAATCTCCACGGCAGGACACATGAATGCGCACGTGTTTGGAGCCATCAAAATGGCGCGCGTGGTGCGCCACTTTGTGGTCCTCGTCAACGCTCCTGCGGCTATCCGCATTCGAGTTCCCACCGTCGCTCGATAAGCGCCTGCAAACGGAAGGACCGCCGCGGGTCAAGGCCGCGACAGCGCCGAGCGCAGCGAGGGAAGCCTTGAGGCGCGGAGGGGTTTCCGTACAATCGAGTGCTCGAGCGACGGCAGATCGGTACGCACAATGCCGCGGCAACTATCGCAGCTATTGCTCGCTGGAAACGTGTGCAAGTTAGTCGTGTTTGGACGGTTCAAAACGCGGTGCCCGAACGGGGTGCTGTCGCCGTCGCTCCTCCCGTCGATTCTCAGGAAGCGTCGGCGCGTGTCAAGGCTGCCCTTCGGCGCTGCGCGGCCTTGACACACGCCATCCGCTTCCTGTCCACAGCACTTGTCGGAGCGCCGGCAATGTGTGATCGTCGTCATCCTCGATTGGCCATGGGAAAGACAACGGCGTGACTGCCCTTTCACTGTTCGGATTGTTCGCGATGACGCTGATGCTCGTCGCCTACGCGTTCGAACGGCGCAGCCCATGGTTCGTGTTGCTGTTCGCGGCCGCGTGCGCGCTCGGATCGGCGTACGGTTTCCTGCAAAGGTGCCTGGCCGTTTGGAATCGTCGAAGCCGTCTGGAAAGTCGTGGCGCTTCGACGATGGCGGACCGCTGCAAAGACTGCTCAGTAACAGCGTCCGGATCGTCGTAGTCCGCGGCGGTATACTCGAACGTGAGGGAACCGATATGCCAGCCAAGTCGGATGTCGTGCACAGCGAATCCGACATCCTGAGCGGCACACCAGTGTTTGTGGGTACGCGGGTACCCGTAC
>JBKPDW010000545.1:0-3195 GCA_046728115.1 Acidobacteriota bacterium | reverse complement strand
CTACATGGGAGCCACGGGCGGCGGCTTGTGGAAGACGAGCGACGGCGGCGTAACGTGGCGGGCCGTCACCGACGGTCAGATGCACAGCTCGTCGGTTGGAGCGGTCGCCGTAGCGCCGTCGAACCCCGACATCGTGTACTTCGGCACGGGCGAGTCGGACATTCGCGGCAACATCATTCAGGGTGACGGGGCGTACAAGTCGACCGATGCCGGCAAGACGTGGACACATATCGGGCTCGCGGACACCCAGGTCATCTCGAAGGTTCGCGTGCATCCGACCAATCCCGATCTGGTGTACGTGGCCGCCTTCGGTCACCACGCCGCGCCGAACCCGGAGCGCGGAGTGTTCCGATCGAAAGACGGCGGCAAAACGTGGGACAAGATCCTCTTCCGCGACAACAAGACCGGTGCGATCGAGCTGATTCTGGATCCCGGCGATCCGCGGGTGATGTACGTGGCATTGTGGGAGGCGTACCGCAACTCGTGGGAGATGTCGAGCGGCGGACCGGGCAGCGGGTTATTCAAGTCCGCTGACGGCGGCGATCACTGGACCGAGATTTCCAGGAATCCTGGGTTGCCGAAAGGAGTGCTCGGCAAGATCGGGATTTCCGTGTCGGGTGCAGACGGCAGTCGCGTCTATGCGCAGATCGAGGCCGAGGATGGCGGGTTCTTTTCGTCCGACGATGGTGGCTCTACGTGGCAGAAGGTGAACGAGCGGCGCGACTTGCGGCAGCGCGCTTTCTATTACACGCGCGTGTACGCCGATCCGAAGGTAAAGGATACCGTCTACGTGCTCAACGTGAACTTCCACAAGTCGGTGGACGGCGGGAAGACGTGGACGACGATTCGTCCGCCTCACGGCGACAACCACGACATGTGGATCGCGTCGAACGGTTCGAACCGCATGATCGAGGCCAACGACGGCGGCGCGAACGTGTCGATCAATGGTGGTGAAACGTGGACGGGTCAGTCGATGTCAACGGCGCAGATGTATCACGTCATCACGACCCAGCACGTGCCCTACCACGTGTGCGGCGCGCAGCAGGACAACACGACAGCCTGCGTATCGAGTCAGGCCGCGCAGGGTGGGCCCGGAGGAGCGGGCGGGAGCGCCGATCAGGTGTTCTACTCGGTCGGTGGTGGCGAGAGCGGGTACATCGCGAGCGATCCTCGCAACCCCGACATCTTTTACGCGGGCAGCTACGGGGGGCTGATCACGCGACTCGATCGGCGGACTCGTCAGCAGCGCGCCATCAATCCGTATCCGGACAATCCCATGGGCTATGCCTCGGCCGACATCGCAGAGCGATTCCAGTGGACGTTCCCGATCGTCCTGGCGCCGACGGATCCGTCGATCCTCTACGTCGGATCGCAGCACCTGTGGAAGTCCACGAACGAAGGGCAGAGCTTCGTCAAAATCAGTCCGGATTTGACGCGTCACGACCCGAAAACGATGGGATCGTCTGGCGGTCCGATCACCAAAGACAACACGGGGGTCGAGACGTACGCCACGATTTTCACCATTGCCCCGTCGCCGCGGGACGGTAACGTCATCTGGACGGGGTCCGATGACGGCTACGTCCAGATTACGCGCGACGGGGGCAAGACGTGGAAGAACGTCACGCCGAAGGGGATGCGCGACCTCCCGCGCATCAGTCTGATTGAAGCGTCGCCGTTCCGTCCCGGCACGGCTTACGTGGCAGCCAACCGTTACCAGCTCGACGACTTCAAGCCATACGTCTTCCGCACTGACGACTTTGGTGAAACGTGGACGAGCATCACCGACGGCATCGCCGCGAATCACTTCGCTCGCGCGATCCGCGAAGACACGAAGCAGGCGAAGCTGCTGTATCTCGGGACCGAACATGGCATCTACGTGTCGTTCGACGATGGCGGCAACTGGCGGTCGCTGCAGCAGAACTTGCCCGATACGCCAGTGCATGACATCGCGGTCGGCCAGCGAGACCTGGTGATTGCGACGCATGGACGCGGGTTCTACATCCTCGACCATACCGCGGCGTTGCGGCAGGGTGGCATCCCCACAACCAGCGCATTTCATCTCTACAAGCCCGATGACGCATTCCGCGGACTCGATCGATCCGTGACGATCGACTACTACCTGAAGCAGCCAGCGCAGAAGATCACGATGGAATTCCTGGACGCGCAGGGTCGCACGATCCGGACGTTTACCGGTACGCCGGCCGATGCCGACCGCAAGCCGCCATCTGGCGATGACGAGGGGTTCCGGCGGCCGCCCGAGCCTCATCCGGCGGTCGCGGCTGGGCTCCAGAGGATCACGTGGGACATGCGTTACTCGGGCGCCACCGAATTTCCCGGCATGATCATGTGGGCCGGCAGCACGCGTGGTCCGCTCGCGCCGCCCGGGACCTATTCCGTGCGGGTCGCGGCAGACGGCCACTCGGCAACCCAAAGCTTTGATATCAAGCGCGAGCCTCGCGTTCTCGAGGACGTCACCGATCAGGATCTGCAGGAGGAATTCGACCTCGCTATGAACGTTCGGAACAAGACGACGCAGGCGAACGAAGCCGTCCTGCTCGTGCGAGGCATCAAGGCGCAGATTCAGGACCGCAAGGCGAAGCTGGACGCCAGCAAGGCGTCGGCCGTCATAAAAGCGCTCGATGACCTCGAGCAGACGTTATCCGCGGTCGAGGGCGATATCTACCAGGTGAAGCTGCAGAGCAGCCAGGATCCGCTCAACTTTCCAATCAAGTTGAACAACAAGATCGCCGCGCTGCAAAGCGTGCTGGAGAGCGCGGACGCCCGGCCGACCGAACAGATTTACTCGATCTTTCGCACGCTGTCGAACAGCCTCGACGATCTGCTTGCGAAGCTGGATGCGGCCGTGAAGACGAAAATGCCGCCCGTCAACCAGCAGCTGCAGCGCCAGAAGCTGGAGCCGATCAAGGCGGAGGCGTTGAAGGCGGATCCGCCTGTATGATCCGCGAGTGCGAATCGCCCGACACTTTCTGATCAGCGGCCGCGTGCAGGGTGTGGGGTTTCGTTACTACGCCGAGCGCGTGGCGAATCAGGAGGGCGTTCACGGGTGGGTGCGGAATCTCCCTGATGGTCGCGTCGAAGCATCTGCAGAGGGCGACGTCGAAGCGATCGACCGGTTCGAGGGACGGCTGCGCCACGGGCCGCCGGGCGCGCGTGTTGAGCATCTCGAGGTGGAAG
>JBKPDW010000544.1:0-23028 GCA_046728115.1 Acidobacteriota bacterium | reverse complement strand
CTGTGTAGGGTGATGAGACCGGCCGCACCGCTGCGGCCGGTCTTCGTCGCATCGGCACGAACGGAATCATTCTCAAGCGGCGCCTATCGTACGCTCGCGCAGTCAAGCGCGTTGCTGCCATCTACGACATCCACGAAAACTGGCCGGCGCTCGAAGCGGTGCTCGACGAGATGCTCGTCATGGTGCCCAAGTAGCATTAAGGATTGATTCGATGGTCCGGCGAGAAGCTGCGTTCCGAGCGTGAACAGGCTGGGGCCTGGCCTCTGACATCGCCTGAACACTCCCGGCCTGCGTGAGGTGCTCTTCTGCCGCGTCACTGAAACAGGCCTGAATTTACTCATCGGCCACCCGCCCCAATCGGCTTGGACTGTAGAAGTCGACCTGCCGATACTCCGGTAGGAGTCCCCGACACGAATGTCCTCGCCACTCTCTTCTCCCGACGTGGGTAATCCCATGCCCGTGCTCCTGGTCATCGACGCTGACCAGGGAGTCAGCGGCCAGGTGGAGACGTTCGCCCGGTCGCGGGGGTTCGACGTCATTAGCCGTACAGGCGCCACCGGGACCCTCGACGACCTCCCAAGCCTGAAGCCCGACGCCGCCTTCGTGGATTTGCACATGCCGGACATCGGCGGCCTGGACGTGCTGCGTCTGATTCGCGAAATTCATCCGACCTGCGAGGTCGTGCTCATGACCGCCGAGGCCTCCGTGGACTCCGCAATCGAGGCGGTCAAGCTGGGCGCGCTCGATTACATCGGTAAACCGTTCGATTTCGAGCGCGTAAACGGTTTGCTCGAAACCGTGCGCCACGGCATCGATCGCCGCGAGCGACTGCTCGCAGCCGACAGCGCGCTGGCGAGCAAGTTCGAGTTCAACGGCATGATCGGCCGCAGCCCGGTCATGCAGGAGCTGTTCGATACGATCCGGCGCCTGGCGCCCCACGTGCGAACGGCACTGATCACCGGCGAAACGGGCACCGGCAAAGAACTCGTCGCTCGCGCGCTGCATCGGTACGGCGTGCGGCGCGATCGCCGTTTCGTCGCGTTCAACTGTTCCGCGATTGCCGACACGCTGTTCGAGAGTGAATTCTTCGGTCACAACCGCGGTGCCTTCACCGGCGCAACCGAACCGAAAGCCGGGCTGTTCGAGCACGCCGACGGTGGGACATTGTTCCTGGACGAGATCGGCGAGCTGCCGTTGTCGATGCAGCCCAAGCTGCTTCGTGCGGTCGAATACGGCGAGATCAAACGAGTCGGCGCATCGGATTCGAGGCGCGTGGATCTTCGAGTGATAGCCGCCACCAATCGAGAGCTGTCCGCAGAAGTCGCCGCAGGGCGATTTCGCGAGGACCTGTTCTATCGTCTGAACATCATCGAATTCAGATTGCCGCCGCTCCGCGAACATCGCGACGACATCTCGTATCTGACCGCGGCATTCGTCAAGGAGTTCTCCAGGGTGTTCGGCAAATCGATCGCCGGCGTCAGCCCCGGCGCCGAGCGCCTGTTGCACAACGCGCCGTGGCCGGGGAACGTTCGCCAGCTGCGCAACGTCATCGAACGATCGTGCATGGCAAGCGAAGCCCGCATCCTCACCGAGCGCGACGTGCTGGTAGCGCTCGGAGGCGGACGTCCGCCTGTCGCGGACACCTCCGTGCTGCGTATGTCGCCGCCGTACATGCTGCGGCCAAAGCCCCCGAGTATCGATGTGACCAGGGAGCAGATTGAACACGTACTCCAGCAGGTCGGCGGCAACCGATCGGCCGCAGCGAGGCTCCTGGGGATCAGCCGTCGTGCGCTCTATCGCCGGCTCGACTCGTTCGGCCTCCGCGCTACCTAGCGCCCACCGCACAGGTGTGCGCCCGCTCGGCGCCCACCCCTTTCCGGCAAGCTCCAAGATCATAAGTTGCTGATGTAAGGCCACTTAACAGAAGCGAGCCTTCCGGCATCGCGCTGGCTCCTTCGCCCGAGT
The DNA here is from genome assembly GCA_046728115.1 of Acidobacteriota bacterium. Lineage (GTDB taxonomy): Bacteria > Acidobacteriota > Vicinamibacteria > Vicinamibacterales > CAVVIG01 > CAVSWN01. Next base: position 21,063 of record JBKPDW010000544.1, on the reverse strand, counting down.
CCCGAGCATCTCCGTTCGGGCGCCCGGAGGAGGAGTGCTCGTGCCGAACCGAATCGCCGCCGCCGTCATCATCACCACATGCCTGTCAACGCTGCCCGCTTACGCCGCTGACGAGGCGTCACGCGCCATCGCGACGAATCCGTCCGCTGCAACCGATGTCACCACCGAGGGAGCGGGCGGGGGCGATACCGTGCCGGTGCAACGGACTCCGATTCCCCTGCCGGAATCACGGATCAGCCGGCCGGCGCTCCTGTCCGCTCTTTATGCCAGCTACGCCGCATTGCAGGGCTACGACGCGTACTCGACGACGCAGGCGCTCGCTGGCGGCGGCCATGAGGCAAACCCGATGATGAAAGGCCTGGTCGGGAACCCGGCGCTCTTCTGGACGGTCAAGGCGATGGCGACCGTTGCGCCGATGGTCGCGGCTGAAAGACTATGGAAGACCAACAAGGTCGGTGCCATCGCGGTCATGGCGGCGGGTAACGGCGTGATGGCGATCGTTGCCGCGCACAACGCGAGCGTGCTGAATCGGCAGCGATAGAGACACGGTGTCGATTTCGATTGGGGCCGTTCGTCTCTACGCTGAAAGGAGACGATATGCCCCAATTCATGCTTCTGCTCTACGATAACCCCGCGAACTGGCAGAAATTCGGCCCCGAGGAGATGCAAAAGGCGATTGAGAAATACACCGCCTGGAGCAAGAAACCGTTCACCGTCGACAGCAAGCGCCTGGGCGAGGATGCCGGCAAGGTCATCCGTGCGCACAACGGAAAGCCGCGCACGACCGACGGCCCCTACAGTGAAACCAAGGAAGTGCTGGGCGGCTATTACATGATCGACGCCGCGAACTACGACGAAGCGGTCACACGCGCGCTCGACCATCCGCACCTGGAGTACGGCGGCACCATCGAAGTCCGAAAACTGTTCGGCATGTGAGCGACCGGGACGCCACCGGCGGCCTGCTCGAGCATCTGTTCCGGCATCAGGCCGGGCGCATGGTCGCACGACTCACGCGCCTGCTCGGGCCCGCATACGTCGCGCTGGCCGAGGAGACGGTGCAGGAGGCCATGCTGCGCGCGCTCCAGATCTGGCCCTATCAGGGCCTGCCCGACAACGCCGCCGGCTGGTTGTTTCGTGTCGCGCACAACCTGGCGATCGATGCCGTTCGCCGCGACAACACGTTCGGCGACAAGACCCCGTCGATCCTCAACGAGCTCACGCGATCGGCGGCAGCCGCCTCCGAAGACGATCTCGAAATCGAAGAGCAGCTTCGAGACGACGAGCTGCGGATGATCGTCATGTGCTGTCACCCGGAGATCTCGCGGGACGCCAGAGTAGCGCTCAGCCTGAAGACGATCGGTGGGTTCAGCGTCGGAGAAATTGCCCGGGCATTTCTTGCCGACGAAGCTGCAATTGCGCAGCGGCTCGTCCGGGCCAAGCGCCAGATCCGCGATCGCCGTATCACGCTGGAGATGCCCACGGGCGCCGATCTTGCGCTTCGACTCGATTCCGTCCTCGACGTGCTGTATTTGATGTTCAACGAGGGCTACGCGGCGCGCGCCGGAAGCGACCTGATCCGCGAGGATCTCTGCCTGGAGGCGCTTCGCCTTGCCCGCCTCGTGGCGGCGTCGTCCATCGCGACGCCGACGGTGCATGCGCTCGTGGCGCTGATGGCGCTCCACGGCGCGCGGCTGCCCGCACGCGTGGACGCCGCTGGCGATCTGGTGCTGCTCGAGGATCAGGATCGAAGTCGCTGGGATGCTCGACTCATTCAGCTCGGCTTCCACCACTTCGACCTTTCGATCGCGGGGGACACCGTGTCGGAATACCACGTGCAGGCGGCTATCGCCGCCACTCACGCACGCGCGCAGGATCCACAATCTGTTGACTGGCCTCTCATCCTGCAGCTCTACGATCAGCTGCACGCCATCAACGCGTCACCGGTCATCGCGCTCAACCGGGCGGTGGCGCTGTCGAAAGTACGCGGGCCGGCTGATGGATTGGCCGCGCTCGCTCCGATCGAAGGCGATCCGAAGCTTCGCCATTACCATCTGCTGCTCGCGGTGCGCGGGCAGTTCCTTCAGGATCTTGGCCGCCTGTCGGAGGCCGCCGATGCGTTCCGATCGGCGCTGGAGTGTCTGTGCACGGAACCGGAGCGAAGGTTTCTGGCGCAGAAGCTCGAGGCTGTTGGACGAATCAAGTGAGCCTCGAGACTTGCCACTTCTTACGCCGAATCCCGTTAATCATCAGGGCGGAGGCGGATGAACCACAACCGTCAGCGTATAGTCCTGGTGGATCCAGCGCACCATCGGCTCGATGTACATGCGGTCGACGAGATCGTCGCGGGGCGCCGGGACATCTACGCGGCCGCCCAGAGGCTGCACGCCCGCGAGCCCGATCGCATAGCGACGCCAGTCTTCCAACCAGTCGATCCGGCTGCGGATTGATGCAACCTCGAATCGGCTGAAGCGGACGGCGATGAAAACGACGGCCACGACGTACGCAATCGGTCCAACCATCCGCCGCGGTGCAAAGCGCGCGGACGCCGCATCGCATGCCGCCACGACGGCGCCGGCCACCGCCCACCCGAATCCAATGGATGGAACATAGAGATATCGCGATACGTTGCTCCACGTGAACCACACGTACGGGAGCAAGGTCACCAGCAGCCACAGCGCGCCCAGCCGGGTCATTGGTGTCGCGATCAGCAGGCCGGCCAGCGCCAACCCGCAGACGAGATAGGGGAGCCACCAACCCGGGCCGACGTAAAGTGCGACCAGGTACTCGAACAAATGCCGCACGCCATGCGGGCCCACGGCGTAGTGCGATTCCGTGAAGACGTAGTTCCCCGAGTTCGCAACGATCGCCGCGAGGCCGAACAGGCCAAGAGTTGCGGCTGCGCCATACAGCACTACCGGACGCCGTGCCACGTCATCGGGCCCCCATTGGCGCCAGATGATCCACGCGAGGATTGGCAGCGTGCTCGCGGCTTCGTGCGAGAAGAGCGCCAGGCAGAAGAGGATCACGGCTGCAGCCTCGTAGCGCACGCGATATGTCGTGGCCTGCCATGACGCCACCATCGTCAACAGCGCAGTCAGGCAGAAGGCGGTCGCCAGGACGCCAGTGATCGCCGAGATCCACACGACCGCCTGCGTGGCCGCCGGCTGGATCGCGAACAGGAGTGCCCCGAGCCACGCGATGCGGAGATCGCGGGCAAGCGTGTTCCCGAGCGCAAACATCAGGGCGATGTTGAGCAGATGGACGCCAAGGCTCGCTGCGTGGTAGCAGGAGGCCTGGTTGCCGCATACAGCGACCACCAGCGCAAACCAGGTTTCGATGACCGGCCGGTAGAAATGATTGCGGGAGCTGACCTGCAGCAGGCGGGCAACGCTGAACGCGTGCCCGCCTGCAATCCACTGAAAATCGTCGGCGGCCAGATAGGCCGCCGTGATGCCGGCTTTGATGTAGAGGACGATGCTGAAGATCAGAAGTGAGAAGAGCGCAATCCGCGCGTCACTTCTTCTCACTTTTCTTGTCAGCCTCTTCCTTTTCCTTCAATCGCTCTCCGCGCAGCATGTTGCCCAGGGCGTAATTGCCCTCGTGGCAGGCGTACTCATACAGGTTTTCCTTGGTGCCTACCCATGGATACTCGCCCGTCCACGATCCTTCCCACGTGTCTGGATCCTCGATGGTGAATCGGTACACCAGCGTGTTCGCGTCAACACGCGTGAACCGTTCCACGACGTGCAGGTTCTGACTCGCTCCGCGGAACTGGGTCTGGCTGGTGAAGTTCGTCGTATCGACGACGAGCGTGTCGCCTTCCCAATGGCCGATCGAATCGCCCATCCACCGGCGAATGTTCGATGGCAGGTGCTGGGCATTCATGCGGACGACGCGTGCATCGTGCACCATCTCGTTGAGAATCATCACGGACGTCGGCGTCTGCACGATCTGTTTGAGGTTGTTGTAGAAGTAGTTCGGAAGCGACGGCGGACCGGACGTGGAGCCGAATCCGAGCAGGCATCGCTCGGCCAGCGGACGCAGTTCTGGACCATCGAACGCGCCGGAAGGACCGGCCGCGGCGGCTGCTTCGCCGGCATCGGGAGCCACAGCGCCGGCGCGCAATGCGGCGTTGCGTTTCTGCGCCTCCGGCTTCATCGGCGGCACCTTACCATCGGGTGGATCGATGATGATCGAACTTCGCTTCTGGCCATCGACTTCGATGATTTGCGTGCCGCCCGCGAGCCAGAAATTGTTGTAGCCGCCGACCACGCCACCGCCGAAGCGCTCGAGCACTTCCAGAAACGACTTTGGTGTCGTGGACTCGCCACCGACCGGCGGCGCGCCCCGGTCGGCGCTGAGCGGTGCGTCGTTTTTGATCTGGCGCTGCCTTTCGTACTCTTCGAGCGCCGCGGCTTCCTCCTTGGTCAGGGTGAGCCGATTGCCCAAGCCGTTCGGTCGCTCGAGCGGCGTCATCGTCGCGACGTCGTACAAGCCCTGCAGGTCGGGATGGCCATTCGCCGTTCGAGGCAGGGTCGACGGCTTAGTCGGCGCGGTTGCGGGCTTACGCGCCTGGGCGCCGAGGGGTGAGGCGGTTGAGACGGCCAGAGCGGCTGCGGCCACGAAACCAAGAACCGTGCGCACACTGTTACGCATAAGACAATCTTCCCCGCCCAGCCAGAGTTGTCAAGGTCTTTGATGCGATTCTGTCCTGAGATCGCGGCTTGCATAGATTTGTTCGTTGAGCTGTTGCAGCAGCAAGGAGGAACCATGAAGGCGCACGAGATCATGACCCCCCGACCCGAAGTCGTAACGCCGCACGATCCGCTCAGCCGCGCGGCCGAAATCATGCGCGATCGCGATATCGGCATGGTGCCTGTGGTCAAGGACCCCGCCAGCATGATGCTCGAGGGTGTGATCACCGATCGAGACGTGACCGTGCGTCACGTCGCCGACAGGCACGGGGACGACTGTACGGTCGGCACCCACATGTCGCACGGGAACATTCAAGCCGTGACGGAGTCCGACGATGTGACGACAGTCATCGCTGCGATGGAGCGGGCGGAAGTCCGTCGCGTGCCGGTCACGGATGCGCAGGGGAAACTTCTCGGTGTGATTGCGCAGGCCGACGTCGCCCGGTGCGACGTGATTCCGAAGGCGCTCGTGGCCGAGGTGGTCAAGAAAGTGTCGGCGCCGAAGCAAAGCTAGAAGGGTATCCGGATGCCGACCTGCAGCACCCGAGGTGGCTGCACGGCTGTGGGCAGGCGCGATGCGGCTCCTGTGACCGAGAACTCCTCGACTTCGAGCGCCTGGTTGAACATGTTGTAGGCCTCCAGGTACGCCGTGAGGCGGCGGCTGCCGGCGGAGAACGTCTTCTGGAGCCGTCCATCCACGGTCATCGAAAAGGTGAAGCGCGTGCGTCCGTTGCGGAACGCGCGCACGGCCTCGGGGCCTTGATTGAGGTCCCTCATGATCACCAGACGCGCAAAGTGCTGGCCGTCCTGATAACGCGCGATCATGGAGAAATCGAAACCGCGCCAGAGCTGCCGGCCGCCTGCGACCTTGATCGTGTAGCCGCGTTCGCTGAACACGCGCCCCTGCGCATGCCCGTGCGCATTCGGGTTGATGTACACCTCGCCGAGGATACCCGCGTCGTTCTCGAGCGGTCCGAAGCCCCGATTGGCGGACAGCGCTTCGGACCGTCCGGCGGTCATGCCCGCCAGCAGAAACGCATCTGCCGTCTGCACGCGGAAACTGACATCCGCACCTACGAACGACGTCTCATCCTCGGGAGGGTTCGTGAGCAGATAACGATCGGCGCCGAAGGTGGAGGGCGCGCGGTCGTAGAAGATTAGCGTTTGATCGTCGCTGGAGCCGATGAGATCGACGCCGGGGTCGAAAATGCCGATCGTGGTGTAGGTGGACGGCGGCACGCCCACGTCTTGAACGCCGATCATGTGGTGCTCGCGCCGTCCGATGGCGACGAGCCGCGCGAACATGTTGCGGCCGGGCCTTGCCTCGAAACCAAGCAGCAGTTCGCTCATCACCGGACGGCGAAGGCCGGACGCGATCGCACTGAACTGAGGGTGGCCGCCTGAGCCCGGCCCGATTCGCTGCACCAGCGGACCGATCGCGTCCGGCTGCAGCGTTCTCGTCCCAACCGGTGCGTCCCACCGGTAGATGGTGCCCGTGGCCGCTGTCGGATCGCCGTAGGCGAGATCGCGGAGCGCCAGGCTGTGGCCGTACCGGGCGTACTGACCGAAAGCGCTGAGCTCCCAGAAATGGGTAATCATCCAGTGCGCGCCGGCGCGCGGCAGGACGTTTGTCCATGAGATCGGCGTGCCGTCTTCGCTTTGACGCGCACCGTTGACGCCTTCGAATCGCAAGCCGCCATTGACGGTGACACGTGGATGGATGGCGACCGTATCGCTGACGAATGCGGCGGCTCTCAGCGATCGCCATTGCGACGGCTCGAACGGATCGGTGAACGTCCAGATCCGCGCCGGAATGCCGTCGATCAGCTCTCCAACGGTCCCGTCGAACGTGCTCTGCCACGTTGTCGAAGCGCCGCCGACCTCAAGGCCGGCGACGAACTCGTTCCGGAGGGCAAGTCGGCTCGCCGCGTCGGCTGTCCGGCCCACGTAGAGACGTGCGCCAGCCGACCACGAGCGATCCTCGCCGGGGCCGACGTTGAGCACGTCCTGGATTGGGCCATCCTGAAGGCGCTCGACGGCGACGAAATCCGGAACGAACAGATTGTTCTTGCGGTTCCGTTCGCTGAGGCCGCCGAACAGACGCACGCTCGTGTCGGAGCGGTCGAACCGGTGCTCCCACGACGACTGGACGTGCAGCGCGACACCCTGTTCGCCGGCGTTCGGCTGGCCGAGCGCCCGGTGGTTGGCCACCGGGTCGCGCGCGCGCTGCATCCAGCCGATGAAGCTCAGGTCGTCGTCCGGTCCGGGGGTTCCAACGGCATGAACGAAGCCTTGCGCGATGTTCGCGTCGATTTGCGCGGGGCTGTTTCGTTCGAAGTGGGTGGATCGTGTGGCGGAGCCGGTCGCGAACAGTCCGAGTTTTTCACGTGCCAACGGGCCGGCGGCGAACAGTTCGGCGTGCAGCCAGGTGTTCAGCCGCGCAATGGACGGGCGGCGGCCGACGTCTCCGTTCGCGTTGAGCGCCGGAGGAGACGCGACGCCGAGAAAGCCGCGCTGCCACTCGGTTGACGGCCCGCGCGGCGTGAGGCTCACGGACAGGCCCGGCGCATCGCGATCGATCGCCATCATGCCGGTTGCCACGTCTACGCGCTGCCAGCTGGTCACGTCGGGAACGAGCAGCGGCGTGCCGGTGCCGATTGGATTGGTGATGTTGACGTCGCCGAGCGTGAACAGCGTTTGCGTCCAGGTGCTGCCGTGGGCGCCGACGCGCGCAGGCTCGCCGGCGCTGAGACCACCGGTGTCGATCCGATCGGCGATCACGTCCGGGACGACGGTGTCGAGCAGGGAGAACAGGTTGCTGGCTGCAGGCAGCCATCCGAGCGCGTCGACGGTCATTGAACTGCCAAGCGGCGGCCGCTCGGCAGGTTGTGCAACAGCCGGCAGCGCGATCAGCAGAGCTGCCGCGGCCATAGCGACGCCGCGATAGAATCGACTCATGGCCGACACGACCGGAGACGCCGCGGCGTTTATCGACGCGATCAAAGCCGGTGAATTCGAGCGTGTGAAAGCGATGGTTTCAGCGGCTCCGACGCTCATCGACGCGCGCAGTCGTAACGGTGAAAGTGCCATCCTAACCGCTGTTTACCATCGTCAAAAAGAAATTGTGAACCTGCTGGTGGCGCGCGGCGCGGCGATGACGATTTTCGAGGCCTGCGCGGCCGGCGAACTGGAGCGCGTCGAGCGGCTCGTCGACGAGGATCCCGGGTCGATCAACCGGTACAGCGGCGATGGCTGGACGCCGCTGCACCTGGCGGCATTCTTCGGCTATCCGAAGATTGTGGAACTGCTGCTCGGTCACGACGCCGACGTGACGGCGCGCTCGCGCAATTCGAACGGAAATATGCCTCTGCATGCGGCCCTCGCCGGTCACCACACGATGGTCGCCGGGCTGCTTGTCGGCGCCGATGCCGACGTGAACGCCGCGGACGCCGCCGGATGGCGTCCGTTGCACATTGCCGCTGCCAACAACAACCTCGACTCGATGAGAGCACTCGTGGCGCAAGGCGCCGAGGTCACGGCCGCCAACGGCGAAGGCCGGACCGCGCTGTCCCTCGCGCAGGAAAAGGGACATCGCGAGGCTGCCGCGCTGCTCCGGCGGTATGGCGCATGAAAGTCTGAAGTCAGAAGTCAAAAGTCTGAAGTTGTGACTTTCTACTTTCGGTCTCTCTTTTCTCAATCTTTACCGATTTGATGGTGATGGTATTGAGCGGCCTGTCTCCGGGCTGGCTCGTGGCGGTCGCGCCGATTTTCTTCACGACGTCCATCCCTTCGACGATCTCCCCGAACACGGTGTGCTTCGTGTCCAGCCACGGCGTTGGCGCGAGCGTGATGAAGAACTGGCCGCCGTTGGTGTTCGGCCCGCGGTTGGCCATCGAGAGAATGCCCGCTTTGCTGTGCCGCAAGGTCGGATGGAACTCGTCTGCGAAAGTATAGCCCGGACCGCCCGTGCCCTGGCCAAGCGGATCGCCGCCCTGGATCATGAAGCCGTCGATCACCCGATGGAAGATCGTGCCGTCGTAATAGGGCTGCTTCACGCGCGCGCCGGTGCGCGGGTGGGTCCATTCCTTCGATCCGTCGGCGAGTCCGGTGAAGTTCGCGACCGTTTTCGGAGTCTCGGCCTCGAACAACCTCGCGGTGAAGTTCCCCTCGCTCGTCGTAAAATGCGCAATCAGCATGTCGCGATCATATCGCTATCTCCACTACGACGTCTTCACCGATCGCCTGTTCGGTGGCAACCAGCTGGCCGTGGTGCTCGACGGCCGCGGTCTCACGTCTCAGACGATGCAGGCCGTGGCCAAGGAAATGAATTTCTCCGAGACCACGTTCGTCTTGCCGGCGGATCGTGCGGATACCGACGTGCGCATGCGCATCTTCACGCCGGGCAGCGAACTGCCGATCGCAGGCCATCCGACGATTGGGAGCACGTTTGCGCTGGCACGTTCAGGTCTGATCGAGCGCGGCCGCGAGGCGTTCGTGTTTGGTCTGGGCGTCGGACCCGTGCCGGTGTCGCTCAGCTGGAAAGACGACGAGCTGAGCTATGTCTGGATGACGCAGCCGAATCCGACGTTTGGCGAGCCTATCGCCGACCGGGCAAAGGCGGCGGCGGCGCTGTCACTGCATGTGTCGGCCATCTCGGCCGACATGCCGATTCTGGTCGGTTCGTCCGGCGCGCCGTTCTTGTTCGTGCCGCTCGCGACCCGGGGCGCCGTGGACGCCGCGACTATCGACCGGACCGCGCTTCGCGTGCTCGTCGAGGCGACCGGAATCGAGGCGAATGGGGTGTTCGTCTTTTCGCCCGAGCGCGGGAGCGATGGCGCCACGGCCTACAGCAGGATGTTCGCTCCCGACATTGGTATGGCCGAAGACCCGGCAACCGGAATTGCCAGCGGGCCGCTCGGCTGTTATCTGGTCCGTCACCGGCTGGTGCCTCCGGAACAGGCCGGGAACATGCTGAGCCTGCAAGGCGTCAAGATGGGCCGGCCGAGCCACGTCCATATATCGATCGGGCTGCGAAACGGTGAGATCGAAACCGTTCGAGTTGGAGGAGAATCAATCCTTGCGGGTGAGGGAATACTGTACATTTGAGGACCGTTATTCAGAACATGAAAGTCAAGAGTTACAGTTAAAATCCGCGAAACTGATTGCTCTTCGTCCGAGGAGATGATGATGACACGCACGGTGATTGGAACGTTGGTGGTCGCGCTGGCGGTGCCAGCGGTGATTCTGGGGCAAGGCGCCGACTCGTCGGCCAAGCTGAAGAATCCTGCGTCGTTGACCGAGAAGGCGCCTGAAACCTACAAAACGACATTCGACACGAGCAAGGGCGTGTTTGTCATCACCGTGCATCGCGCGTGGGCGCCGCTCGGCGCCGATCGCTTCTACAACCTGGTCAAGAACGGCTATTACGATGATTGCCGATTCTTCCGCGTCCTCGACGATTTCATGGCGCAGGTTGGCATCAACGGCAATCCCTCGGTCCAGGGCGCGTGGCGGAACGCACGGATCGCCGACGATCCAGTGAAGCAAAGCAATAAACGCGGCTTCGCGTCGTTCGCCACAGCCGGTGCCGGGACGCGCACGACTCAGTTCTTCATCAACTTCAAGGACAACTCCGCCTCGCTCGACAAGGGCTTCGCGCCGTTCGGTGAAGTCACGACCGGCATGGAGGTGGTCGACAAGCTGTATAGCGGCTACGGCGAGGGCGCCCCCCGAGGCCGCGGTCCCGATCAAGGCAGGGTCCAGGCGGAAGGCAACGCCTATTTGAACAAGGACTTCCCGAAGCTGGATTACATCAAGAAGGCGACGATCGAGAAGTAGGGCGAGTCACGCCTCCATCTTCGTTCCACGCAGTTTCTCCTCGACCCGCGAATTCAACGTGTGCCGTTTCGTCGCTCGTTCGCAGGCGAGCGTTACGCGGAGAATGGCCGCTCTGTCGTACAACCGCCCGCGTGTCCGCCAGAATTGCCGATAGAATCGCTTGAATGGCGGCGATCAATCAGCTGACAGGTCTCGACGCCGCGCTGGTTGCCCTGGCGGGCGGCTACAACCGCGACCCGTTCGCCGTGCTCGGTCCGCACGTCGAACGTGGCGAGACCGTCATTCGCGCATTCCACCCGTCAGCGCGGTCGATCGATGTGCGGCTCGTTCGGTCGGGCGAGTTGCATGCGATGAATCGCCATGGGGAGATGGGTGCCTTCGAGCTCCGGCTGAAGAGCGACGCCGGCGAACGCCCCGATTACCGCCTCAAGATCACGTTTCCAGGCGATCAGATCGTCGAAATCGACGATCCGTATCGCTACGGGCGAGTGCTCACCGATTACGACGTCTATCTCCTGGGTGAAGGCACGCATTACCGGGCGTTCGAAAAGCTGGGTGCGCACAGACTGATGGTCGGGACGACGACGGGGATTCACTTTGCGGTGTGGGCCCCCACCGCAGACCGCGTGAGCGTGGTCGGAGATTTCAATGCCTGGGATGGCCGCGTGCATCCGATGCGCCTGATCTCGCCAGGCGGTATCTGGGAGATCTTCGTACCCAATCTGGCCGACGGCGAGCGATACAAGTTCGAGATCCGTACAACCGGCGGCGCGATCGTCAAGAAGAGCGATCCGTACGGCCAGGCCTTCGAGGCGCCGCCGCAGTCGGCGGCTGTCGTTCGCGGCGCGTCGAAGTACGAATGGCACGACGCCGCATGGAAGGCGTCACGCGACGGCCACGGCTCGTGGCTCGAACGCCCGATGTCGATTTACGAGGTGCACCTGGGATCGTGGGCGCGCGTGCCTGAAGAGGGCAACCGCTTCCTGACGTATCGCGAGCTGGCGCATCGGCTGATCCCCTACGTGAAGGACGCGGGATTCACGCACATCGAACTGCTGCCCGTGATGGAGCATCCGTTTTCGGGATCGTGGGGTTATCAGGTGCTCGGCTTCTTCGCGCCGACGAGCCGGTTCGGCACGCCGGACGACTTCAAGTCGTTCGTCGATGCGTGCCATCAAGCCGAACTCGGCGTGATTCTCGACTGGGTGCCAGGACATTTTCCGAAGGACGAGCACGGTCTCGCACGCTTCGATGGCACCGCGTTGTACGAGCACGCCGATCCGCGCCAGGGCGAGCATCAGGACTGGGGCACATTGATCTTCAACTACGGGCGCAACGAGGTGCGCAACTTTCTCCTGTCGAGCGCGCTGTTCTGGCTGGAGGAGTACCACGTCGATGGCCTTCGGGTCGATGCGGTGGCGTCAATGCTCTACCTGGACTACTCGCGCAAAGCCGGCCAGTGGGTGCCGAACCGGTTTGGCGGGCGTGAGAATCTCGAAGCGATCGAATTCCTGCGGCAGTTGAACAGGCTCGTCCACGGCGATCACCCCGGGACGTTGACCGCGGCCGAGGAGTCGACGTCGTGGCCTGGTGTCAGCCGGCCAGTGCATCTGGGCGGATTGGGATTCACCTACAAGTGGAACATGGGCTGGATGCACGACGTGCTGCGGTACACGCACGAAGCCCCGGTGTATCGGCGCTGGCACCACAACCTGATGACGTTCAGCGGCCTCTACATGCACACCGAGAACTTCGTGCTGCCGTTCTCGCACGACGAGGTCGTGCACGGTAAGGGGTCGATGCTCGAGAAGATGCCCGGCGACCTGTGGCAGAAATGCGCGACGCTCAGAACCGTGTACGGCTACATGTACAGCCATCCCGGCAAGAAGCTGTTGTTCATGGGCACCGAGTTCGGGCAGCGGCGCGAGTGGAACCACGATCGCAGCCTCGACTGGCATCTGCTGGACGATCCGATGCACGCCGGGCTCCTGCGTTTCGTGCAGGCGCTGAACTGGCATCACCGCGCCGAGCCGTCGCTGTACGAACGGGACTTCGATCCGGACGGCTTCCGATGGATCGACTGCAACGACAGCGAGAACAGCGTGCTGTCGTTCGTCCGCTATGCGCGCGATCGCCGCGATTTCACCGTGATGATCTTCAACTTCACCCCGGTGCCGCGAGCGCAGTATCGGATCGGCGTGCCGGCAGCCGGCTACTACACTGAACTCCTGAACAGCGACGCCGGGATATTCGGCGGCGGAAACGTCGGGAACGGTGGCGGAGTGGAGACCGAACCGGTCGCAGCCCATGGCTTCGACCAGTCGATCCGGCTGACGGTTCCACCGCTCGGCTGCCTGCTGCTGAAGAAACGGTGAGGGGCTCGCGGGCGTTCGCCGTCGCGCTCGTGACCCTTGCCACCTTTACCGACATCTGTGCCTACTCGATCGCGATTCCCGTCCTCCCGGATCTGAGCCGGAAGCTCGGCGCGTCGCCGACGGTAATCGGCCTGCTGTTCGCGTCCTTCGGCGTCACGCTGCTGACGGTGTCGATCCCGATGGGCGCCGTCTCGGATCGGATCGGTCGCAAGGGCCCGCTGGTCGGCGGCCTCGTCGCCCTGGTGGCGGCGACGCTCCTCTTCGCCTTCGCGAACACGCTGCCATGGCTGTTCGCGGCCCGTCTGGTGCAGGGCGCAGCGGACGCGGTGACGTGGGTCGTCGGGTTCGCGCTGATCGCGGATCTGTACGAGGCCAACGAGCGCGGACGCGTAACCGGCATCGTGATGATGGGGACGAGCGTCGCGATCATGATTGGACCGACATTCGGCGGCTGGCTGTACGAGCTGGGCGGCATTCGCATGCCGTTCTTCGGCGTGGCGGCGCTGGCGGCCATCGGCGTCGCGCTGATGCTCGCCCTGCAAGTCCCCAACCGGCACGTCGCAACCGAGCGTGTGCCGCTGGGAATGGTATTGCGTGTGCCTGCAATCGCTGCGTGCGCGATCGTCGTGGTCGGAATCTCGGCGACGATCTCCATGCTCGAACCGATCCTGGCGTTGCATCTGGCCGATCTGGGCGTGAATCCGGCGAGGCTTGGCCTGATCTACGGCGCGGCCGCGGTCGTGACGACGGCCATGCATCCGGGGGTTGGGCGGCTGTCCGATCGCTGGGGTGCACGTCCGACGATGATGCTCGGTCTCGCGATGATGGCGGCGATGACCGCCGCGCTCGGCCAGGCGTGGAGCTACGCGTCGGCGCTGGTCCTGTTCGTCATGGCGGCGGCGACCGGAACGTTCGTGATCACACCGTCGCTCGCCTACATGGGTGAGGCCACGTCGAATGCCGGCGTCCGGTCGTTCGGCGTGTCGTATGGCCTCTACAACCTTGCGTGGGGCGCCGGCCTGCTCGGCGGCCCGGCGCTCGGCGGATTTGTGTTCGATGAAATTGGCTTCATGCGCCTGCTGCTGCTCTGGACGCCCTTACTGCTCGTCGTCCGGTGGGTGCTGGGGAGAGTAGAATCTCGCAGGGCTGAAAGCCCCGCGCTGCGATCGTGAAGGATCGCGTGCAGCGCGTGAAGGATTATTGCGTGTAGCGCGGCCGTTTTCAGGGTCGCGAGGGATCTCACGATGAAAATCAAATACCTGCCGCTGCTTTTGTTTTTGACCGCCGCGCTCAGTGCCCCCCTTCGACTCGCCGGCCAGGCGCAAGCTCGCTCAGGGCAAACGAAGGCCGCGACCGAGACAGCGGACGCCCGTGCCTCGCGGATTCACAAGCAGGCGATCGTCGTCGACACCCATATCGATACGACGCAAATGCTCGGCCGCGAAGGCTGGGATTTCATGGCGCTTCACGAACCCCGCGGATCCGGCCCGGGAGGGCGCGGGGAGAACAGCAGCCACGTCGACTTTCCTCGCATGCGCGAAGGCGGACTCGATGCGGCATTCTTCTCGATCTACATGCCGGGCACGGTCACCGGTTCGGAAGCCGTCAAGCGATCGCTCGTGATGATCGACAACGTGCGGCGGCTCGCGGAGCAGCACCCTAACGAGATCGTGCTCGCGACGACCGGCGCCGAGGTGAGAGCCGCCCACAAGGCGGGCAAGATTGCCGCGCTGATGGGCATGGAAGGCGGGCACATGATCGACGACAGCCTGTCCGTCCTGCGCGATTACGCGCGGCTTGGCGTTCGCTACTTGACGCTCACGCACAGCGTGAACACGAACTGGGCCGACTCGTCAGGCGACAAGCCCGCCCACAACGGCCTGACCGATTTCGGCAAGGACGTCGTCCGTGAGCTGAATCGTCTCGGCGTGATGGTGGATATCTCGCACGTGGCGGACAAGACGTTCTGGGACGCCCTCGAGATCAGCAGGGCGCCGCTCGTGGCGTCGCATTCCTCGTGCCGCGCCATCTCGGGCCATCCGCGCAACATGACCGACGACATGATCAAGGCGCTCGCCGAAAAAGGCGGCGTGATCATGATCAACTACTCGACGAGCTTCCTCTCCAACGAGCTCTACGAGGCGACCCAGAAGAGCGTTCCGCAGGCCGAGCGTCCGCGCGTGTCGTGGGAGAAGATCGTCGAACACATCGATCACGCCGTGAAAATCGCCGGTCCGACCCATGTGGGCCTCGGGTCGGATTTCGATGGCACGACCGTGTCCGACGGGATGGAGGACGTGTCGAAGTTACCGAAGATCACCGCCGCCCTGCTCGCGAAGGGCTACTCGGAGCAGGACGTCAGAAACATTCTGGGCGACAACATTCTGCGGCTGTTGGACCGCGTGGACCAGATAGGCAAGGAGCTACGCAGTGGCCGGCCAGTGAGTCAGTGATCTCGATCTGCCACGAACACTGAAAATACGAAACTTACTTGTCTGTTTTTCGTGATTTCGTGGTTTCGTGGTTGATCCGGCCAGCCAGTTGCTCGACCCTGGCCCATTCGGCGTCGCTGACCGGCATCACCGAAAGCCTCGAGATTCTCACCAGCGGAAAGTCCTTGAACGCTGAATCGGCCTTGATCTCCGCGAGCGTGACGGGTCTGGCGAGCTTCTTGACGGGCGCGACGTCCACGACTGCGGCTTTGCCCGACTTGTCCTGGGGATCCGGGTACGCATCGCCCAGCGCCTTGCAGATCCCGACGACCGCTTTCTCGTCGCCCGTGTGGTAATAGAAGATGCGGTCGTCCTTCTTCACGGATCGCAGATGCTTCTGCGCGAGCGGGTTCTTGACGCCGCTCCACACCGTGGTCTTGTCCTTCACGAGCGCATCGTACCCGTAGTGTGTCGGCTCTTCCTTGAACAGCCAGTTCATGATGACGTGAGTATACGCGCTCGCGCGCCTTGACAAACGCGACCGCGTCCGGGACACTAGGCGGCCGTCGATTGACGACCGCATGGCCGACGTTCTGTTCATCTCGATGCCGTTCGGCTCGGTCTTCACGCCCTCGATCGGCCTGAGCCTTCTGCAGGCAGAACTCGCACACGCGGGCATCGCGTCCGACATCGCATACTTTTCGATTCAATTCGCCGAACGAATCGGCTCCCGCTTGTACACCGCCATCTCCCAATCCAATGGCGTCCCGATCGTCGACCTTGCCGGTGAATGGATTTTCTCGGCAGGCCTCACCGACCACGCGTCCGGGAATGATGACACGGGGTACGTGAACGACGTCCTTCGCGCCCGGTCGGAGTTCGCAGTGCGAAGGGGCATGTCGCCCCTGCGCGAGCGGACGATCGCGGCGATCTCGCGCGCGCGCGAACTGGCAGGCCCGTTTCTCGACCGATGTGTGGCCGAGGTTGTCCGCCGATCCCCGAGAGTCATCGGCCTGACCAGCAGCTTTCAGCAGCACGCCGCCTCGCTCGCGCTCGCTCGACGGTTGAAAGATGCCTTACCCGCTGTGCCGATCGTGATGGGCGGTGCCAACTGCGAAAGCATCATGGGCGCCGAGACACTCCGTCAGTTCCCGTTCGTCGATGCGGTCGTCAGTGGGGAAGCCGACCTGATCATCGTCGATCTGGTACAGCGCCTCCTCGGCGGCCGGGCACTCGACGATATCCCGGGCGTGCGAACCCGGTCGGCGTTGAAGAGGGAGTTCGCGTTCGGCCGGTTCACGAACGCGCCGATCGTGCGCGACATGGACGCGCTGCCCTATCCCGACTATCACGACTACATTCGACAGTTCGAATCCAGCCGGCTGTCGCGCTCCTGGCGGCCGAACATGCTCTTCGAGAGCTCGCGTGGGTGCTGGTGGGGCGAGAAGGCGCACTGTACGTTCTGCGGGTTGAATGGTTCCACGATGACCTTTCGCAGCAAGTCGGCGGATCGTGCGCTGGCCGAATTGGAGCACCTGGCCACGGTCTATCGAGGCTGTGACGTGCAGGTCGTGGACAACATCCTGGAGATGAGCTACTTCGGCACCGTGCTGCCGCAGTTGGCCAAGCGTCGCCTGAAGCTCGACCTCTTCTATGAGACGAAGGCCAATCTGAAGAAAGAGCAGATCCGTCAGTTGGCCGCCGCGCGCGTGACACGCATCCAGCCCGGCATCGAAAGCTTCAGCGATCCGGTGCTCGCGCTGATGCGCAAGGGCGTGACATGGCTGCAGAACGTCCAGCTGCTGAAATGGTGCAAACAGTTCGGCGTGCACCCGTACTGGAACGTCATCTGGGGATTTCCCGGCGAGCCCGTGGCGGAATACGGACGGGTGACGCGCCTCGTCCCGCAGTTGACGCATCTGCCGGCGCCCGTTGGCGGCTCGAACGTGCGGCTCGATCGCTTCAGCCCAAATTTCGAGCAGGCCGATCAACTGGGATTCGCGCGGCTCCGCCCGATCGAACCGTACCTCCACATTTTCAAGGGGCTGACCGATCAGGCGATTGCGAACCTCGCCTACTATTTCAACTTCGACTATGCGGACGGGCGGGACACGCGCGGCTATAGCCGGCCGCTGCGCGTGCAGCTTACGCGGTGGAAACATGTCCATGCCCGAAGCGAGCTTGTCTCCGCACGAGACGGCGATCGACTGCTCCTGTTCGATCTGCGGCCGGGAAGGCGCGCAAGGACGACCGTTCTGTGCGGTCTCGATCGCGCGCTGTACGAGGCCTGCGACGCGGTGACGCACGTGCGTCGTCTGGTGTCGATCGCGTCGCCGGATTCCGAAGCGACAGAAGCCGAAGCCTCTGTCGCACAGCGGTTGACGTTCCTCGTGGAGCGCGGGCTGCTCGTGACGGACGGTCAGCGATACCTGGCGCTTGCCATTCCACTGGGCGAGTACCGGCCTTCACCGGCGGTGCGTGCCCGTATCCGCGCTCTCACCAGGCGCGTCAATCGTCAACGGTGGGCTCATAAAAGGAGCGGTCATGGCGAAGAAGAAGAAGAAGGCTGGCAAGAAAAAGGCGGCCAAGAAGGCAAAGAAGCCTGCGCGTCGCGGGAAGAAGGCCCCCGCCCGGATGGTTTGCACGAACAACGACGAGTAAAACGTGTGGCGGGTCGCGCCGGAACGGCATTCAGCTAGCCGGCGCGGCCCGAATCCCTCAATGCCGACAGCAGATCCTGCAGCGGCTGCTCGAGGTAGCGTGGGAACCGTCCCACCGTTCGCGCCTGCCTGATAGCCTCGAGCAAGTGATCGAAGCTTGCTCGTGACCGCGCAACGATGACACTCGCGCGCGTGTCGTTCATCAACCGTTTGAGAAACGGATTGAGCACCACCATATCGAACGGCGGCGGTGCGTCGGCAGCAGTCACGTCGGCGAGGATGGTCAGCGCCGCGTCTGTGTGACCCGCGCGCGCCAGCACCGGCGTGACGATGTTCGCGAGGTACATCAACTCCTCTTCGGTTGCGCGGCCGTGCCGCGCTGGTTCCCGCAACCGCTCTACGGCCTGCGCGATCTCGCGCTCGTCGCCCGTTGCTGCGGCGCGAATCATGTCGAGAATGCGTCCGATCCACGGTGGCATCGTCTTCAAGCTGTCGAGGGCAGCGAGCGCTTCGGCATCGGCGGCCGCGGCCTGCAGAGAACCAGATGCCGCCTTGACGAACGAGCGGAGCACCGAGACCCAGAGCGCATTCGGCTCGATAGCGGCAGCGCGGGCGATGGCTGCCGACGCCTCGTCGGATCGACCGAGCGCCGTCAGCGCGACCGCGCTGTTCAAGTGCCCGTACGCGGACAACGGATCCAGGTCGGCGTCGTGCGCTGCCGTGTGATACCTCAGGACCGGCGAGAAATGCTGGAGGCCCATCATCAGCGCAAGCTGGCATCGCCCGCATGCCTCACCCAGCGACGCGGCCCGGAAGCCGTACTCGAGCTGTTTTGCATGGTTGGCCGGTGTGCGCCAGCTCTCGGCCACCGCAAGTGCCGCCCATCCCAGCGGATTGTGGTCGTCGAAATCAATCGCACGGCGGGCCCACTGGTCGATGGTCGGCAGTGCGCGATCGGGCGGTTTGCCGCCCTGCATTGCGAAGATCTCGAGGTAGGCGAGTCCTGCCGCCGCCGCGGCTGCCCGCGGCTCGATCTGCAGCGCTTCCATATATGCGGCGCGGGCGACCTCGTAGTCGCTCTGCTGATACTGGGTGTTGAACTTCACCCCGTAGTACTGGCCCCGGCTCAGCGCAAACTCGATGGCCGATGTCGTTGAGGACCGACCGATCTCGGGTTGCTCGAGACGCCGCCCGGTCAGCACAACCGCGACGCCGTCGGCCGCTCTGGCGATTGCCTCGGCGTACCGGTCGACTGGACTCTCGAACTCGCCGCTCCACACCACGTCTCTCCGCCTCGGTTCCACGACCTGGACATTCACGGTGAGCCGCCCGCTCGCCACTGTCGCCCTGGGCACGATGCACATGGTCACACCGTACGAGTCGGCGACCCGCACCAGATTGCCGCTGACGTTGCCGAATTCGATCGACGTCGGCGGGACCTTCATCTTGATGCCGCCATGTTCCGAGAGTCGCGTGGTCAACGAGTTCGGAATCGCGTCGGCCAGGAACTGAAACTGAGGCGGCCCCGTGACCGTTGCGGGCACCACGACCATCGGTTGACTGCCGATGCTGCTGCTGACCGTAATCCGATGCGTTCGCCACCACGCGGCGACGGATCCAATGACGATGACCGCGCCAGCGACAGCACTCGCGATGAGGAGTCGGCGTCGCGACACGGCGGCCCGTCGTCGCGCCAGATCGCCGGTCTGCTGGATGGAGCGCAGATCGTCGACGACCTCTGCGCCCGTCTGGTAGCGAGCGGTCGGATCCTTCTCGAGGAGCTTCGACACAACCATCGAGAGCGCCGGCGGCACGCGCTCGTTGCGTGTTTCGATCGGCGCCTGTTCGCGATTGACGATCGCGTTGAGGACCTCTGGTGTCGTCAGGCCGTCGAATGGCAGCCGGGCAGTCAGCGCCTCGTACATGATCGTACCGAGCGAAAATAGATCCGAGCGGTGATCGACGGCGCGGCCGAGCGCCTGTTCGGGCGACATGTACGGCAGCGTGCCGAACACGATTGCGGTCCGGCTCACCCAGCTCGTGGTCTCCTCCTGAGGGGGCTCTGTCGGCGGCACCCGTTTGGCGAGGCCGAAATCGAGCACCTTCACGGCGCCCTTCGGCGTCACCATGATGTTGGCGGTCTTGAGATCGCGATGGACGACCTGACGTTCACGCGCCTCTTCGAGGGCGCCCGCGACCTGCACCGCGATGCTGATCACCGAATCGACCGCCAGTCGTCCATCCTTGAGCATCGAGCTCAGCGTGCGTCCCTCGACCGCTTCCATCGCGATGTAGGGCCGGCCGTCGGCTTCGCCAACCTCGAAGATCGTGCAGATGTTCGGATGATTCAGCGCCGCTGCCGACGTCGCCTCGCGCTCGAAGAACGCGCGGCGTTCGGGATCGTTAGCGACATTGGTGTTCAGCAGTTTGAGGGCAACGGATCGATTCAGCCTCGGATCGTCGGCAAGGTAGACTTCGCCCATCCCGCCGCGGCCAAGGCTGCGAATGATTCGAAAGCGCCCGATTGTGCCGAGCGAGATGGCGCGTGTGGGTTCGTCGGCGTCGCTCGACATCAATACCAATCACAGACGAACATCCGACCCCTCCCGCGGGACGGAAGCTGCATCAGAAGTTGCATCAGAATACGGCAGTATATGCGACCCTTGCAGGATCGCATCGGTCCACACCCGCGGGTGCTGCTCGTGGGCATCAACCCCGGGATCCGCTCGGCCGCCATCGGTCATCACTTCGCCGGCTACTCCAATCGTTTCTGGAAGCTGCTGTACGAGTCGGGGCTCGTCTCCGAACCGATTGGGACCGAGGATGATCATCGGCTGCCGGAATGGGGTCTGGGTATCACTAACCTGATCCCGCGTCCGACGTCCGGGATCGATTCGCTGAAGCGGGAGGAATACATCGCCGGCGAGAAATCGTTGCACCGCAAGGTGCGGCGGTTGAAGCCCGAAGTCGTCGCGTTCGTCGGCGTCACCCTGTATCGGATCGCGTTCAGACGTCCCGCCGGCGACAGAATTCGGTTCGGTCCGCAGCCAGAGCAGTTCGAGGG
>JBKPDW010000543.1:0-18650 GCA_046728115.1 Acidobacteriota bacterium | reverse complement strand
CGCGTTCTTTTGGCTGTATTTGGGTCCGCTCATGAACGCGTCGATCAGCGACATCGCGCACGAATACATGCATTCCGTTGCCGCCAGCGCGCCGAATTTTGAACAGGCAAAGGAAATCGGTGCGCGTCTGAATGTGCAGACTCGGTACGAGGGTCCCGATGCGACCTGGGCAACAGAAGCTGACCTGCCCTCGATCGCGGAGGCTCGACGGCTTGGACACGCGTCTTTCGGCCGCCCCCAGTATTACCTCGCGACCGCTCCGAATGGCGGCTCGTATCTGTTCGCTTGGAACGTCCCGCAACGCACACACACCGCCCATCTCGTCGTCCCAGCCGTCGTGCTGTGCCTGGTCGGAGTCGTCGTCTTCGTCGCGCACGGCATGCTCAGACGGCAACTTCTGCCCCTGCGGTTGCTCAGCGACGGAGTGACCCGATTGAGTGAGGGTCACCTGGATGTCGTTGTACCCATGCGTTCCGCCGACGAGTTCGGAGTGTTGACCGACGCATTCAACAGAATGGTTGGTCGCGTCAAAGACATGATCCGCGCGCGCGATCAGCTGCTGCTCGACGTGAGCCACGAATTGCGCTCGCCGTTGACGCGCCTGAAAGTCGTCGCGGAACTCGTAGGCGATCCGGAGTTGAAGAACCGCATGGATGCGAACCTCGCCCAAATGGACATCATGATCGGCGAACTCCTGGAGCTCGAACGGCTGCGTGACGGTGCCGGAATTAAGACCACGCGGCAGGGCCTGGCCACGATCCTCGAGGACGTCGCGCAAAGTTTTCACGATCGGCCGCCAACCGTTGTTGTCGCGGCGATGCCGGAACTCCTCGTTGACATCGATGTGGTTCAGATACGCACGGTATTCAGGAATCTGCTGGAGAACGCGGTGAAGTATTCGCTACCTGACAGCCGTCCCGTCGAAGTATCCGCGGCGCAAGAAGGCGACAAGATCGTCATCCGCGTCACCGACGATGGTGTGGGGATTCCCGAAGAGGACAAGGCCAATCTCTTCGAGCCCTTCTTCCGGGTCGATCGCTCGCGATCCAAGAAGACCGGCGGCTACGGTCTCGGATTGAGCATCGCGAAGCGCATTGTCGAGGCGCACGGCGGCACGATTGCGGTCGAGAATAGCGTCACACGCGGGGCGTCGTTCGTCGTGACGCTGCCGAAGGCCGCATGAGGGGACTATCCAGAGAAAATCGGCTCGAGGATTTGCAGGATCCAGGCTCCGCATAGAGACGTAGCGTGGCGGAAAGGGCGCGAGGGTTTTCTCTTGGGCGGCTGGTCGCTGATCGTTTCGACCGGCGTCGTCTCCAGTACCGGGCCTGTGAGCGTCGGCAACACAAGCGTGTCGATTTCTCGCAACGCTCGACTCGCTCAGGCGGCCGAGCACGGGATCGGCCCATTCATCGCCACACTTTGCGGGGCTATCCTTCTGTTCTCGCATCACGCCTTGAGAAGTTAGTAGCGCGACACCTGTTCCGGCCGAGCGGTGGGCGCGCCTGGTGGGCGCACTCTCAGTCCACCTCGATAAACATTGAGCTGACTATCCTCAGAAATGAGATCGAGGAACGTCCCGACATTCTGGCATCTGAGCGATTTCTTGGCGAGAATTAATGCACGCCGATCGCCAGACGACGGCGGCCGTCTCCTGGGCTCCTGCTTTTTGATCTCGACGAAAATCGAGCGGAGCGGCGCGTCACTCGTGCCCTCTTCGATGTGCGTCACGTCCTTGCGCTGAAACGAAACGTCTGTATTATCTTGGCGCCAATCGTTCCGCCGTGTGTTTCGCCAGTCGATCGGGTGGCCGACTCTTGTTGGTCGGCGGTCCACTGTTCCCAGAGAAGATTCTGATGTGGTGGAACTTTGTGGCGCGCACGCCTCAAGAGATCGCGGCCGCACGTACCGACTGGGAGGCGCGGCGACGGTTCGGCGAGGTGACGGGGTATTCGGGGGCGCGTCTCGCGGCGCCGAGCCTCGTCAGGTTTTGCGAATCCGAACCTCGCCAGTTGATCTGACGCGCACGTTCGAGGCCGGAGCGCCGCCGACTGGCGAGCAGATGCTCGCCGCCGATGAAGCTGGCGAAGTCGATCCCCGCGACCGCCGCAGTTTTGACCGCATCGACCACTAGCGTCCGCCGAGCGTACGTCTCGTTGGCCGTCAGACCACAGTCGGTCAGAAAACCCTCAGCCCGTTGTAGACTCTTGGCCGATGTTGCACGTGAAAACGAGACGCCGGAACAAGCAGCCGCGAACTCCCTCCTGGGCGAGTGCCTTCGCGGTGGCGGCGATCTGTGTCCGCGTCTTTGTGACGTGGACGATCCTGGCAATCTAAAAGGCCGACGGTCACGACGAATTATCGACCAACATCTGTCGGGTCAACCGAACCGTTACGCTTTCGCACACTACCGAGGATGCTCAGGAGGATGATCTTGGGCTCCCGTGGAGCCCTTCACGCTGGTCCGAACCGGGTGTCCTGATTCCACACCGTTGTGGCCGGTACCAGACCGAGGCCCAGCATCCACAGCGGGAGCACGATGTTGGTGAGTGCTGTCACGGGCGCTACAAGCGACGACATGTTGTGGAGCATCGCGATCCTGCCTAAGGTTCGTCTCCCACGTGGTGCTGCAGTGCGGCGGCGACCGGTCACTTCAAGATCGAAGCTCACGGCCCGATCTCGAGCCGGGCAATCTTGTCGCCCTCGAGGGTGAAGCGGTATTGGAGATCGACGGGGCTGCCCGGGAAGTCTCCCGCCACTCGGCCAGTCACCGTGGTCTCGTCCCCTGAGACGTGGGCGCCGAGCCGGTCGACCGTGTAGCGGAACTTGGCAGACGTCTGGGCCTTCCACCGCGCGATCGCCGCACGGCCCCGGTACTCCTGTCGTTCGTCGATGACGACCGCGCCGTCAGTAAAGCACTGGGCCACGGCCTCGGCGCCGGTCGTATCCGCGGCGAAATAGGCCGCAACGGGTGCGGGCACATCGATGGGTTCCGACGTCTTCGTCGTCATGAAGATCACTGTAGAGGGAACACGATGACATCGCAAGAACGCACGATAAAGTAGGCTACTCACCCATGAGTAAGCATCCACACACGCCCGCGTCGGCGGCCGTCGGGATCGAGCACGCGATCCCGGATGCTGGAAGGTCGCTGGAAGCTCGTGATCCTGTTCCATCTTTTCGGCGGGAGGACGCTGCGCTTCTCGGATCTCGAACGCGCGATTCCGGCCATCTCTCAGAAGATGCTGATTCAGCAGCTTCGGCAGCTCGAGCGCGACGGCATCGTGACGCGCATCGTCCACGCACAGGTGCCGCCGAAGGTCGAGTACCACCTGACCAACTGGGGGCAGTCCCTGTGCCCGGCGCTCGACACGCTCCTCTCGTGGGCGGAGAGACAGCCCTCATCCCCACGTAGTACCAAAGGCGCTTGATTGGCATTTCGCGTCTTGATCATCGGTGGCTCGGGCCAGGTCGGATCTGCGGTGGTGCGTGCGCTGGTTGCAGAGGCGTCCTGCGCTGAAGTGGTGATGGTCAATCGCAGAGCGATGTCTCTGACCACAGGTCCTCGCGTGCGGCAGGTGATTGTGGACACGGCTGCTGCTCAGTTTCCGGCAGAAGTGACCAACCTGGCGCAGAGCATGGTCGCGCAAGGCGATCCTGTCTATGGGGCCTCCTGTGTTGGCGTCGGGAAAGGCAGCAGGAAGTGGAGCGAGGAGGAATTAAAGGCTCTCGAAATTGGGGTTGTCGGTGGTTTTGCCCGTGGTTGTCACGCCGGAGGCATCACGCAGTTTGCTTTGCTCTCGGCAGCGGGAAGCAGCGCAAGAAGCAGGATTCGCTATGCGCGGATCATGGGGTTGAAAGAAGAAACGGTTCAAGGGGCAGGCTTCAAAAGCCTGGCGATTTTCCGCCCGGGCATCATCGCCGGCAATGCCCATACGCCGAGCTATGCGGCGTGGTTAGGGCGTCTGATTCCTGGTCCATTCGGGACGATTGAGCAAAATGACATCGCGCGCGCCTTTGTCGCTGAATTCGTCAGCAGCTCGGCCCCAAACGGGGTTGTGTATCTCGAAAATGGGGCGATGAGGAGGCGGTCGGTCAGCGCCAGCCAAGTTCAGGAGCGACGTACTTGAGGATGCTTTCGAGCACATGGGCGTTGTAGTCCACGCCCAACTGGTTCGGGATCGTGAGCAGCAACGTATCGGCCGCCTTGATCGCTTCGTCGCCCGCGAGTTCTTTGACCAGTACGTCGGGTTCCGCGGCGTACGAGCGGCCGAAGATGGCCCGCGTGTTCGCGTCGATGAAGCCGACCTGGTCCCGGTCGCGGGTGTCCCGACCGAAGTACGCCCGGTCGCGGTCGTCGACGAGCGCGAAGATGCTGCGGCTGACCGACACGCGTGGCTCACGCCGATGTCCGGTGTCCTTCCACGCCTCACGATAGGCCTCAATCTGCTTGCGCTGCTGGACGTGCAGCGGCTCGCCGGTTTCATCGTCTTTGAGCGTCGAACTCTGGAGATTCATGCGCAGTGTCGCGGCCCATTTGGACGTCGCGTTGGAACTCGAGCCCCACCAGATTCGTTCGCGCAATCCTTCTGCATAGGGCTCGAGCCGCAGCAGCCCCGGCGGATTGGGAAACATGGGCCGAGGGTTGGGTTCCGCGAAACCCTGGCCCTTCAGCAGGTCGAGGAGCACTTCAGCATGGCGCCGCGCCATGTCGGCGGTCGTTTCGCCGTCGCGCGGCGCATAGCCGAAATACCGCCAGCCGTCGATCACCTGTTCCGGCGATCCGCGGCTGATGCCTAGTTGCAAACGCCCACCGGCGATGATGTCTGCGGCACCCGCATCCTCGGCCATGTACATCGGGTTTTCGTAGCGCATGTCGATGACGGCCGTCCCGATCTCAATCTTCTTGGTGCGAGCGCCGACGGCGGCGAGGAGCGGGAACGGCGAGCCGAGCTGGCGTGCGAAGTGGTGCACGCGGAAGTAGGCGCCATCGAGGCCCAGCTCTTCGGCGACGACCGCGAGCTCGATCGATTGCAGAAGGGCATCCGACGCAGTGCGCACCTCGGAGTACGGCGATGGCGTCCAGTGCCCGAAGGAGAGAAAGCCGATCTTTTTCACGCCGGTACCTCAGAGAGAAGGCCCCTTCAAACCCTGTGATCTATCGTAAGCGGCCCGACAAGTCTCCTTGGACGAGGGCGGACGATCAAACAGACCCGTTGCGTGAGTTCGGGAATCACCAGACTTTCATGCCGCCGTCGACCACGATATCGATGCCGGCGGGCCGGACGAGGTAGCAAACAACGTCACCCCATTACAATCGGATTTTGGGCGCAGACGCCGAGTTGCGGAGTGCCAACCCGGACGATTCTTGAACGAGGTGATGCATGGCCGAGCACACGACGGACCAGTCCGTTCTCAACAAGATTGAAACGCTGGTGCACGAGGAGCAGCACCTGTACGGGCAGGGGCAACTGTCCGACCACGACCAAGTCCGTCTCGAAAAGATTCAGGTCGAGCTCGATCAATGCTGGGATCTCCTGCGACAGCGGCGTGCCCGCCGTGAGTTCGGGCAAGACCCCGATGGCGCACAGGTCCGTCCGGCATCGGTGGTTGAACGCTACGAACAGTAGCCGCAGCGACTGCGATTCAAGGAGCAGGTCATGATTGACATCGTCGGGCTCGGTGGCTCTCTGGCTCCGCGGTCCGCGAGCTTGGCGGCGCTCAACGTGGCACTGGCCGGCGCGCGAGAATACGGCGCCTCGGTGCAATTGTTCGATCTACGCGAGCTGGACCTGCCGATGTATGTGCCTGGCGCGCCGGTGCCCGATGCCGCGCGGAGGCTGTGCGACGCGACATACGCCGCCCACGGGATGCTGTGGAGCAGTCCGCTCTATCACGGCACGATCAGCGGCGCGTTCAAGAATGCGCTCGATTGGCTCCAGCTGCTCGGCGATCGGACGCCGCCCTATTTGACCGACAAGGTCGTTGGTCTCATCAGCACCGCTGGAGGAACCCACGGCTTACAGGCCGTGAATACCATGGAGTTCGTCGTGCGGGCGCTCCGCGGGTGGGCGGTGCCGCTGGTGCTGCCCATTCCCCAAGCGCTGCGCGTGTTCCAGGACGGGCGCGTGCTGGACGCTCGCATCGAGCAGCAACTGCGCGCGCTCGGCCACGAGCTCGCCCGAGCGGCGCAGTTGTTCGGGGCGCAGGCGGTGACGACTCCGGAAGCGAGCGATGTCGAAGCCCAGACAGAGCCGCTGACCTGACACGCCCGGACCGGACCATGAGCGATCGGCCTGAGGGCGACGGCGACGATGATCGCGATAACAACACCCAGGTGGCCGATGGACATCAGTAGTACTTCGCAAACGCCTCCGCTGCTCGGCGGCGCTCGCCCCGAACGCGTCTTTCCAACGCTCACGCCGGCGCAGATCGCGCGTATCGCGCCGCATGGACGCCGGCGGGCCGTCGCGTCCGGCGACGTCCTCGTCGAGGTGGGCCAACGGCCGGTGCCGTTCTTCGTTGTGTTGAGCGGCGAGATGCAGGTGCTGCGGCCAGCCGCGGGAACGGAGACGCTGATCGTCACCCACCGGGCCGGGCAATTCAGCGGCGAAGTCACGATGCTGACCGGCCGGCGCTCGCTGGCGCGGACGCGCGTCAGCGAGCCGGGCGACGTGATCGAGCTCGATCGCGACCAGTTGTTCGCACTCATCCAAACGGATGCCGAGCTGAGCGACATCTTCATGCGAGCCTTCGTCCTCCGCCGCATCGAGCTGATCGCGGGCGGCTACGGCGACGTCGTCATGATTGGCTCGACCCATTGCGCGGGCACGCTGCGCATCCGCGAGTTCCTGACACGCAACGGCCATCCGTTCCACTACATCGACCTCGATCGCGACGCCGACGCGCAGGATCTCCTCGATCGGTTTCAGGTGAGCGCCGCCGACGTGCCGGTGCTGATCTGTCGCGGCGATGCGGTGCTGCGCAATCCGAGCAACCAGAGGATCGCCGACTGTCTGGGGTTCAACGATGCGATCGACCGGACGCACGTCCGTGACCTGGTGATCGTCGGCGCGGGCCCGGCCGGGCTCGCGGCCGCGGTGTACGGCGCGTCGGAAGGGCTGAATGTGCTCGTCCTCGAGTCGAACCTCCCGGGAGGGCAGGCCGGCTCGAGTTCCCGGATCGAAAACTACCTCGGGTTCCCGACGGGCATCTCTGGGTTGGACCTCACCGGCCGAGCGTACGCGCAGGCCCAGAAATTCGGCGCGCAGGTGATGATCGCGAAAGGCGCCACGAAGCTCTCGTGCGCGCATCCGCTGTACTCCGTGCACCTCGAAGACGGGGGGCGGATCGATGCGCGTGCGCTGATCATCGCGTCGGGCGCCCAGTACCGGAAGCCCGCGATCACCAACGTCTCGCAGTTCGAAGGCGCGGGCGTGTACTACGCCGCCTCGCGCATGGAGTCGCAGCTGTGTGGCGGTGAAGAGGTCGCGATCGTAGGTGGCAGCAACTCGGCGGGGCAGGCGGCCGTGTTTCTCGCCGAGACCGCGAAGCACGTGCACCTCCTGGTGCGGAAGGACGGGTTGGCGGAGACGATGTCGCGCTACCTCGTGCTGCGGATTGAGGAGCACCCGAAGATCACGCTGCGGACGCAGACAGAGCTCGTGGCGCTGGACGGAGTGCAGCATCTCGATCGCGTCCGGTGGCGCGATCGCCGGACGGGCCTGGACGAGACCCGCGACATCAGACACGTGTTCCTGATGACGGGCGCCGTGCCCAACACCGGCTGGCTCGATGGCTGCCTCGCGCTCGATGGGCGTGGGTTCATCAAAACTGGTCCCGACCTGTCGCCGGACGACTTGACGACGGCCGCGTGGCCGCTGGCGCGGGCGCCGTATCTATTGGAAACGAACCGCCCCGGCGCGTTCGCGGTTGGGGACGTGCGCGGCGGCAATATCAAACGCGTGGCGTCCGCAGTCGGCGAAGGTTCGATTGCCGTCGCCTTTGTTCATCAAGTGCTGCATCAGTAGAAACCGCACGCCTGCGGGCAGGGGAGGAGCATTGACATGAGCGCCATTACGGTCGGCAAGGAGAACTCCACCCCGATCGAGTTGTATTACGAGGACCATGGCTCGGGTTCGCCCGTTGTCCTGATCCATGGCTGGCCGCTGAGCGGCGCGTCGTGGGAGAAACAGACGGCGGCCCTCCTTGCGGCTGGGCATCGCGTCATCACCTACGACCGGCGCGGCTTCGGCCGTTCGAGCAAAACGGCCACTGGATACCACTACGACACGTTCGCCGCGGATCTCGAAGTGGTGCTGCAAACTCTCGATCTCCAGCACGTCGACTTGGTCGGGTTCTCGATGGGCACGGGCGAGGTCACTCGGTACCTCGGGAAATACGGCAGCACGCGCGTTCGCAAAGCCGTGCTGATCGGTACGCTCGGCCCGTACTTGGTGAAGGCACCTGACAATCCCGAGGGGGTGGACGCGAAGGTGTTCGAGGACATCAAAGCCGCCATTCGCGCCGATCGTCCGTCGTTCCTTATGGAGTTCCTCCGCAACTTCTACAACTACGACGTCACCGGCGGGAAGCTGGTGAGCGAGCGCGTGCTCGAGGACAACTGGAATGTTGCGGCCGGGGCGTCCGCGATCGGCACCGTGGCATGCGTCGACTGCTGGATCGAGGATTTCCGCAAGGACGTTGAGAAGAACGACGTGCCGACGCTCATCCTGCACGGCGACGCGGATCGCATCCTGCCGGCGGATGCGACGTCGCGCAGGCAGGCGAAGATGATCAAGCACGTGACGTTCGTGGAGCTGCCAGGCGGTCCGCATGGCGTGCTGTGGACGCACGCCGACAGGATCAATGCCGAGTTGGTCAAATTCCTCGCGTGAAAGGCGACTCGGCGCCGTCGGTTAGTGGACGCTCTCCGATCGTGCGGGTGATCGCCTGGATCGGGCTGGGTCTCGCGGTCGGTGTGTGGTTTGCGGCGACGCAAGGCGCGACTGCCGCGGCGGAATACTATGCGGCCTACTTTCTCGAAGAGTCGCTGTCACTCGACAACATCTTCGTGTTCGCGATTGTGTTTTCGGAGCTCCAGATTCCGGAACAGTATCAGCGCCGCGTCCTTCGCTACGGCATCCTTGGAGCGCTGGTCTTCCGGGCGGCCGCCATCGGCGGCGGCATCGCGCTGATCACCCGCTTCACGTGGGCGATGTACCCATTCGCGATCCTCATCCTGCTGGCGGCCTGGCGGCTCGCCTTCGCCGAGGAGCGCGAGCGCCGTGTCGTCGAGGGTGCCTGCAACGTGTGCGAGTCCTGGATCACTCGCGTCATCCCCGTCAGTCCAGTGATTCATGGGCCGGACTTCTGGCGGCGCGAGGGCAACCGCGTCGTCGCCACGCCGCTGCTGGTGGCGTTGGTGGTCATCGAGACCAGCGACATCGTGTTTGCGCTCGATTCCGTCCCCGCCGTGTTGTCGGTCAGCCAGAATCCATACATCGTGTACAGCTCGAACGTCATGGCGATGCTCGGGCTCAGGTCGTTGTTCTTCGTCGTCTCGGACGTGCTCGGCCGACTGCCCTTGTTCCGGTACGGGCTGGCAACCATCCTGGCCTTCACTGGAGTGAAGATGTTGGCTGCTGATGTCATCCACATCAGTGCAGGAGCATCCGTGCTCATGATTGGCGCCGTCGTGCTGGCCACGGCCCTGGCGTCAGCCGTGGCTCGCCGCGCGCCGAAGCGGGGGACTGCCTGATGGCGTCGGTCGACGAGGTCGTGTTCCTACTCGATGTCGACAATACGCTGCTGGACAACGACGCGGTCACGGCGGATCTTCGCCGCTACATGCGCGAGGCATCTGGGCGCGGAGCTCGAGCAGCGCTACTGGGACATCTTCGAAGCGTGTCGGGACGGTATCCCTTCGCCGAGCGCCTTTACCCGCACGCTCTCGAGGTAATCGCGCGGCTCCAGGAGCGCGGGCCGGTGGTCATTCTCTCGGACGGCGATGTGGTCTTCCAGCCCTACAAAATCGAGCGATCTGGTCTCTGGGCGGCCGTCGACGGACGCGTCTTAATCTACATCCACAAAGAACGCATGCTGGACGACGTGGAGCGGCGCATCCCGGCGCGTCGCTACGTGATGGTCGATGACAAGGTGCGAATCCTTGGGGCGATGAAGGCCATCTGGCAACAGCGGCTTACGACGGTATTCGTGAAGCAGGTCAAACGCCTCGTCGTGCGCGAGGAGCTGCTCGCGGTTGATGTCCGTCAGAAAGCGATTATCAAGACAGACGTCCTCGCGCTCGATAGCGGACGAGCCGTTCTACTCACCCAATACAGGAAGCCGAATCCCAGATCAGGCGCGGAGACTATTCGCCATTCTCGCCTTCGACTTCGTCGATCTTGTCGGAAGCGTGTTCAAGTGTTTTGTCTAGGTCGTCGAGCTTTTCGTCGCGGTCGGTGTCTGGATCATCCTGCAGCTCGTCCACGGTCGTCTTGGCATCGTCGATATCGCTGGCGAGTTCGTCGAGTTTCCGCGATGACATGTTTCGGTCCTCTGAGTGTGCAAGTGATTCAGAATACCTCCGGTTTCAGGGTGCCGGCTGAGGGATACATGTAAACTTTGTAACGCTGAGGTCGGAGTGAACCAGATTTTGCATCGCAGGAAGCGATGTCGTTTGCTCTGAGGCCGGGGAAACCAATCACGCGCGAGTTGAAACGGATCGCGCGGAAGGAACTTGGAGGTGCATCAAAACGACTTCTTCAGGACCATCGCGACGACGACGATGTGCACGAAGGTCGTAAGAGCGTCAAGAAGGTTGAAGCGCTGGCGAAAGTCCTCGACCAGATAGGTGTCGCTCCACCTCGAAAAGACGTCAAGCGTCTCCGCGAGGTGCGGCGGACCTTGTCGAAGTTGCGTGATGCCGACGCTGTCATCGAGACGTTCGACCATCTGCGATCGCGTTTTGCACATCGTATCCCGGAGCACACTTCGGCGATCATCCGAACGCATCTGTCGCGCCGGAAGTCACAGATGACGCATCGGGCGCAGGCTGGCTCGGGACGGCTTACCCGAGCAGGGAGGACGCTGCGAAAGATTCGGCGTTCCGCCAAACAATGGGTCGCGCCTTCGATAGACGTGGCCGAACTGCCTGACGTCCTCAGGCGCACATTTCGGGCGAGCCGAAAGGCGATGAAGCGCGCTCAAACGCGAGGGCGGGCTGCAGACTTTCACGAGTGGCGCAAGCGCGTGAAGGATCTCTGGTACCAACTTCGTCTGGCTGAACGGCTCGTGTCCGGCCTCGGCTCGCGGATCGAGGAATTCAGGGCACTGGAAACGGCGCTCGGCGAGGAACACAACCTCGTTGTGCTCCGAACCAAGCTGACACGGGAGCGAGGTCTTCGCAACATCAAATCCCACATTAACCGCATAACGGCGATGTCGACCGCCGTTCAGCAGGAGTTGCGGCGCAGTGCTCTCGTCCTCGGAACGCAGCTGCAAAAACTCACGGCGAAGCAGTTTGCGAAGGATCTCCGGCGACGTCTTCGGCCGAAGGGCACGCCTCGAAGAAGGCCGTCGCTTCGGACCCGAGCGATCGCAGTCTCGTGAGCGACCATGGCGCCACTGGATCGCCTGCCGACCTTCGCTGAGCGAAACATCTTCCACGTCGTGGTGGAATCACCTCGCGGCTCGACGATCAAGCTGAAATATCGAGCGGACCTCGAGGCGATGTCGATCTCGCGGCCGCTGGCGACCGGCTTGGTGTATCCGTATGACTGGGGTTTTGTCCCGTCAACGAAGGGCGCGGACGGCGATCCGGTCGATGCGGCCCTGTTCTGGGATGTCGCCACATTTCCCGCCGTGGTGGTTCCCTGTCGGGCGCTTGCAGTGATTCAAGTGGAGCAGAACCGGGCTGACGGCGAAGGGCGCGCACGCAACGATCGGATCCTCGCATTGCCGATCCACGCACGCCGCGAGGCCGAGTTGACTTCGGCGATGGCGCTTCCCAAACGCGTTCGAGACGAACTGGAGCACTTCTTCGTGGCCGCCACCGTGCTCGAAGGCAAAGACCCTCGGATTCTCGGCTGGGCCGGTCCCGACGCGGCCCTCGAGTTGCTCCAATCATCAACGACGTAAGGCGGAGACTGAAAGCGTTTATCGGAGAAATCCGCGGAATCGGTTGCATAATGTTGCACACAGTTCCGTCCCCCCGGGAAAAACGCGTTCATGACCACCTTCGCGCACTCGTGATGCGACTTGCCAACCAGCCGATCCATTAGAGGCTGGTCGAGGCGGAATGACGATGCATCGGCGCTCTTGTCGATGGGGTTGGAGCACGCCATCCGCGACGAGGCGTAGGGGTTGCGCGACGACCTGATTCTGCTGTAGTCCAACCATCTCAGCTTGTTCGTGGTGGGCGATACGCTGTTCGAGTTCTTCATCACGTTGTCATGTCGCCCGACGCCGCCTGAGCGAGTCGCTCGACCTTGAGCATCGGCCAGCCGGCTCCCACTCGCCAGCGAGCCGACGGAGCGGGCTACAGGGGATCGAATCCCTTTTCGATGAATCTCTAAAGTGGTGATGGCGCGCCTTCTGGTCCAAACACTTAATCGAGGATGATTTGGAGATCCTGATCCGTTTCAATCCGTTCACCCAGTTTCTTCAGGTGCCCGCGCATAAATGGCGTCGCCGATCTCCGGGTGAATCCAGTGCCGAATCGTGGGCTCGCCTCGCGCCAGAGTCGCGATGCGCTGCTCGAGATCGCGATCGGCGATGGTGAGACGTTCGTGCTGTCGAAGGTGCTCGCCCCATGAATGCACGAGAAACGTTTCAACGTACACGTCGGGCTGCTCGATGTCTCGAAAGACACTCCATCGGAACGCGCCGTCTCGTCGCCTGACCCGTTCGTAGGCCCGCATCGTCCACAAGAACTCATCGACGTTCAACGGGGCCACCCGGTATTCCAGCGTGACCAGCACCGGACCTTGGTCTTGCGACGCGACGACGCCGTCAACCACGACCGGGCGACGCCAATGAACCCACGGCGTCATGTCGGGGACCCCTTCGGGCCACGGTGCCAGGAAGGCAAGCGCCGTCGACGCGATCATCGCGATCCCCGCCGCCACGAGAGCCGCGTGGATGCCGGCACGCGATCCGATCGCGCCCCATAGCAGACTGCCGATCGCGAGGCCGCCTTCGGTGAGGAGCATGAACATGGCGAGGACGCGCGCACGGACCCAGTCGGGCGCCAGTGTCTGAACCTGGGCATTTGCCAGCGAGAAAAACACAATCCAACCGGCGCCGATCGCGACCATCGCCAGGAATAAACCCACGACGCTGCGCTGCGAGCCCATCGCGATGATCGCCACACCGAGAATGGTGATCGCGCTCGTCACAAGCGAACCGGCGGACCAGCGTTGGCGAGCTCGCTCCATTCCGAACGCGCCGCCGATCGCCCCGATGCCAAACGCTCCGAGCAGCAGCCCGTATGTCGTGGACGTGCCGGTCGCACGGCTCGCGATCGTCGGCAACAGTGCGAACGTCGCGCTCGCGCAGAACATCGCGACGGCCGAGCGCACCATGACGGCCTGGATCGGCGGTGTGTAGCGGAGGTACCGAATCGCCGCGATGGTCGCCTCACCAAGCGCCTCGACCGGCGCCGCATGCTGCTGGACGGGTCGCTTCCATCGTCCGATGACGACAATCACCGCGAAGAACGAGGCGGCGTATGCAACAAAGGCGGCACCCACGCCGGCGGCGGCGATGAGCAGGCCGGCGATCGCCGGTCCCACAATCGACGCGGTGTTGTATTCGATGCCGTTCAATGCGGCGGCGGCCGACAGGTCGTCTCTTTGGACGAGTTCGGGCAGCACCGCTCTCCAACTCGGGGATTCCAGGGCTTGGCCGCACGCCAGCGCAAAGGTCAACGCGAGGAGCAGCCACGGGGACATCGATCGTGACAACGTGGTTGCCGCAAGCACGATCGCGACCATCAACATCCACGCTTCCGAATACAGAATCAGCTTCCGTCGATCGACGATGTCCCCGAGTGCGCCAGCCGGAAGCCCGAGGAGGAAGAACGGAAGGGTCGCCGCCGTCTGCGTCAGCGCCACGTAGATCGGGCCGGCCTGCATGGACACCATCAGCCACGCGGCGCCGACGCTTTGCATGAAGGAACCCAGGTCCGCCACGAAACTGGCAGCGAGGATTCGACGGAACAGCGAAACCCGCAGGGGTTTCCAAGCCGCCTGCGTCAGAGCGTCCATGACAGACTTTGATTCAGCGCTTCCCGTACTCGGTAAACACGGAGTCTGTCGCCTTCGCTCTCGAGTGGCACGCGACGCCGCATTTTGCGTCGTTCCCCTGCGGCGGTGTGCCGGCCGTCGTGCCGGGAGTGAATGTGTCGGACGCCGCGTTGTAGTCGAATACGGCGTAACCCCATCCGCCGCCGTCCGCGAACCTCTTGCTGTCTTTCACCATGAAGTCCACGTTCACCAGGTCGCCCGGCACGGTCGCATCCGGAAAGAACTGATTCGGCTTCGGTGTCCAGTGAATCTTCGCCATCTTCGCCCCATCAGGCACGGGCTTGCCGTTGGCGGGAATACCGGCCTGGTAGGCCGTGATCATTTCGGGGTTGCCGAGGGTTATGGCAACCACTCGTTCATTTCGACTGAGGGCAATGGCCTGCCACGACTCGTAGCCTCTGAACTCGGAGAAGGCCAACCCGCCCGGTACTTTCACGGCGTACTTGTCCTGCGCGGACAATGCCCAGCCACCAAGGACGGCGATCCATATCGTCGCAATGCCAATCGTCAATTTGCTCGTGCGGTTCATCAGTGCACCTCCGATCTGCGCGCCGCTTCAACAATGACGCGAACGACTTCCGCTGCATGGGAGACGATGACGGCGTGGCTCGACTTGATCGCGGTCGTCTTCGCGTGCATCCGCTCGGCGTAGAACCGCTGCAGATCCGGATGGATGGCTTGATCGTCGAGCGTTAGCACGTAATAGGCCGGAATCGACTTCCACGCCGCCTGCTCGACCGCGTCGCCGAACGCGTTGGCGAACATCGGTTTCTGGATCGCGGCCGCGACCTGCGCCTCCACCGCGGGAATATCGCTGGCGAAGAGCGCCTGAAACTGCCCCGGATCGACGGTCAGATATCCCGCCGAGTCGGGTCTGACCGCTGAATTGAGGCGCGACGGATACTTCGCGCTGTACGCGGTGACCACTTCATGTGCGTCCGGCGCGAACGCCGCCACGTAGACGAGCGCTGTCACCTTGGGATGGCCGGCCGCCGCGTCGGTGATGACCGCGCCGCCCCACGAGTGTCCGACGAGGACGACCGGTCCGGTCTGCGCCTCCACGACGCGCCTGGTCGCCTGCACGTCGTTCGCCAGAGAGCTCAGTGGCAGCTGCGCCGCGATGACGGTGTAGTGCTCGCTCTGAAGGCCGGCGACGACGCGCCCCCATGCCGATCCATCTTCGAAGGCGCCGTGCACGAGCACGATTGTCGGTTTGGCGCTGGTTGGCGCCGCACCTTGTTCAACCGGCGCCGCGGCGATCACCGCCGTGGCGACGAGGCCGAGGAAACCGATAACGAGACGAGGGGTGCGACTCATTGACATCTCCTTCTGAAAGTCCAGTTGGTCTGCTCAGTACGGGGCGTACGGCGAGTCGGCGGCGAGGAAGGCCGCTGCCTGGCGCGTGAACGATTCGTGAAACTGGAACAGCGAGCCGTGCCCGGAGTCCGGGTACGTCAGGAGTACGGCGTTCGGAAGGTTTTCGCTCAACCGATACGAGTTCGAAACCGGGATCATTTCATCGTGAACGCCGTTCACAACGAGCGTGGGCTGTTGGATCCCGCGCAGATCGGCGAAGCGAGGTCCGATGGGTTGCTCCCAGTCGCGGAATGCAGCCATCTGCGCGCCGGCGACGTCCGGTCCGGATGGTGTGTCGAGGTCATCCTTCCGTTGCGCCAACCGCGCAACGAAGGCGCCGCCGGCTGCCTGGCTGGACGAGGTCGGTGCAAAAAAGATCTTCTGCAGCACCGCGTACCCCGCGAGCGACGGATCGCTGAGCGGCCCCGCCAGAACCGGTTTGTCGAGGTGCATGATGTCGTCGCCGCCGCGCGGCGCGGTGCCGACGAGCACCATCCTGCG
This sequence comes from Acidobacteriota bacterium, assembly GCA_046728115.1. Classification (GTDB taxonomy): domain Bacteria; phylum Acidobacteriota; class Vicinamibacteria; order Vicinamibacterales; family CAVVIG01; genus CAVSWN01. The sequence goes on along the minus strand of JBKPDW010000543.1, from coordinate 2,484 downwards.
GAATACCGACGGACGGTCGCGGAGCATCTGCTGCGCGACCATGCCGCCGAGCGAGAATCCGAGCACGTCGCAACGGTCGATCCGGAGAGCGTCGAGGAAATCCAGCGCGTGCGACGCCATCCCGGATACCGTGGTGGGAACCGTGCCCGTCGACCGGCCGACGCCGGCGTTGTCGAACAGGATCACTTCCCGGCCCGCGGCGAGCGGATCGGTGACAGCGGGATCCCAGTTGTCGAGCGATCCGATGAAGTGCTGAAGGCACAGCAGCGGACGCCCGGCTCCGTGGCCGAATCGGCGATACGCGTACGTGGCGTTCCTGGCCTTGATGAATTGCGTTGGCGCCATGGTGGCGCCGGGCATCGTCGCGCGTGACATGTGCGGCTCCTTTTACGGAACGAACAGAACTTTGCCGTTGCGTGCGTCGGTCTGTGCGTGTCGCAGCGCCTTCTGGTACTCATCGAGCGGGTAGGTCGCCGCGACGTTCGCGCGCATGACGCCTCGATCGACGAGCTCCACGAGCTCCGCGTACACCCGCTCGAGCCGGTCACGTGGTGTGTCGCGAATCCAGTTGAGAATGAAGAACCCGCGAAGACTGATTCCGCGGTAGATCAGATCCGCCAGCGGCAACGCGGGAACCTGGCCAGTGACCGAAGCAAACGTGATCACCGAACCGCCGTCCTCCACCACGGTGACGACCTGGCTGATGTGGCCGGGATCACCGGTCCCCTCGAATAACACACGCAACTTGGCGCCGCGCAGGCCTTCTGTCACGCGTTCCTTCAGACCATTGCCATCGACGACGGCGAGGTCGGCGCCGAGCCGCCGCACCTCGTCGGCCGCGCCCTCGCTGCGAACCACCGCGAGTGTCTTGATGCCCGCTCTGCGAGCCACGGCAAGCAGGTGGTGACCGACCGCCGAATTGGCGAGCGTCAAGCCAACCCAGTCGCCCGGCCGCAGCGAGACGAAGTCGTTCAACAGGGCATAGGCGGCCGCGGGGTTGACCGACAGCATCGCCATTTGCTGAACATCGATGTGGTCGGGGACGGGGATGACGTTCCGCGCCGGCACCACCGTTCGAGTGGCCCAGGTACCGTAACGGAACGTCGGCAGGATGATCACGCGTCGCCCGATCAGTGCCGGATCGACCTGCGATCCAGCCGACACGACGCGGCCCGCTCCTTCCGCACCCATTGCGGCAGGAACCTGCGGGTACACCGCAAACCAGCCGGCCGCGAACAGCAGATCGGCGCCGTTGATCGGAGCGGCCTCGACGGCGACAACCACTTCGTCGACTTTCGGCTCGCTCTCAGGCACGACGTCGAGTGCGACGGTATCGGCGAGATCGCCGCCAACCGCCGTCAACAGCAACCGGCTGGTGAGTCCGGAGGTGGCCCGGTCCGATGTCGTGCTGCTTGTCTGGAGTTGGACAGTGGACATGTATGTTCTCCTTCAGATGTGCTCGTCGGTCTGATGCATTACCAAGCCGCGTGTGCTGCAGGGCTGCGGCTAAGGAGGACGCGCGTAACGGCCACGATCCACCCGAACGCCAGGGCCGGCGACACGAGCTGCGAATAAGCGCCGTTCGGTGCCCAGATCCCGCTGCTCATCCAGGTGGTGCCGCCTGCGAGAACGAGGATGACGACAGCGACTCCCGCCGCGAACTGCGCGTTCGAGATCAGGCCAGCGCGCCACAATCCAAACGTGCCGGCCATGATCAACATCGCCCGCGGGAACGACGTCAGCACCACGGCGGCGGACACCAGGTCGTTCACGCCCGTGGTGAGCGCCTGATTTCCGAGACCCGCGATCGAATGCGCGAGTGCCGTTTGCCCTGAGACGACCAAGAGGAACAATGCCGCGAAGGCCGCGCTGGCGGCAGTCGCTGCCGCTCCCCAGCCGTCCTGGCCCGCGTCGGCCAGCGTGGCTCTGATCGCCGCCGCGAACCACATGAGGTTGAGGATGGCCATACCGGAGAAGATGGCGGAGACCACCGGCTGATAGCCGTAGACGAAATAGGCGGTGACGAACAAGCCGACGGACTGGACGCCAGCGGTCCGCCACAGGTGTTCCCAGAATTCACGACCGTAGGCGTCAGTGGTGGGAGCCGCGCGCGGCTGGTGAGTCGCGATGGTCGTTGTGGATGCGCTCATGAGAATCTCCTCTCCAGTTGAAAGTGAACCGTGCACCTGATGTCGTCCTGCTGTTGCACATTCTGGATTTGGCCCCACGTGCAACCAACCTCCTCTGGATGGAGATTCGATCTCCTTCGGCCTCCGTCTCGACTCTTTTGAGCCGGAAGGGACCTTCCGACGGATCCACGCTATCGCTTGGGGTCTGAGGACCTGTCAGGGGTACTGCGGCGCTCGGGGATCTCGATCCGCCGCCAGCCGAACAACCAGGCATCGGCCGACCACGCGCCCGGGCCAAGCAGCGCCAAGGCCATGCCGAGTGACGCCACAAGGCCATGGATCCACACGTCGCTCG
>JBKPDW010000542.1:0-7745 GCA_046728115.1 Acidobacteriota bacterium | reverse complement strand
AGACCGTACGCGATGTCGTTCACAAAGGCCTCGAGGAGGCGCGAGGGAATTACAAAATCGTGGCGCGCATCTTCAACATGGAGCCAAGCGACTACAAGCGCTTTCTCAGCTTCCTGCGGAAGCACGACTGTCAGTTGCCGTTCAAAGACTACCGATAAACGTTGGCTAACGTCGGCGCCAGCTTACATTCGTCGTACTTGGCGTGTGTACGCCCGTAGGTGAGTGGGGCGGCCTAATGCCAGTTCTATGAGGCTGAAATTATTCCTCGATTCACGCGACTGTTTGGGTGCCTGACGAGGCTCTTTGCGCAATCCGAAAACGTCCGGTCCCCATAAGTCTTTACATCACTTAATGTTACGGAATAGTCACGGCGAAGTAACTCAGCCGGCCAATGGCGGTGTCTTTGCACAGTCTTTTGGGCGACGGGACGTGCGGCGTCTGGAAGAGGACGAATTGACGGAGGTCCGAGAAGTGCCGGCTGCGTCGGAGTGCCAGCTGGCGGTAGAAGGGCGGTTCTTCCAGGCGTACAACCAGGAAGCGTTCCGTTACTTCCTGGCGCTCGAACGGGAGCGCGCCCAGCGGTCGAGCCGACCGCTATTGCTACTGCTGGCGAGCTTGGCGGTCCCATCGGCCGCGGGACAGCGAAGGATGGATGCCGCCGTCGCCCAGAAGCTCTTTTCCGGCTTGTGGCACTCCACGCGGGAGACGGACTTCATTGGATGGTTCCACGAGGGCCAGACCGCGGGGGCCGTGTTGACGCCGCACTCGGGGGTATCATCCATTGAACTGTCTCACCACATTCGCGCGCGTGTATCGGATGTTCTGCGTGCCGCGCTTCCCAGAAGCGTTCGACATCGGCTGCGCGTCCGCGTATTTCAGCTGAAATCCAGGAACGCAAGGCGCATACAGGCGACCGACGACGGGACGGTCAGATCATGACGGCGTTTCCGGCTCTCGAACGACTCGAAAGCTCGGCGGCTGACCGCGATCGGTCGAGCCGCCGAGCACGCTTACAGGCCGCTCTATCGAAAAGCCGCGCATACCCGGGCGTCGTGAGCGAGGACGTGTTCAGGACGGTCATCCTGAGAGAGCGGAAGCGCGCCGATCGGTTCTCGCAGCCGCTGTTCCTGCTGGTCATGTCTGTCGACGACCAGCCGACGGACGGCACCTCGCCTGAGTGGTCGCGCGTCATCGACGCACTGGCGGCTGTGAAACGGAAGTCGGATGTCGTGGGATGGCTCGATTCTCAGAGCGTCCTCGGGATCATCGTCCCGGATGTTCAGGGTTCGCACACCGAGATCGCCGAGCAGCTGTGTCGGCGTTTCCGCCAGGAACTGGAGACGCGGCTGGGTCGGGGTGCCCTGGCGGCGCTGTCGATTCGTCTTCGCATCCATCCAGGTCCAGCCAGCGACGATATCCTGTTGATCGATACGGATTACCGCGGCACGCACACGGTGAGCCGTGCCATCTATCCGGCGGTCAAACGTGCATGCGACGTCGTCGGCAGCGCGAGCCTTCTGCTGCTCCTGTCTCCGCTTCTGCTCCTCATCGCCGTGCTCGTGAGGTTGAATTCACGTGGTCCTGTCTTGTTCCGTCAGAAGAGGGTGGGCCACAAGGAACGGCCGTTCACGATGCTGAAGTTTCGCACGATGTACGTCGAGGCCGATCACACGCTGCATCAACGATTCGTCAGCTCGTTCATCACGGCGAGCAACACGGCAACCGTGAGCACGGAAGACGCGCCATTCAAACTCTCCGACGATCCGCGGGTCACGCGCATCGGCGCCGTTCTTCGGAAGACGAGCGCTGACGAGCTGCCGCAGCTCTGGAATGTGCTGAAAGGCGAGATGTCGCTCGTTGGACCGCGGCCACCGCTCGACTACGAGGTCGAGCGGTACGCGCCCTGGCACCGGCGACGTGTCATGGACGTGAAGCCCGGCGTCACCGGTTTGTGGCAGGTGAAGGGTCGGAGCCGCACGACGTTCGATCAGATGGTTCGACTCGACCTGCAGTATGCGAAGACGTGTTCGCTCTGGAGCGATGTCAAGATTCTGTGCGCAACACCGGTTGCCGTAATTTCCGGGAAGGGCGCTCGGTGATGGGCGCGACGTCGTATCCCATGGATCAATATCGCGCGGTTGCTCCGGACGTCCGGCTGGGAGACAACGTCACCCTGGCGCGGTTCGTTAATCTGTACGGCTGCACGATAGGTGACGGCACGAAAATCGGCGCGTTCGTCGAGATTCAAAAGAACGCCACGGTCGGCCGGCGCTGCAAAGTGTCCAGCCATACGTTCATCTGTGAGGGGGTCACAATCGAAGACGAAGTCTTCGTCGGCCACGGCGTGACCTTCATCAACGATACGTACCCCCGCGCGACGACGGCGAGCGGTGAACTGCAAACCGAGGCCGATTGGACGGTCGAGAAAACGCTGGTGCGAAAAGGCGCTTCGATCGGCTCCGGCGCAACCATTCTTGCTAATGTCGTGATTGGCGAACGGGCAATAGTGGGAGCGGGAAGCGTCGTGACACGGGACGTCCCGGCCGGCGCGGTCGTCGCCGGGAATCCAGCGCGGCTGTTGCGATCCGCCGCCGCGGTACAAGGAGTGCTGCATGAGCGGTGACGGGGGAGTAACCGTGGGTGACGCGCCGGCGCTGCCGAGCGAGCCGGTGTCGGCGTCTGACGATCAGGCGACCGCTTCCGTCGACACGCTGCGAGTAGCGGTTATTGGGTTCGGCTACTGGGGACCGAACGTCGTCAGAAACCTTCACACGCTCGACAAGTGGTCGCTCGTTTCAATCTGTGATCGGAACCCCGCGGCTCTCAAGCGCGCGAGCCGAATGTATCCCGGCGTGCCGTTGACGACGGACTTCGCCGAGGTGTTGCGGTCACCCAACATCGATGCCGTCGCTGTCGTGACGCCGGTCTGGACCCACTTCGAGCTGGCCAAGTCGGCCCTCGAAAACGGCAAACACGTCTTCGTGGAGAAGCCGTTCACATCGACCGCCCATCAGGCGGAACAGTTGATCGAACTCGCCGACCGGAAAAACCTGACGATCATGGTCGATCACACGTTTCTGTTCAGCGGGGCGGTCAGGAAGATTCGCGAGCTGGTCGACGACGGGACCTTGGGATCGTTGTACTACTTCGATTCCACGCGTGTGAACCTCGGCTTGTTTCAGCACGACGTGAGCGTTGTGTGGGATCTGGCGCCTCACGATCTGTCCATCCTCGACCACGTCATCCCTGAACGGCCGGAAGCGGTGGTCGCAACGGGAGGGAAGCATCTCAACGGATTCGCTGACGTCGCTTTCATCACGGTGTATTTCCCGCACAGCATCATCGCTCACGTGAATGTGAACTGGCTGTCGCCGGTGAAGGTTCGCACCACGCTGATTGGCGGAACGGAGAAGATGTTGGTGTGGAACGACCTCGAGCCCGACGAGAAGATCAAGGTCTACGACAAGGGCGTGGAGATCACGAACGGACCGCAGGGGATTTACGATCTGCTCGTCAGCTATCGATCGGGTGACGTGTGGGCCCCGCGAGTCGAACAGACGGAAGCGTTGAAACTCGAGCTCGAATACTTCAGCGATTGCATCCTGAACGCTCGGGTCCCTCTCAATGACGGACTCGCGGGCCTGCGAGTCGTGCGACTGCTCGAAGCCGCTGAATTATCCCTGTCAGGCCGCGGAGCGATCGTTCCGCTGTGATCGGTGCATCTTCGCCAGGACACTGACCGTCTTGTATAAGGCGGGTCCGTCAGAAGCTCGGAACCGCATCGGGTTGGCGGGTCGTTCGTCGGAAAAACCGGTCAGGGGCGCTCAGTCCGCGGTGCCGCCTGTTGTCTCCAATGTCTGGACTGGCGTGAAGTAGTCTTCGTACTGATCCCGCTCCAGCAGAACCCGGCCGTCGACGCCGTTGAGCACGGTTCCGAGGATGCGCTCGGCGCCAATAGTCGCGATCGCCCGTTGAATCGACGGATATGGCGTCGTGCCCGCGGCGATGACAAAAACGACGCCTTCGCTGACGCTCGCAACATGCTGGGCATCGGGCAGCAGGCTGACCGGCGGCGTATCGAGCAGGACCCAATCACCTTGTGCGGCCGCATCGCCGACGACGGCCTGCAGACGGTCGGACGTCAGCTGTGCCAGCGGATTGATGTCACCTTTGCCGGCGGTCAGAATCTTGAGGTACGGCGACACCTGCACGAGGGGCAACGGCCCACTGTGGGCGAGAACATCTGCAAGGCCTGGGTTCTGCGGCGCCCCGAACAGCTGGTGGATGCACGGACGTCTGAGGTCGGCGTCAATCAACAAAACCTGCCGGTGGTAGGCTTCGCTGAGCGTCAGAGCAAGGTTGGTAATCGTCAGCGTCTTGCCTTCGTGCGGCACGGCGCTCGACACCATGACGACCTTTAGACCCCTTTCGAGCTGCATTTCGTGCAGCGCGGCGGCCAGGCGACGGTACTGCGTGACGGGGACGTGTGCCATGTCCGGGCAGATGACGAGCTTCGCGTTTTGCGCGGCCACCGTCGCGTCGAGGACACTGCGGATTCCGTCCCGTCTCGGTGACGTCGGCATCGGAGCCGGCGCTCGCGACAGACCACTCGGGACGGCACCTCGCGACCTGCCTTCGACACGAAAGCGCTCCAGCGTGGCGGCCGCGCCCTGACGCTTGCCAATCGTTCTCGCGTCGTTGCTGTCTTCCGCCAACGGCGCTGTGGCCGCCGCACGCCGCATCGCCTCGTCAACTCGACTCATCGGATGTCCCTCGCAAGGGGTTCGCCGACCGCGACAGCGTCCACGAGCGCCAGCCGCGGTTACCGCCTTCGTTTCCGTGGGCTCGGCCCTCTGGCTCCGCGATCAGGGTCGCCAGCGTGGCGGCCGGCGCTTGCTCCGGGGTCGCTATATCAACCAGGGGAGCGACCGCGCCCAACCGCCGCTTGGCGCCGAACGACTCGTCCAGCCCCTTCTCGGGCGCCTCCGTCGGTGCGGGTGTCACGCTGCGCGTGCCCGTTTTCCCCGCAGGGCGATCGATTCCGGGCGACGGATCGGCATCCCTTGCGTGCGGCGCCTGAGCGTGCGAGCCGATGTTTCCGGCGAGGTCGAAGTCTCGCGCCACCTCCAGAACGATGTCGCGGGACACGGGTTGCTGTTGTAACCCGAATCCTGTCAATAGAGCGTTGTCACACAGGACGCTGATGGTCCGCGGAATGCCTCGCGATCGCTCGTAGATCAACGTCACGGCATCGCGGGTGAAGAGCTTCGTGGCATCACCCCCCGCTGTGCGGACGCGCGACGTGATGTAGTCGGCCGTTTCCCCGAGACTGAGCGGCGTAATTTCGCAGCGGAGTGTGACCCGTTGCTTCAGCTGACGCAGGTTCGATTCGTTCAGGCGATCCCGGAGCTCCGGCTGTCCCACGAGCACCAGCGGCAGAAGTTTTTGCGTAGGCGTCTCGATGTTGGCCAGCAGACGGATCTCTTCCAGCAGCTCGGCGCTCAGGCTTTGAGCCTCATCGATCGCCAGGGCGATGAGTCGTCCGTCGGATCGGGCCGCGCGTAATACACCTTCCAGTTCCGAAAGGAGCGTGGCTTTCGATCGCGCGCTGCCAGGGCCAAGCCGGAACCGCTCCGAGAGCACTTCGACGAATTCGGTTCGGGTCAGCGTCGGGTTGTTGATGAACACGCAGTTGACGTTGCGGCATCGACTGGACTCGAGAGCGGCGTTGAGCAAAGTAGTCTTGCCTGTGCCCGCCTCTCCGATGAGCGCCGTGATGCCTTTCGCAGACATGAAGCCGTATTCGAGGTTGCTCAGAGCCTCGCGGTGCTGACGGCTGAGATAGAGGTATTTCGGATCGGGCGTCAGCTCGAACGGCAGCTCCTGAAGGTTATAGAAGCGTTGGTACATGGGCGTCTCGATGCTACACGGGAAGCTGCATCGTGGCAGCGACCAGCGTTGTAACCGGGCCAATCAGCACGAAGGCAATTCCGGCAGCCTTGAAGGGACGACGTCGTACGCGAGCTTTGGCCTGGTTTGTCATGTGGGGCACCAGCGCCAGAACTCGCAAATTCAGCAATCGTTCGACTTCGTCGTCGCTCTTGAACGTTGAGTCGCGATACTCTAGTAGCGCGCTGATCAGCCCGGCGAGTACGAGGCCGCCGACCGCCCCTCCAATATCAATCAACAGCCTGTTGGGACTGAACGGTCTTTCCGGCATTTTAGGCGGGTCGAGGACCCTGAACTGCGGCCCGATGTTTCGCCGTTCGAGATTCGTAGCGATTTTTGCGTCCTGCCGCTTTGCCAGCAGACTCTGGTAGGTTTGCTGCAGTGTTGCGTAATCGCGCGTCAACTCCACCAGGTCCGATTCACGTTTGGGCATCGCGTCGAGTTTAGCCTCGTATTGGGCAAGTATGCCTCGCAGCTTGTTCTCCTGCACCTGCCTCGCTTCCAACTGGCGGTCGATATCATTGATCTGGTCCTTGAGGTCGCGAATGCGACGTTGCCGCTGCAGCTCGGCCGGTGCGATCGGTTTGGACGCGAGAGACGGATCGGCTGCCGCCTGCGCCTGTTCGGCCGCCAGCTTCGCTTCGAGGTCGCGGATCGTGCGTCGTTGGCTTCGCACATCCGGGTGGTCGGGCTTGTACCGAGCCAGCAACACATCCAGCTGCACTCGTGCATTCGCCAGTTGCTGTGCGGTCGAGAGCCGCGCATTTTCGGGCGAGCCGGGCGGCGCGACGATCGGCTCGTCGGGAATCTCCGCCTGGAGATCGGCCAATTGACGTTCGAGCATCAGGCGGCGCTCACGCGCGCGGTCGGCCACATCAGCCAATTGTTGTAATTGCACCTGCGTGTTTTGCATCGCCTGCAGATTCGTGCCGGATTGAGATGGCAACTCGCCGCCGTAACGTTCCCGGTATTGCTCGAGTTTCTTTTCCTGCTCTATCAACTGACGTTTGGCATCCGCAAGCTGCGAGTCCAGGAACGTGTTCGTATTGTCGGCGATGCTCTCCCGATTGCGCGCGTTCTCCTCAATGAAAAGCGAACTCAGACGCTCGACGACGGCCTGGGCCGTCTTGGCGTTGTGACTGACGTACGACACCCGGAAGGACTCTCGTGTTTCGGCCTTCACCGTGATGTCGCTACGCATGGCCATGACGACATCTTCCGTCGGCGTGACGCCGGTCGGGGAACCGTAGAGCCCGAATTCGGCGATGATGCGCTCCAGCCGTAACCGGCTCGTGAGCTGAGTCTCCAAGGTGGCCTGACGTTCGTCCGGGCCAGCCGGTGCAATCGACTTCACGTACTCGTCGGCAACCCGCTGGGGCTCGAGCATGATCAGGGTTTCCGAGCGATACCAGTCGGGCAAGCGCCTCGCGATCCCGTAGGCCGTCGCCGCTCCCACCACCGCCAGAAGCGCGAAAAGCCACCACCTGCGGACCAGTACTTGAACAATGTCTTCGGGCGCGTAAGTTTTTCCTGGCAGCATGTCTGATCTAAATCAGCAAGGGCGAGGCCGTGTAGGTCATGCAGGTCACGAGCGGCCGACACTCACGGTACGACGACCGTGTCACCGGGCTTCAAGTCGATGTTCTGCTCGGTGCGCTTTTGCCGAATCACGTCATTATAGTTGAACTTGTGATACTCCTGGCGTCCATTGTCAGTTCGAATGACAACGATATTCTTCGTGTCTGCGTACTCCAGAACGCCTCCCGCGATGGCGAGGCACTGCAGCACGTTCATGC
>JBKPDW010000541.1:0-6851 GCA_046728115.1 Acidobacteriota bacterium | reverse complement strand
TGAAATCGCGTTTCCTGAATAAATCCGCTCGCGTTCCGTTTCGGAAATCGGCAGCCGGGACGATCGCCGGACTAGTGGCCTCTCGATGAGAGCAACGTTCCTTCTCAGACACCTGCTGTCCCCCTCAGCGCCGATTGAGCGCCGATTAGCGCCGTACGGCGCTGATTATTGCGCAACGGAGACCGGAGTCAAAGCGTCCGTGTCGACACGACGACGAGAAATCCGCGCGCGCACGCTCTCACAGAGACGCAGTGACATACACGATTGAGCCGAAAAACGATCGGGGCGCCGGCGTTCTGTCGCTGATCGACGGGGTCCTGCACCGAGGCGTACTCGACAAGATTTCGTCGGCAATCCTCGTCATCCGCGTCAAGACAACCAGGGTCGAAAAATCTGGGGCTCCCAAAGGCCGCCGGGCTAAGCCGACAAGGGGGAGACCACGGTTCAACGCAAGGATGTCGTTTTCGGTCGCCTTGATGCTCGCATCCCGCGTCGCGGCCTCTTCGATCCCGAGGCGATCGGCCGCCTCGTGCGCGAGCACAGGTCGGACGCGAAAACCCGCGCATACGCTCTTTCCGCTCATGGTGTTCGGCCGGTTTTACCAAACGCTAACCAATTGGCCGCCATCTCTAACCGTTCCTGAAGGATTTTGTGGTCTGCCAGCCCTATCTTGGTAGGCGTCGCCGGAGATCAATCAGGTTTCCGCGATCGCTTCAACGAGAGGAGACAGCATGAAGTTCGCTACGTCGATCGCCACGACAGTTGTTGCATCAACTCTTCTTATAGGTCAGGCGGCCATGCGGGCGGCCCCCAAAGATAAGAAGGACGATAAGAAATTCGAGTTCTCCATGATGCGTGGAGCCAAGCTCGTCAATTCGGGCTGTCTGCAATCCGCCACTGCGGACGTGAAAATCAAGCCCGGCGGGCCGGTCGAGGTCATGGACGTGAATGTGTCGGGCCTTCCGCCGAATACGGAGTTCGACTTCTTCGTCATTCAGAAGCCCGGCGCGCCGTTCGGTCTGGCCTGGTATCAGGGCGACATCGAGACCGACGACGATGGCGAAGGCCATGGGCGCTTCATCGGGCGCTTCAACGAGGAAACCTTCATCGTTGCTCAGGCGCCGTCCGTGGCTGCGCCGTTCGTGCACAACAACGCGTTTCCCGACGCCCAGTTGAATCCCACGACGAATCCAATCCATACATATCATCTGGGCCTCTGGTTCAACTCACCGACCGATGCGAGCAATGCAGGGTGCCCCACCGACGTCACGCCATTCAACGGCGAGCACAACGCCGGTATTCAGGTTCTGAACACGAGCAACTTCGCTGATCTGCAGGGCCCGCTCTTCTTCATCAAACCGTAGGCAGGGCGCGCAGGATTAGAGCACGCACGCGATAGCCACCGCAGCGCGAAGCGTTCGGATGGCTAACGCGTGCGGTCAGCGCCGTCGTCCGCGAAGGGTTGGGTAGCCAGGCCCGCTGCTCACCCTTCGATCGATTCCGACTCGATGGCTTACGGTGACCATCCGCGGTATTGTGCACCTTGCGGCATAAGATTACTGCTGGGCTGCGGAGCGCGATGAGAGCCGCAGCCGTTGCTTCGTGGGCCGCCGCGGTTGAAACGGCTGCGTGTCCTATCCTTTCGAACCTCCTAAGATGTTCGGCAGGAGTGAGCATATGTCCCAGCGCGTGAGATGGTCTGTGGCTGCGATTGCCGTAATCTTGCTCGCGTGGCGCGCCCTTCCTTTGGCATCACCGCAGGCGGATCGCAACACTGGCGGCAAGCAATGGACTGTGAGTCGAACGCCTGACGGCCAGCCGGACCTGCAGGGCATATGGACCAATTACGATTCGACCACGTTCGAGCAGCTGCGTCCCGAAGAAATGCCACCGCGGGGGCCGGCCGTGAGCACGCAGGACTGGCTGGTGCAGGACAGTCCGACCAGTCCGCGGCGGCCGTCGATGGTGGTGGATCCTCGTGACGGGAGAGTGCCGCTGAAGAAGGAAGCGATCGACAAGCGAGACGTAGCGTTCGCGCTCGACGCGGGTGTCATCACTCATTATGGGCCATGGGAGCGTTGCATCACCCGCGGCGTGCCCGGATCGATGTGGCCAAGCGCCTACAACAACGGCCACCAGATCATCCAGACACCAGGCTACGTCGTTTTCCACTCCGAGATGATTCACGAAGCCCGGGTGATTCCGCTCGACGGCCGGCCAGCGCTCGGCCCACTCTTGCGATCGTGGGACGGCGACTCGCGCGGTCGCTGGGAGGGCGACACGCTGGTCATCGCGACGACCAACTTCAACGGAAAGGGCTGGATTACGACGCAGGCCGCGGCCGGGCGGCTGCGCGGCATCGAGTTGAGCCAGGCCGCTCATGTGGTCGAGCGCCTGACGCGTGTGAGCGAAGACACGATTCAGTACGAAGCCACCATCGACGATCCGAACGTGTACAACCGACCGTGGAAGGTGGCGTTCCCGCTGAACAAGGACGAGCGGTATCGCATCTTCGAGTACGCATGCCATGAAGGGAACCACGCCCTCGAGAACATGCTGCGACTGAGCGCCAAGCCGTAACTGGCATCAGAGGTGATCGTCGGTGGGCACATGCCGCCGGTTCTCGTGGATGCTTCTCGCAGGACTGATCTCATCCGGGACACTCCGGTACACGAACGTTGCGACTGGCAGCATGATAGTGTCTGCCTGATAGCTGAAAACTGATGGTTGGCGGCTGATCGCTGAATGAGCACTGTCCTTGTCACCGGCGGTTCCGGCTTCGTCGGCAGCCACGTCGTTCTGCAACTCCTGAACACCGACCACGCCGTCCGCACCACCGTGCGCTCGAGGAAGAAAGAGGAGAGCGTGCGAGCCATGCTCCGAAACGCGGGAGCGGACGCGGGTGCGCCTCTGACGTTCTTCGCCGCCGACCTCGGGAGCGACGCGGGCTGGCGCGAAGCCGTCACAGGCTGCGAGTACGTGATGCACGTGGCGTCGCCGCTGTCGGACTCTGCGGGCAAGTCAGAAGAAGCCGTCGTCGGCCCCGCGCGCGACGGCTCACTGCGCGTGCTGCGCGCCGCACGCGACGCGAACGTCAAGCGCGTCGTCATGACTTCGTCGTGCGGCGCCGTCTACTACGGCTATCCGCCGCGGACCGCTCCGTTCGACGAGACCAACTGGTCGCAGCTCGATCGCGGCGACATGAGCTCGTACGTCAAGTCGAAGTTGATTGCCGAACGCGCCGCATGGGACTTCGTCGGGAGGGAGGGCGGCGGGCTCGAGCTCGCGGTCATCAACCCCGCCGGCATCTTCGGTCCCGTGCTCGGCCCGGACGCGTCATCGTCTACGGAAATGGTGCGGCGGCTCCTGAAGGGAATGCCGGGGTGCCCGCGCATCAACTTCGCCATTGTCGACGTGCGCGACGTCGCGGATCTGCATATCCGCGCGATGACGCATTCCGCCGCGAACGGGGAGCGCTTTATCGCCGTCGCCGAAAACGGCAACGCGATGTCGATGCTTGATATGGCCCGGCTGCTCAGGTCGCGGCTCGGCGACGCTGTGAAGAATGCGCCGACGCGCGAGCTTCCCGACTGGATCGTCCGCGTCGGCGCCATTTTCGATCCACGGATGCGTCAGGTGCTGCCGATGCTCGGGAAAGTCCGAAACGCGACGAGCGCGAAAGCGCGGCACCTGCTTGACTGGAACCCGCGCGCACGAGAAGACGCGATTGTCGCGACGGCCGAAAGCCTCCTACAGTTCGGAATCGTGTAGCTTCTAGCGGCGGCGGACCGTGACGCCGCCATTGGTCGTCATGGCGCGGATCCTCGGGCCGCCCGCGCCGAGCGTCGTCGTCAGGTGGCGCGAGATGCGCCCGCTCACGGTGATCGGGAAGTCGATCTTGAGCCCGCCGTTCACGGTGCCGGTCTCGAGCTCCGCCGAGTAATTCGACGGAACCGTCAGCTTCACCCCGCCGTTGTGCGTTTCCACATCGAGCCCGGTGCCGTCCCAGTGATCGCCCTGCAGATCGATGGTGAGTCCGCCGTTCGCGGTCTCGCCGCGCACGTCGCCGTTGACGTTGGTGAGCGTCACGCCGCCGTTCAGCGCGTGGAACTTCGCCGTACCGCCGAAGTTTTCGATGGTGATGCCGCCATTCTTCGTGTTGAGCGTCAGCATCGCGGTGCGCGGGACGGACAGCTCGAAGCTGACGGACCAGTTCTCGTCGCGGTCCGTGCTGGCCGGGCCGTCCGCGCGCATGCGGCCGCCGAGCGTATCGATGCGGACACCCGACACGAGGCGCCGGGCGTCGGTGTCGGCGTGAGCCCTGACCTTGCTGCGGACGAGGACGTCGCCGCGGTCCCAGCCGCGAACGACGATAGCGCCGTTCGGGCTGGCGTCGACGTCGATCGGGTTGGCGCCGCCGATGGTATCCTCGCGGACTTCACAGAACGACGCGCGGCGATCGTTCCAGCCGTCGTAGCAGTCCCGGTCGCCGGTCGAACGGCGATCGCGCGTTTGGGCCGAGCCGGCGGCGACAAGCACCGCGGCGAGTGTGGCGGTCACGGCGAGGCGGCGGATCATGTGGAACCCTCCGACCCTTTGACGGATCGAAGGGTCCCGCGGTTTAACCCGCTGCGTAGAAATCGGTCTGGCCGCCGATTTCGAGCAGCTGCCCCCGCAGCACTGGCTCGGCCGCAGCCAGTGGCTCGTCGCCGCCGTCGAGAACGTAGTACGCGACGTCGCGTCGCCTCGGGACGGCAGTGCTTCCTCAGGCCCGCGCACCGGTATCGGTATCCGCTACACGGTTCCGCAAACCGTGACTCCATTTCGGAGGAGCTGTTTCACTCAACACTCTACTTTCGTGCGAACCGGTAATCGCCCGAGACGTGCTTCACATAGAGCCCGCCCGGCGCCGCCTTCGATGAACTCGACGCCGAGGCCGCTCAAGCCGGAAAACAGCGTGCTGGACGTTGCAAACAGGCCGGAGAGATCGGGCGTGCCATCGGGCGTGCGCGGCGTGGGTGCGGACAGGTTTGGCTTCCCCTCCGGCGTGCGCGGGATTCCCGGAGTCTGGTACGTCAGCCACTGGGCCGCGAGCGGCCCGCTCAGCACGATCGTGACGATCGCGATCGCAGAGGCATGCACGGCTGGGTCCTCCCTCGGGCATTATGTGTAAGTTGCCATCAAAACGGAACGGCGTGATCACGCACGGCTGGCGACGTCGCTGCAGGCTGCTCTGAAGAGAAGGCGATGAATTGGCGATAGCGCGGCGAATTTCGCCGCCACTCGACCCGATAAGCGCGCGGAATCCTCAGCTCACGCTAGGAAATCGGCGGGCCCAGGGGGCCGCAATACCTACGGTCACCATCCGCGGGATTGTGCACCTCGCGGCGTAGAATACTCGTCCTTCGCTGAGGTAAGCACCATCATGCGGCGAAGCGGGCGACGGCGTGGCCACACGGCGACGGCGAATCGGACATAGACAAAAGGGGAAAACGATGGCGGTGATGGTCACTTTGACGATCAAGACGGACGTCGCGACCTATCAGCGGCTGCACGGACAGATGCTCGCGATGGCCCGCTCGGCGGGCCTGCTGTTTCATTCCGGACGCGAGGTGCCGGACGGCATCGCGGTCGTGGACTTTTGGCCGAGTGAGGAGGCCTTCCGTTCGTTCTCGACAGCTGCGCTCGCCGAGGGCATGAGAGCGGCAGGCCTCACGCAGCCCGACGACCTCACGATCACGCCTGTTCTTACCGCCGACGGGCGATGACCTATCGTCCGCCGACTACCAGTGAGTCAACGATCCGTCGAGCCGTCGCTGGGTCGACCCTGGCGCAGACTCGGTCATCGCCTCGACAAACGTGAGCTGTTTTTCGTCGACGCTTACGCCAAGGCCGGGGCGGTCGTTCGGCCAGACCTTGCCGTTCCGGCACTCCAGGAACTCGGGCATGTACGGGACCGGGCGCTCACCCTGGTTGTACTCCATGAGGACTTGACCGGGGAACGCCATCATCGTGTGCATGTGACCCACTGTCGCGATCGGGCCGGTGAAATGCGGCACGATGCCCACCTTGTGGGTGTCGCAGAGCGCCATGATCTTGAGCATCTCCGTGATGCCGCCCACATTCGGCAATGACGCGCGCGCGAAGTCGATGTCCCGCTGCTCGACGAGGGGACTGAATTCGGACCTCGTCCCCCACTCCTCGCCGGGCGCCAGCGGCACGCTCGTCAGCAGCCGAAGCTTCGGGATCTGCGTGCGGAACTGCTCCTCGCGGACCGGGTCTTCCACGCAGAACGGCCGGTAGGGCTCCATGAGCCTGCACACTTCCACGGCCTCGTGGAAGTCGAATTTCTGGTGCAGGTCGATCATCCAGTTACCGTCAGGGCCGACGCCGTCGCGCATCTGCTCGACCGCTTGACCGATCAACCGGATGTGCGACCGCGAATCGAAGGTCGTGCCTCGGCCGCTTCGCGCAGCGGCGGGAGCGCCGGATGGCACAATGTCGCTGTCCACGCGGTACACGCGATAACCGGCCGCCATCGTCGCGGCCGCGCGCTCTTTCAAGCCCATCGCTGCCGCCTCGGCCGGGGGCACCAGGCCCTGGGGCAGACCGGACGTCGCGTAGAGCTCGATGTGCTCGCGCGCCTTCCCGCCGAACAATTGGTAAAGTGGCGCGTTCAGCGCCTTCCCTTTGATGTCCCACAAGGCAAGGTCGATGGCGCCGAGTGCGTGCAGCCGTTCCTTGCCGGGAGCGTAGAACCCGTCCATGTAGACGGCCTGCCAGATCATCTCCGTGTCGAACGCGTTTCGACCGATGACGCTGCGGGCGACGTTGCGGACCGTGTCCGGCGA
>JBKPDW010000540.1:0-5848 GCA_046728115.1 Acidobacteriota bacterium | reverse complement strand
GAAGTGAGCAACGGCCGGGCCCGCTCGAGCGACGCCCTCGAGAACTGGCACCGGCTCGCTCATGACCTTCAACTTCTGAAGATCGAAGGCGACTGCGAAGAGTCTTCCCTCGTCCGCGTATACAATCCGCCCGATCTCTGGCAAGTATCGAGCGCTACTTCCACCTTCGATCAGCGTTTGTGGTTCGTTGCTGCCCCCGGTCTGCACGACGATTCGTGCGGCGGCCCGGCCAAGCCCAGGACGTGGCGTGACAACTGTAAAAAGCGTCCCTCGACCGCCGGGAAGCGACTGTGGACCGAACGCCACCTCTCGGCTCTTCATCTCAACGAGCACCTCCGGCGTGCCGCCCTCCGCCGGGACCCGCATGATTCCCTTCGTATCCTGACCGAACAGAATCCCGTCGGTTCCCCACGTAACGCCCCAGACGGGATCCGCCGGGCAGATCGTCACGGCTGTGCCTCCACTCACAGCAATCCTCTTCAGCGTTCGATCAGCCGCCGACCAGAACGCGATGGACTGGCCGTCTGGCGAGAAGACCGGGCTCGCTACTCCTGCAGAGCCCTCAGTCCCTGCAATCGGCCTTGCCTCGGGTTCCGACCTCGGACGGAGATACAAGCGCCGATTCGCGACGTACACTACCTGCGTCCCGTCGGGTGAAATGGCCAGCAATGGCCGGCCGGGATTCGTGAACTGCTGGTTCTCGCTCAGTGGTATGGAGAACCGCGTGATGCCGGTGACGATTTCATTGCCTGACGGCCTCACGCTCCATCCGACAATGCCGGCGATCGCGGCGATCGCCGCGACGACCGCGGGAAGTATCCAGGGCCGTTGCCGTACTACGAATCGCGACGGCAAAGCGGCCTCCGGTACAGCGCGGCGTTCGTTCAGCACGAACCGTGCAGTCGAGATGTCCGCGATCCGTTCTTTGCGATCTTTCCGGACGCACCCTTCGACGAGCACCCGAATGTGCAGCGGCGCCGTGTCCGGCCACGCCGTCCAGTCCGGCTCGCCGCGCAGGACGGCCGCCAGGGTATCGCTGACGTCCTCGCCGCCGAACGCCCGTCTCCCGGTGAGCATCTCGTAGCAGACGCATCCGAACGCCCACACATCGCTGCGTTTGTCGGCCGGCCGCCCCTTCGCTTGCTCGGGACTCATATACGCGGCCGTACCGAGCAGCACGCCCGTCCGCGTCACCGCAGGACTTGTGATCGTCGGCGACGCCGTCGCATCGCCGCCGGCCGACACCCCGGGCTCGAGCGCCTTGGCCAGCCCGAAGTCCAACACCTTCACGGTCCCGTCGGGCCGCACCTTGATATTGGCCGGCTTCAGATCCCGATGCACGATGCCGCATTCGTGGGCCGCTTCGAGCGCCGCGACGATCTGGCGGGCGATCGGGACCGCCTCGTCGAGGGGAATCGGTCGGTGAGCGAGGCGATCGGCCAGCGTCGGGCCCTCGACCAGCTCCAAGACCAGCGCCCGCACGCCCTCCGATTCTGCGACCCCGTAGATGGCCGCAATGTTGGGATGATTGAGCGCGGCCAGCAACTCCGCCTCGCGCCGGAACCGGGCTAGGCGATCGGGATCGAGGGCGAACACCGTGGGCAGGACCTTGAGCGCCACCTCGCGCTTCAGCGTCGTATCGCGGGCGCGATAGACGTCTCCCATCCCTCCCGATCCGATGGGGTCGAGAATCTCGTAGGATCCAACCGAGCGCCCGGTCAGCATGGCGGGACGTCCGGGCAGTGAGGGCCCGTTGGCGGCCACGTGCACCGCTGGCCGATTCAGGACGCTACCGGGAGTCTCGTCCTGTTCGAGCAACGCCTCGACGTCCCGGCGCATCCCCTGATCCGACCCGCAGCGCTCGTCGAGAAAGCGCTCGCGTGCTTCGCCGCGCAGATCGCGCGCGCCGTGACAAGCGTTCTCGATCCGATCCCAGCGATCCATGCTCGTTTCGGATTTCCGGCCGTCAGCTTGCCACCGCTATGCGGGCGTGGCAAGAGTTTACGCGGTTGACGCGGCCGGATACCGTCGAGCTATCCGCACCATGAATGGTATAAGGTGCCCCGGCAAACCTCCGATGGCCACCGTTTCGCGTTCGGACGTCACGGCGCTTCTTCATGCGTGGACCGCAGGTGACCAGCCGCAAAGAAAAGCTGTGGGCGATCGTGTTGCCGGAATTGGGCCACCTGGCGCACCGACATATCCGACGGGAGCGGGCGAATCACACGTTGCAGACCGGCGCACTGGTGAACGAAGCCTATCCAGCTCGTTCTCAGAAGACGGCCTGATCAACTAGTGAAACCCGCAGAAACCTGAGAAATCGCTCTATCGAGTCGACCAGTCAGACGGGATGGCCCGATGGATCCACTACAGCCGCAAAGACAGCACAGTCATACTCCGTTGGTTACCGGCTGATGCGGTGCAAGCGTGGAAGGAGCAGAGATATCTGTGTAGATGCGAACGTGGATGTCGTTGTTCGCTTCGGTCGAAGCTCGCACGGATCGAGAATATCGCAGCTGCGGCCTTCTTGAATGAACTGGCGAAGTCAGGTAGTCAAGAAGGCGTCAAGACATGACCAAAATCATCGCAAGCAATTTCACTGTCATTCAATTTCAGAGACAACACTTCGGCAATCAACCAGGCTCCTTCAACGGTATCGAGCCAGACGTTCCATTCGCAGGCTCGACCAAGGACATCCTGTTCGATTGTCCACACGTCGATCCATCCGAAACGGCGAGTGGACGGATGTGACCGCGCGGATCATCTGGTACAGCGCCGGCGGCGCCGGAGCGAACAGCATCCTGGACACGCCGTTGCGGCGCTTCCTGTTTCGCCGCTCGCCGAGGTACGTGGTTTACAACTCGGAACAGGACGGCTATCAGGCCGCCGTCGACGCGATCAAAGCCGAGTATCCGGCCCTCATGGTCATCACGTACGCCAACGTCCAGCGCGTGCCCGATGGGACGCGGATCGCAGCGGGGCTATTCCGGCCGCTGTATGACGATCGGTTCCGTCTGTGCCTGATCAAGCGCTCGAACGGCAAGCCGGTGATCGCGGGCACGCCGCCGCAAAGGCGCTACATCTGGCCCGACATCACCAACCCCGCGACGCGCACGCTGATCGCGACGCTCATCGCCGCCCAGGTCGCCGCGAGCGGCACCCACGGCATCTGGCTCGACGGGTTTCACGGCGAGCTGTTACCGAGCAGGCCGTATGCCGCGGTGCTGGATCTCGGCCCGCTGACATCGACGATTGACACGATCATCTACAGCACCGACGAAGGCGACGCCTCGCTGACCATCCTCGCCGACGGTTCGGGACCCGGGAGCCTGACGAACACGGGGAGCGCATACACCTTCCATTTCCAGAGCGGCGTCACCGCCGTGGCCGACTTCGAAGCGGCGATCACTGTCAGTACCGGTCTCGGCGTCGTGCTCGCTGACCCGTCGCCGAGCGCAACGCTGGGCGCCGGCGACGTCCTGGCGACGACGACGTTTCTCGGCGGGGCCTCCAAGGCGGCCGCATGGGCGGCGGCGGGCAGGGTGCTCCTGGAGGAGACGGCCGCTGCGATGGGCGGGAAGTTTCTCGGTTACAACGGCCTCTGGAATCACCGTTACGTCGACCAGGTCGTGGTCCAGGCTGACTTCCTCGACATTGCGGACGCGGCCACGGTCGAGTTCTACGGCTTCAACGCCACCAACGAGAAGCCCCCTAACGGTGATCCGTACGACACGTTCGTCACCCAAATCAACGCACAGATCCTCGCGCACCCGACGAAAACGATCCTCGTCCACGGGACGACGTCCGATTTGTACTTCAATTACGAGGACAACCTTCGGAACGCCCGCTATTGCCAGGCGGGTTACATGATGGGCCCGCCCACCCAAGGATCGGCGTTCTTCTTCTCCCAGGACTTCCAGGCCGCGCGGCTCCCGCGCTCGAGGGCCGGCGGACTCTCGGCGTTCTCGTACTGCGATCTGCCACTCGGCCAGCCGCTCGGCGACGCCGTGGACGACGGCTCGGGCGCGTTCTCGCGCGAATTCGGAGGTGGGATCGTCTACATCGCTCCCGAGCAACGCGGGTTGCACGGCAGAAATACTTTGAGGTCAAAGTACATTGCCATAGAGAGCGCATACGGCGCACTCACGTGACGCGCGGATAGCGGTGGTGCACAGCGTCGCGGTTCGCGGCCGCGATATCATCAGCGACCATGCCAGCGACTGCAGACACGAAATACCCGCTCGACCCCGTATTGGATTTCATGCGGCTGCTCTGGTCAATCGAGCACGGCGTGCAGCGAATGTCCAAGAGGATGGAAGGTGAGCTGGGCATCACGGGGCCGCAACGCCTCGTCTTACGGGTCGTGGGTCAGTCTCCGGGCCTGTCGGCGAGCGAGCTCGCCCATATCGTCCGACTCCACCCGAGCACGATTACCGGCATTCTTCAACGCTTGGTCGCGAGGGACCTGCTGGAACGTCGGCGCGATCCGACTGACACGCGGCGTGCCCAGCTCCGATTAAAGCCGAGCGCTGCGCGGTACACGCGGATCTCGCGCGACACGGTCGAAAAAGCCGTTACCGACGCACTGAAGAGCGTTGGAGCGTCGAACGTACGCGTGGCTCGAAGAGTTCTGGCAGAGGTGGCTCGGAGGGTCAACGATCTCTGAGGCCGCCTTCAAGCCGGCGTCGTGACCGGAATTCTCAATGCGGTCGTCCGGTGCCCGCTGTCCAAGTGAATCGCGCGCGGATAGGCAGGATGCTCTCCGGCGTCACGACTCCTTCCACCTTGTGAACGTCCACGCGGCTCACCACCGGCAAGACGCCCCCGCTCTCGACGAGCCGCTCCAGGACGATGTCGATCGGATGATCGGCGTGGGTATGCACTAACGAATTGGTGACAAGCGTCGCAATCGGTTCGTGGGCCTTTTCGGCGAACCTCCATTCGTCGAGCTGTTGGTGCGTGATGGTGCCAATGAGATGGTCGCGCGTGCCGACCAAGTATGCGGGCGCATCATGTTGGGCGGCCCATCGCCACGCCTCGTCGACCGACATCTCCGGCGGCAGGAACGACACGTCGCTGCGCATCACGTGGCGCGCCGTTCTCGCGGTTCGCGCCGCCTGAGTCGCCGGAGACGGCAGATGTACACCGTCTTGGTGAAGCAACGCGTGATACACCGGCACCGGCTGATAGCGCCTCGAGATGAGGAAGCTGAGCAGGTTGGCGACCATCAGCGGTACCAGGATCTGGTAGTCCTGCGTAATCTCGAAAATCATGAAGACCGATGTCATCGGTGCGCGAATGATGCCGGCGAAAAGCGTGCCCATGCCGACGAGCGCGTACGCGCCAGGATCGCCGGTCGGAAACGGCGCGGCGCGGTGCACGAGCATTCCGACTACGCCTCCGGCCATCGCGCCGATGTACAAGCTTGGCGCGAAGATGCCGCCCGCGTTTCCCGAGGCGTACGACACAAGCGTCGCTCCCAGCTTCAGAAAGCAGAGGATCGCCATCGTTTTCAGCAGCAACCCTCCATTGAGGGCCTGGTCGACGTATTCGTACCCGACGCCCATGATCGCAGGTGAGTACAAGAGGATGCCGCCGATGATGAGGCCGCCAATGGCAGGCTGCACGATCCGAGTGGAGGTCGGCAGCCGAAGGAACGCGCTACGGAGAGCGAGCAGTCCTTTACAGAATGCGAGCGAGACGATCCCGCCGGCGACTCCGAGGACGGCATACGCGATCAGTTCTGCCGGATGCACCAGCCGATACGTCGGCACGTGAAAGAGCGGTTCGTTGCCGAGAATCGATCGCTCGACGATGACAGCGGCCACTGACGCCACAACCGTCGAGC